>CALQFT020000054.1 GCA_943329925.2 Opitutus sp. GAS368
AAACCATTCCTCAGATTTTGTGCAGCCTGTGTTTTTCCACGGCTTCACATGAGTTGCATAATGAAGTTGAACCGGATTCTCCATTCCCTCCCTTAATTCTGCTGCGGAATAAATTGTATTATTGTTCATATCCGCATCCGTTTTGAATAGGTCGTAAATATAGGTACATACCACTGCCCGGAATGGAAGGTGACGGATTTTCGGAAAGCAGAGCATGTTAATGACATCTTGTTCCGGTTGACGAATACGGTGCGCATTTTCAGTCGCGAACTCGATAAACTCGCGCTCTTTGCCATCGGCCCGCATCTTTTTTAAATTAAAGATCCAATAACAGGCATTTGTACTTAGCTTTTCGATTTCTTCTTTTGTGAAGTCTGCGCCATAGCTGGTTTCCACATACTTTTCCAGCCAGGATCCCCTGAGAACCCCTCCCCTGTGGCCTGCCAAATAGATATCCTCACTTGTCTCAAAAGAAAAGTATCCCAGAGAAATGTCACCAAGCCAGACGACATCCACATCAGTGATGATGATTTTGTCGTATTGGGGAAATAAACTCGGTGGAAGAAATTTATAAAACATCTCCTTGGCGTAGTGGCTCTTTATATTTGTTTTCAAAAACAAATCATCGAACCTACTTCCCATATTAATAAATTCTAGAGATGCGTTTTTAAACCCAGAAGTTGTCTCCTGTAGTTTCGCTTGGTTTTCTGGAGTGATATCTGTGTGCAGAACGTAAAGCCTGTATTCGTAATTAGGATTTGCATGTTCCAGCATGGAATAAAATGAAACCCCCGCGGGAAGTGCGTAATTATTGTTGAAACAGTGCATTACTGGTATCGTGACTTTCATTTTATAATGTTAATTTGCACCGCAACCCGGCCGCCACGAAATGCGGGAACGGTTTAAATCTAATGCCATCTCTTTTAGGTTTATGGATGATTAAAAGACCTCAGCACCTAGGAAAGGAGCCCCAGCTCAGCAATGACTGTCTGAGTTTTTGGAGCGTCAAAGCGGAGCAGTGGCTCCGCTGTCCCGTGAGAGAAGGACCAGTTTTCTTCAAGATTTGGTATAACATCTCACGAGCGCCGCTTCTTTGCCAAAACCGTAACTAACCCAGCGAACGGCATCACAAGTCTTTGCCTAGACGGACACATTAAGCGGATTGCCAGTCCGGTAGACTTGCGTGCGCGTCCCTCCCTCTGAATCGAAGGCAACCCAGTGCACGGAGGGGGGCGATTCAAGTACCGCGCCGATCCCAAATCCAGAACGGCGGCATTGACCCATTTGCGAATCCACCCTTCAAACACGTCACCATGGACGCGTGGATTGTGGAGCAACTCAACGCCCCAGCAACCAGCGCACGGCCTCAGCAAAATTCTCCGCGACGTGACGCGCCCCGACCGCGTCCTGTTGACGGCCGTGCCCGGTAAGTACGAGTATCCCGGGCACTCCCGCTTGGTTGCCACAGGCTATATCAATAGTCTTGTCCCCAATCATCCAAGAACGAGTGAGGTCCAAGTTCCATTCCGAAGCAGCCTCCAGCAGCATTCCCGGTGCGGGCTTGCGCCTGAGGGAAGGCGCATCAGGAGAGTCCCCGCACATGTAGGTGGCATCCAGTAATTCCCCACCAAGCAACTCCAACAACCGCGCATGCACTCGCTCGTATTGGTCCAGAGAGATTAACCCGCGCGCTATTCCGCTCTGGTTTGTTACCAAAATCGTGCGAAACCCCGCTCCTCGCAACTCCAACAACCCCTCGACCACCTCCGGCAAAAGGCGCACTTGTGAAGGGTCGTTACAGTAGTGAACTTCCTCCATCAGGGTGCCGTCCCTGTCGATAAATACCGCGGGGGTTGGATCAACGCCTTCAAATCGCGCCGTGTTTTCGGAAATATTTGCCACAAAAAAAACTTCGGACATCAACTCTACGCCTCGGGAAAACTGGCGAGCAGCTCGGCGCGGGTCACCGTCGCGGTACCGAGTTTGCCCACGACAATCGCCGCGGCGTGATTGCTGATTTCCGCCGCCTCCACGGGCGTTGCACCTCCCGCAAGTGCCGCCGTAAAAACCGCGATGGATGTGTCTCCCGCCCCGGACACGTCGAAGACTTCCTGCGCCCTGGTCGGAATGTGGTACGGCGGCGATTCGTGTTGGAACAACATCATGCCTTGCTCGCTGAGCGTGACCAAAACAAATACACACTCGCAATTCTCCAAAAGCCGGGCGCCAACTTCCCGCAACGCAGAGTCTTCAAGCGGAGGCTCCACCGGTTCGCTCCAAGGAATACCAGCAGCTCTAAATGCTTCCGAACGATTCGGAGTGATTCCGGTAACACCTTTCCACTGCACGGAGTTGGAAGGTTTTGGATCCACCAGAACCGGCACTCCAGCAGCCTTGGCGGCGCCAACCAGTGCATCGGCAA
Organism: Opitutus sp. GAS368; assembly: GCA_943329925.2. GTDB lineage: Bacteria > Verrucomicrobiota > Verrucomicrobiia > Chthoniobacterales > Chthoniobacteraceae > Chth-196. The sequence continues at coordinate 2,423 of CALQFT020000054.1, forward strand.
ACGTCTGGTCAAACAATCCCTTGTCGTAATCCTCCAAAATTACGGCACTAAGCTCGGGAAGCAGTTTGCAAAAGTGTTGAATCGCCCGCTCGCGAGCTTCCACTCCGAGAGTCCGCTTTTTCTCCCGGTCCACGCGCACCAATTGCTGCGTTCTAGCCACGATCCTAGTCTTGCGAATGGTCTGATACAGCGGGTCGTGCAGCACCTCCTGCAATTCAATGCCGCGCTCCAAAAGCAGCCCCCGCAACCTTTCCGCATCCTGACCCGCGCCCGTGGGCCCCAACATCTGCACATGCTCAATAAACTCACGCAGATTCCGAGCCACATTGGCAGCGCCTCCCGCATGGAAACTTTCCTCCACCACCTCCAACACCGGCACCGGAGCCTCTGGAGAAATCCGAGAAACTTTGCCCCAGATAAACTCATCGAGGATCATTTCACCCACCACAAGAATCCGGGCGCCCGAGGGCAGGAGTTGGTTTACACGGGTGCGATTCATAACATTTGCTAAAGGGCCTCAGTTACCGCGGCAAGCAGCAGCGGCAGGTTGATTTCATGATGCCCAACCAAGTAAAAGCCCTTCCCACCTAACGCAGTCGGGCGGCGCTGTACATTTTCTGAGGGCCGGTAATGGCGCGTCATGTCGAAGGTCGCCGTAGTAAATTTCTCCACCCGATGCCCAAGATTACGCGCGACGGTCAGAGCCTTGAGGAAAACCTCGGGCATGATCACTGCGCTGCCCACATTCAACACCACGCCCCCCTCCAATTGGGCGCAAACGGCGGCGAAAGTTTGAAAATCCGAATAACTGGTTGCTCCAAGTGCCGCCCCATCACAGGAGGGATGTTGGTGAATGATGTCGGTTCCCACCGCAATGTGCACGGTCACCGGAATGTCCATGTCCGCGCCCGTGGCCAAAATGGAGAGGTGGCGATTAGGAAACCCCTCCGTGGCAAGCCCCAACACCCTCCCCGCCCCCAAGCCCTCAGCCGCGCCCCGACGAAAAGCCTCATTCATCAATGCCCCGGTTTCGTGCGCCATTCCAAAGGAACCGTCATTGAGGCCGCGCTGCACGTCCTCGCTGGTTTCACCCTGAAAGCAGAGTTCAAAATCATGAATCGCCCCCGCCCCGTTGAAGGCTAGCGCCGAGAAAATACCGCGACGCATTGCATCTACAATTAACGGGTTAAGCCCCACCTTGATGGGGTGTGCGCCCATCATTAGCACCACGGGTCGCCCCGCATGCACCGCCGCGGCAATGGCCAGCGCCACAGCTCGCAAATCCTCCACCGCCAAAAACGAGGGAAGGGCGTTAAAGAACTCCGAAAAGCTTCCACCACGCACATGTGGTCGAGCGAAGGCTTCCACCGCAACTTTATTGGAACGTTCCGCGACTGGAAACGTGCGGATTTTAGAGAAGTCCAGAGGCGGAAAATGCATCACGTTTGGCAATTAAAACTAGGCAACCTCTCAAACGCTAATGCCCCGTGCAACCTAACCCAAGTACGCTTGAAACGCCATCCAAGCGTTCCATGACGAAAAAAGCGCCGCGCCAAAGAAGGCGACTACTAGTCCAAAATAACTCGAACGCCCCAACTGCCACAGAGCGATAAACACAAGAACCGTGATCATCCCCATGATAGAATAACTCACCCACTCCGGTTTGCCCTCCAGAAACACCAAGGAGCGCACCAAAAATCCCGGAAGCGTAGGCCACGATTTCAGCAGAAGCCAACGCCGCTCGTCCCAAGGCCCCTCACGCAACAGAATCCACGCAAAGGGCGAGTATAATGGCACCAATAAAAGCCCGAGCACTAAAGCGCTCCCGGGCGGCTGCCCCTCGGAGAGGGGGAGCAGAAAAAGTTGACTGCGCTTGGACATGTCTATGCGATAGATTGCGTCAGACTGGTATAATTTGTCATCGGTTTTTTTAACTCATCCCGTCCCCACCTCTTCTCAAACACAAAAGGGAAAATAACGGCAAGCTAGGCGTCCACTCATTAGAAAAGACGCGTCACTCGGATTTTTCAGCGGCAATGGCAAGCAGAGAGATTACGGGGCTAACGGCTAATCCGTTAGCCATCCCCAAACAAAGTCGGCATCCCAACTTCAAGCTGGAACAATTCAACGCCCCCGCTCGGCTCATGGATTGATAAAAATACGACCACTGGACGGATCCCTGACCTCTGCCCCGTGAGGAATCCCACGCACATTCACCAACTCCCCACTGTAGGGAGAATATACATACCCGTAGCGTCCGGAATAACGGCCCATTGGGATGGAGTGATGATGCCGTTCGGGATACTCGCGGTACCGCGGCTCAGAGGCCGCCACATACACTGGCTGCGGTTGGACGTAAATGGGTTGCGGCTGTGCATAACCCGTCGAATTCTGACCCGCTGAGTAACCTTTCGCCCGCTCACCTTCACCGTACTTGCCCAACACATAGCCGCCAGCGCCCCCTATGGCCGCGCCCTGCAACGCTCCACGCCCCGTTCCTTTTAGCAACGCTCCCGCAGCAGCACCCGCCCCGGCTCCCGCCAAGGCGGACTCCCCAGGCGTTTCGCATCCCGTGAATATAGTGGCCACCAAAGTGAGGGCTAGCGTTTGAAAAAAACGCACCTTCAACAAGTTCTTATTGAAGTTCTTATTGATGTGAGTCGAAAGAAAACGATTCATCAGGTTCATATCTGTCCCCAGTATCGCACAGAATTACGCTTCAGCAATCCGTTGAGATTAAAAAATCAACGGGCCAGCAAAGTTTTCGCAAACACCGACACCGCAAGCCAAACCTTGCGTCTCCGGCTGAGCCGATAAGCCTGTTTCCACACCTTAAACCCGTCGCTTTCCATCCGATCCAGCAAAGTCCCGTACACATTGCGCATAATCTCGGCCGCCACCATCACCCGCCGCTCCGAAGCCGGAAGCGCCGCCGCTGCCGCCGCGTAATGCCCCCTAACCCGGTCCACCTGAAACGCCATCAACGCCTCCCATCCCGCAGGCGCCCCCCTCACCCACTCCCCCGGCTCCACCCCAAACCGCGCCAATTCCTCCGCCGGAAAGTAGACCCGCCCCGATACCGCAAAATCCTCCGCCGAGTCCCGCAAGATGTTGGTCATTTGCAGCGCAAGCCCCAACTCCTCGGCGTACACTTCACAACCCGCTCCTCCGAAAATACGGGCGCTCACCAACCCCACCGCACTCGCCACACAATAGCAATAACCACGCAACTCCTCCCAAGTCCGGTACCGAGTTCCAGCCAAGTCCATCTCGCATCCGCGAACCACCTCCAAAGCCCACTCCACAGGGACTGAATGCCTTGCAAATACCCGGCGCAAAGCTGAGGCAACATGCGGTTCGCCTGAAACGGCATTTGCACGTAGCAACGCCTCCCTCCAGGCCTGCAGCCCCGCCCGGCGCTCCTCCAGAGGCAACCCCGGTTCATCTGCAAGATCATCCACCTGCCGGCAAAAAGCGTAAAACACGCGCATATCGCTGCGGCGCCCCTGCGGTAATACGCGCAGCGCAAGGGCCAAGTTACTTCCGCTCGCAGCAGTGATGGCATCCGCTGAATCGGCAACCTGCGAGTCACTCATTCCCAGCGCCCTCCTTTACAGCCCCAATACGCCAACCCCACCCCCATCAATGCCTGGCAAAGCAGCACCACAACCACCATCTGCACCGAGGCCAGCGGGGTCTGCGTCATCGCCTGCACCGCAGTGTAAAAACGGGTGTCTGAGAGCGTTTGCAAAAAACCCGCCCACCCCCAGTACGAAGCAATTAGGGGACGAGTCACCACCCCCAACCATTCCGGCAACGCCAACACCGCCCCGGAAAGCGGCAACTGGAACCCCACCAAATACACCGACACCAGCGAGCTCTGTTCCGCCGTCGCCATGACGCCAGAAATCCCCAAAGAAACCGCCGTCATCGCCCCGTTCACCAAAACCAGCAGCATCGTCTGCGCGAGCAAGCCACCCGGCATCTGCACCACGAGATGCACGAAAAACGACATCCAAACGCTTTGCACTGCCACTAGCACCGATAAGAACGCCACCTTAGAGACAATATACGCCAGCGGGGTGAGACCCGAAAACTTTTCCTTCTCCAGAATGAGCCGCTCCCCGGCTATCTCGCGAGCCGCATTATTGGCGCCCATCAGAGCCAACAATACCACTTGGAACATGATCAGTCCCGACACCATTCCCCCCACCCGCAAGTAATCCAGCTTGGCAGAAAAATCGCTCACCATTTGCTTGAGCGGATCCTCGGGCAATTCCGCCACCGCCCTTAGGGCAGGCAGTCCGTTGAGCGCAAAAACCACGACCAAACACGGAAATCCAAGCATCAACGCCAACTGCAACCGCACCTGGCCGGGATCGCGCCAAAACAGCTTCCAGCGCCGCGACAACACTACTTCAAGCTGCGTCGCAAACCCCGCACTCCGATGCTCCACCTCGGAGGATTTCTCGCGCTCAACTCCCTGCGCGGCGCTGCCCACAGGCAACTTCTCGTAAGAAGCCTTGTGCTTCTGCCAAGACATCCCCCACTCCTCAGGCGCGCGCTGAGACAGCGCCGGATAAAGATCCTCCTGATGGTTGATGCCGAAGTAATGCAGTAGGTATGCGGGCGATGCGTGGTATGCAAGAAAACCCTGCACCAACACCACCACCGAATCGTGCGAGTTTAGGTGCTTTAAACTGTGGGTAATATTCAACACCGTCCGCCCTTTATCCGCAGCGCTGCGCAACAACCCGGTAATCTCGTCCTCTGCCTTGGGGTCCAACCCACTGGTAACTTCGTCACACAAAAGCACACGTGGCGAACTCACCAACTCCATCCCCAGCGCCAAGCGCCGCCGCTGTCCGCCCGAGAGCACTTCCACCCGCTTTTCCGAAATACTATCCATGCCAACCTCTTCCAAAATCGCGTCCACCCGCTGGCTGACCTCCTCGCGACTCAAACCGCCACACCGCAACCGCACCGCATCCTCGATGCACTCCCACACCTCCAAACGCTCATGAGCGATGCTAAACTGCGGCACATAACCCACTTCGTGCGGTTCAAAATCGCCTTCCTCCGCCAGATTGCGCCCCTCCCAGAGGACGCTTCCGTCCGTGGCCTCTTTCAGCCCCGCAACCACTTTCATGAGCGTGCTTTTCCCGCAACCCGAGGGCCCCAAAACCGCGACTAAAAGGCCGCCCCCCTCCAAACGCAGGCTCACATCTTTGAGCAAAAAAACGGGGGCGTCCTCAGGACCTATCTGGAGAGCGATATTCTGGAGTTCGAGCACACTCTTCAATCTCCGCGCCAGCATCAAAAGTCAGCTTCAAAGGTAGATAACGGGCAAAAAAATCATTTATTTCAAAAAACAGCACTCCCGCTTCGGGCAGGCTTTTTTCATTTCAGCCGTAATCCAAGACGGTGCGCTCTAGTATTTTGTGAGCCAGAATTTCAAATTTTCTATGCCCACCCCCAATCCGGCGAACCGCGTTTTAGACAAAATTTGACTTGGCATAAGCCTCCGTCTGGTTGTCTCTATATTTATGGGACACAATAAAGGTAAAGATAACAAAAAGAAACGCGCCGTGCGTCGCGCAAAGAACGACCGCGTCGTTGCTGCCATCGCCGAAGCCAAACACGCTGTTTAATCGCAGCCGTTTTAAAAAAACGATCGTCTCTTCGTGAGGCGATCGTTTTTTTTGCCCTTTTTCAACTCGCGCTCGCGATACCCCGCCAGTTGAAACGCTATTTGGCCACCACCAAATTGTGACCGGTCATCTCCGGCGGCTGAGCAACCCCTAGAAGGTGCAACAGCGTGGGAGAGACGTCTGCCAGAATGCCATCCTCACAGGCCATCTGCGACGCATCGGCCCCGACGTAAACTAAATGCACCAAGTTGGTGGTGTGCGCGGTGTGCGGCGAACCGTCCGTATTGAGCATCTGTTCGCAATTGCCGTGGTCTGCGGTGATGAGCAAGCGCCCGCCAACTGAGAGGGTTTTCTCCACCACCGCACGCACGCAGACGTCAATAGTCTCCACCGCCTTTATCCCTGCCTCCACGACCCCTGTGTGGCCCACCATATCAGGATTAGCGAAGTTTAGGATCACCAAATCGTATTGCCCAAGCCGGTCAGTCACCTGCTTTGTGACTTCTGCCGCACTCATTTCCGGTTTCAAATCGTAAGTCGCAACATCCTTGGGCGATGGCACTATCACCCGGTCCTCGCCTTCAAACTGCTGCTCCACCCCGCCATTAAAAAAATACGTCACATGCGGATACTTCTCCGTTTCGGCGATACGCAGTTGCTTGAGGCCTGCGCGACTTACCACTTCACCCAGAATGTTCGAGAGACTCTGCGGAGAAAACACCACGGGCACGCCGTAGGTGCGGTCGTACTCAGTCAGAGTCACATAATGAACCTTTGGGCACACCTCCCGATCAAATCCGGCGAAGTCTTTCTCCAGTAACGCCACCGACAGTTGCCGAGTTCGATCCGCGCGAAAATTAAAGAAAAATACCACGTCCCCGTCCCGGATGCGCTGCTGGTCGGGATGCGAGAGAATTAAGGGTTGGAGAAACTCGTCCGTCTCCCCCGTCGCATAACGGGCACGCAACTCCTCCGGCGCGGTTTTCTGAGCGCACTGACCACGGCCCAAAACAATCGCGTCCCACGCCAGTTTGTTGCGCTCCCAGCGCTTGTCGCGATCCATCGCAAAGTAGCGCCCAATGACCGTCGCAATCCTCGCCCCCGTGGGAGCAAGTCCCTCGGCAAGCTGCGTCAAATACCCGGCGCCCCCCGTAGGCGAAGTATCCCGCCCATCCGTTATCGCGTGCACCAAGATGTCCTCTACGCCAGCCGCCTTCGCCACCTGCGCCAAGGCTACCAGATGCTCCCAATGACTGTGCACGCCGCCGTCGGAGATTAACCCCAAAAAGTGCAGCCGCTTTCCCTTTGCCGCGGCAAAAGTCTCCTGCAGCACAGGGTTCCCGGCCAAACGCCCTTCACGAATGCACAGATTTATCCGAGTCAAATCCTGATACACAACCCGACCGGCGCCCAAATTGAGATGGCCCACTTCGGAATTGCCCATCTGCCCCTGAGGCAAACCCACGTCCTCACCGCTGGCAGAGAGCGTCGAATGAGGGTAGCGGGCGTAAAGTTCATCGTGGAATGGTGTGCGCGCCAGCAAGGTAGCGTCTCCATTTGCCTGAGCTAAGGCGCGGCCACCAGGTTGAATTCCCCAGCCATCACGAATCACCAACACAACGGGACTTTTGTTCATAAGCTTTCAGATGCCCGGAAAACCAGCTGGGCAGAAGGTAAAAATACATGCATACCGCGGTGAATCAGAGGAGAACGGCCGTCACGCCAGCGCGGAGAGCAGGCGCTCGTGAATGTTATCGAAGCCTCCATTTGAGAAAATGACGATCACCTCCCCCTCGCCCACAGACTCACGGAGCCGCTCTAAAATTTCCGGAACGCCCACCTCGTAAAACGCGGGAATATCCTTGGCGGCAATATCATCGACCACCTTCTGTGGATCCAACCGATCCTCCGGGGGCAACTGGTCTAGGCGGGCGACCTGGGCCAGAATCACGCCGTCGGCGTGTCCCAGCGCCTCGGGCAAGTCGTGTTGAAATATCGCCCGGCGGGTCGTGTTGGAACGCGGCTCAAAAACCGCCCACACTTTGCGCCCGGGATACTGATGACGCAACGCCTGCAGCGTCAGACGCATGGCGGTGGGATGATGCCCAAAATCGTCGATCACAGTGATTCCTCGCACCGTGCCGCGCACCTCCTGCCTGCGGGCAACACCCTCGAAACTACCCACGGCGGCCTGGATGATCTCTGAAGGCACCCCGTAGAACTGCGCGGCGACAATGGCCATTGCTGCGTTTCGCACGTTGAACTCGCCAGGAATTTGTAGCTCAAACTCCAGATTCATCAAACTAAAGGACACCCCATTTCCGTAGCGAAGGGTGTGAATACGATGTGTAGCGGTATCGGAAAAACCGACGGTAAGTACGGGACAACGCGCAGCGGAGGTGACTTCCATCGCGTTGGCGTCGTCGGCATTAACCAAGAGGACTCCATTTTGGGGAACCAGCAGCACCAAGCGGCGGAAGCTGGTTTTGATTTCGTCCAAACTGCTGAAAATATCAGCGTGGTCGAATTCCAAGTTGTTGATCACCACCAGTTCGGGGAGGTAATGCAAAAATTTCGACCGCTTGTCAAAGAAGGCGGTGTCATACTCGTCTCCCTCCAAAACGACGTAGCGACTTTCGTGCAAGGAGCAGCCCTGGCCGAGGTTGCGGGCGATTCCCCCGATTAAATAAGCGGGGGCGAGGCCGGCACACTGCAGAATCCAGGTTAGCAGCGAGGTGGTCGTGGTTTTCCCATGGGTGCCGGTGATGACCGCGTTGCTGCGTCCGCTCAGAAAAAAGCTCCGGAGCGCCTCGGGCAGGGAAATGTAGCGCAGGCGACGGTTGAGGACCGCCTCCAGTTCTGGGTTGCCCCGGGATATGGCGTTACCCACGACGATGAGGTCGGCGGTGGCCGGAATGTTCTCGGCGGCGTAACCTGAGGCCAGAGTGATCCCGCGCTCGGTGAGGAATGTACTCATGGGGGGATACACGCCTGAGTCCGAGCCTGTAACAACAAAGCCTTGGGCGCGAAGGGCTGCGGCCACAGCGCCCATGGCCGTGCCGCAAATTCCGATGAAATGAAGGTGACGGAAAGAAGTCTGCATTTTGAGGGTAATTTAGAACAAAAATTAGAAAAGGAGGTCAAAAAAAGGACTGCGGCGTTGAGCGCCACAGTAGCAAGCAGAGCATCAATGCAATGAGCGATCCACTTCGAATCATTAAAAGGCGCATGCAAAGAAATACGTCCTCAACCGTAGCGCGAAGGACACCTCTTTGCGGACGCCATTCCCAGTCCGGCCACGGCATTGGTCTGCGGTAAAAGAAAACTGCGGTTTGATTTTGCAAATCCTCATTTCGATTCACCCAACCTATTCCAAACAAAACTATTCCGCCTACAATTCTTGGCCACTCTGGCCACTCTGGCCACTGCTGCGAGCAGATGCGGCGCTGCAACCCTCGCTCGAACGGACTGACCGGTGCACTGAGTTTCCTACGAGTGCCTCCACGCGTCCCAGCAAAGAGTCTGCGTGAAGCGCGCTTCAGGCCTGAGTGATTCAGGCATGCAGCGGCAGTTAAGCGCGCCAAAGCGGTTAGCTCACGTTTCGCACACCGTTTCGCACACCGTTTCGCACACCGTTTCAACGGCTGCCCAAACGGCGTCGAGCTCTAGTTTACGCCAGTCGCCACGGGGAGCGCGAAGGACCTGCACGCCTGAGTTTTGCGGTGCCCAAACGGCAGGGTCGGTTGGACCAAACAAGAGGAAGCAGGGCACGCCCACAGCCGCCGCGACATGAGCCACGCCGCTATCGTGGCCCAAGAACCGGCCGCAGCAGGCCACTAGGGCGGCCATCGTCGGCAACGGCAGGTTGATGGCGAAGCGGACCCGCTTGCCCTGCCAGACCCCGCTCAGCAGGCGCAGCACCTCCGCATCGGCTTCTCCACCAAGCACCACTAGTTCACCCTCAGGAAAACGTTCCCAAAAACGCAGTCCCAGCGCCCCCCAACGCTCGGGCAACCAGTTTTTACTCAAACTCCCGCTGCCCGGATGCAGCGCCAGCCGCAACCCCGACGCCTCCCCCAGCCACGCCCTTGCGGAGGCTAAATCCTCCGGAGTCAGGAAGAGGCGTGCCGCTGGATCCTGCAAAAACAAAGCCAACGCCTCCAAAGGCTGGGCCCACTCTTGAGCCGCATGGCGATTTTGAGGCTTGCGATATGCCGCCAGAAAATTACGGGCGCCCGTTTTTCGCACGTTGGTTTCAAAAATGCCGTCCGGGTCGTACAGGTAACTAACGATTTGTTGAAACCCCGCGAAGTATTCAGATAACTCCGAGTTTAGCGTGCCGTTTCGAGCGAAAAATCCCGCAAGCGGACCATATTCTATGGAGCGCACCCGATTGGCATAAAAACGATTCTCCGCCAAAGAAGCGATATGCGGATAACCGAGAATTTCCAGAACGGCGTTTGGGAACGCCTCCCGCAACAAATAAAGGGCTGGCAGCGTTAAAACAAAATCACCGAGGGCCCCGCCGCGGATCACCAAAATACGCGGTTGCTGGTTCTCCATCAGTACGGGCAACTAACGTTTAGCTGTTTCAATCTGCAATTTACGACTCAGCACCTTATCTCCGTTTGTAACAAACAAAGTGTCGTGCTGACTCCCCGCAAGCGTGCAATTGGTCAGAGGTGCCGAAGGCTGGGGCTTCTCCAACACCCCGCAAAGCCGTCCCGTAGGGTCAAAAATCTGCACCCCGAGGGCTGAGGTAACATAATAACGCCCGCGCCAGTCCGTGCACATTCCGTCCCCCTTGGCGGCGGATTGCGTAGGCGGCGGTTCAGCCGACTTGAACTCCCCTTTGGGATCCAAAGGCAAGCGCAGCGTCATGTAAGGCGCCTTGGCCGTCAGAGTGCCGTCGGGTTCAAGTCGAAACACCCAAACGTACTGGCCCTTATATTCCGATACGGCCAAAGTTCCTCCATCGGGCGACAAAGCGATCCCGTTTGGAGCCATGATTCCGTGATCTGCAATCCAAACCGCACCGGTATTGCTATCAATAAAAGTGATTTGCTGGGTGCCCGTTTCCGTAATGTAAATATAACCTTCCTTGGTGATGACCAAATCATTGGGTAGAACGCCAGTGGCGACCTCACGCACCGCACCGTCAGCCGGATTGATGCCGATCACCCGTTTCTTGGATCCTTGGCAGGCGTACAGCCAACCATCGTGTCCCATTTTCAGACCGCTCACGCCTTCGGTGGCAAGTTTGATGCGGGAACCGTCGACGCCGACCTTATAAACGGCTGGGGCCTTCATATCGGAGAAGTAAAAATTCCCTTCGGCGTCCGCACAGGCAGCATCCGCAAAGCCCAGCCCCTCGGCGACGATCTTCCAACCCTCGCCGGGGAGCAGCAAGTTCAGGAGAGTCAGATCGCCTTTCAAATCTCCCGAGGTGTCGAAGGATTGAGCTGCCTTTTCCGTGCGCCAAAGCCATTTGAGGGCATCTGGAAAAATGGAACCCCCGTGATCGCTGCTATGACCGTATCCCTCGGCGAACTCGAAGCGAACATCGTATCCCATATAACGTAAGGCGGCGGCCATCTGTTCATTGGCGATGGGCCAGTTGCCATAGGGGTTGTCCAGATCACCTGAAGAATCCTGCAAAAAGACGCGCAATGGCTTTTGTTCTGTCTTACGAATCAGGGAAGGATAGACGTTGCCGCCGCGTAAATTCACGAAGCTGCCAATGGTCGAGAGCACCTTCCTGAAGCTCTCAGGCCGCTCCCACGCCGCAGTGAAGGAGCAAATCCCCCCCGAACTCGCTCCGCAAAGCGCTCGCAATTCTGGGTTCTTCGAGAGTTTCCAACGCTTTTGCACTTCCGGAAAGATCTCCTCCAAAAGGAAGCGCGCATAGCGATCCCCTAAACTGTCGTACTCCAATCCCCGATTGGAGCCTTTCCAAGGACTAGCGGGCGCCGGTTTGGCGACATCGTGACCGGGGTTTAAAAAAATGGCGATGGTGGGCGGCATATCACCGCGGGCGATCAAATTATCGAAAACCGTGGGCACCCGCCAGTGCCCCTTTAGATTGACGTAATCATGGCCGTCTTGGAATACCATCACGGCGGCTTCCTGATTCGCCTGCAATTGGGCAGGCACGTAAACGGACCAATCCCGGCTTGTGCTAGGGAAAACCTTGGACTGCCAGGGCTCCATTTTAAATACGGTGCCACGGGGAACGGACGCCTGTTCTACTGCATCAGGGTGCATTTTCCACGGCTCGGCGCTTCCCACCGAAGCCGTAACGAGAAAAAGGGAGAGTGCGAAAAAAAACGGAAGTTTCATGGGGGTGCGAAGCAAAAAGAACCGTCTTGAACTAGGGTTTTGCGGGGGGCTTTTCGGTGGAAAACAACCAGCGCAGGGCATCCGGAAGCAGCGCTCCGGCAGCCTGACCGCTGTGACCGCCACCGGTCAGTTCAAGGTGGTGTTGGTAGCCGGCAAACTGAAGGGCGGCATCCAAGTCGCGATTGGACAGAGGCCAATGCCCAAAAAGATTATTCACGTCCGACTCCCCTTCCTGCATCCAAACGCGCAAGGCCTTGGGCTCGTTCTTGGATTTGCGCACCAAAGCCGGGTATTCGTGGCCCCCGCGAATGTTGGTAAAACTTCCAATACCACTGAGCACCCTTCCAAACTGATCGGGCCGCTCCCACGCCGCCGTGAACGCACATATCCCCCCCGAAGAGCCACCCACCACTCCCCGCCCTGCCGGATCGGTTGTGACGTTCAGGCCCGCAAGCGCCTCGGGAAGCAGTTCCTCCAACAAGAAACGCACATAACGATCCCCCAGCGAATCGTACTCAAAAGACCGGTTGCTGCGGTTGACTGCACCCGGCTTTGCTCCCAAGACGGAGCCTGCGTTAACGAATACCGCGACGGTGGGAGGCAGCTCCCCTTTGGCAATCAGATTATCCAGCACCACCGTTGCGCGTGCCGCACCGTCGGGTTTGACGTAGCCGCCGCCGTCTTGAAAAACGAGCAGATTGGCCGGCGTTTCCGGCGCAGCTTGGGCCGCTCGCTTCGGCACATAAACCCAATAATCACGCACTGTTCCGGGAAAAATCTGACTACTGGAGAAACTCCGCTTGGTCACCTCACCCTGAGGCACATCAGGCTGAACCCTGCTGTCGGGTCCGGGTTGCGGAATTTCAAGAGCGCAAAGCGAAACGGGCGCCCACAGCAACGAGGACGACAACAAAAGGACGGGAGCCAAGGCCGGGGCGAACCGCAAGAGGGGGGAAATTCTCACACGCATATCTTCCTGAGCAAAGGCACGCCGCGCGGATTCGTCAACGGAGTAAAATTAAAGGATGCCCAACTTCATCTTTCCCACCTCGCTGATCATCGCCTGATTCCATGGCGGATCCCACACGATTTCCACCGTCGCCTCCCCCACCCCAGAGATGGAAAGGATCTTCTGCTCTGCCTCGCGAGCGATGACCGGGCCCATCCCACAGCCCGGGGCGGTGAGCGTCATTTTTACTTGCACATTGGCAGGCTGCCCTTCGGGTTGAGTAACAGCGCAATCGTAAACCAGTCCGAGATCAACGATGTTCACGGGGATTTCAGGGTCGTAACACGTTTTCAACTCCGTCCACACCGCCCCTTCTTCCACGTGCGCGCTGGAGTCGCCAACCGCTTTGTGAGTGGTCACTTCCAACCCCAGCGCATCCGCGTTATCGCTTGTGATGCGCGCCAACCCCTCGGGGATGGCCACCGTGTAACTCCCACCCAAGGCCTGCGTCACCAGAACCGCCGTGCCTTTTTTAAGATGGATCGATTCACCGCTGGGAATGCGAATGGCCTCGCAATCGCGCGTAAGGACTTTTTCGGTATTTTCGTGCATGAAAAGGGTTATTAAACGGAAGCCGGCGTTTTCAAGATGATGCGAACCTTCTGTCCGGGGGCATTTTGAGGGGTAAAACTGTCGCGCAGCGAGGGACTTACCGCGGCGCTTGTTGCGGCGCTTGTTGCGGCGGATACCACGGGGATGGGCGGCTCGTCGAGAGAAGCCGACTTCGGTTCAAGGGCGGATCGCAACGCGGTTTCAACCAACTGCGCACAATGGATTTTCATCGGTGGCAACGCGCCCAGCGGGGCAGCGAGATCGCTGGAGGAAAGGTGCAGGGCCTCCTCGATGGTTTTCCCCGCAACCATTTCCGTGGCGACACTGGCCACCGCAATGGCCGTTTCGCAGCCGAAAGTCTGGAACGTGGCGCGGTCTATCACCTTGCGGCCCGTTGCGTCCTGTTTAAACTTCACCCACATCCGCAGCATATCGCCACAACCTTCCGACCCAGCGGTCCCTACGGAATCTGCGTCGGCCATTTCGCCAAGGTTTTTGGGATTGGCGAGGGCGTTTTGAACTTTTTGATTGAGATCACTCATTGAAAAACGGTGGGGATCGGCGAGGTCATTCTAACTCGTAACGGGGCAGCAACGGGTCGATTTCGCAACTCCACGCGTCGATACCGCCACGCAAACTGCGCACATTTTGGAGTCCGTGGCCGGCAAAGTACGCCGCCGCATCCATGCTCCGCACACCGTGATGGCACACAAAAACGATAGGCCTTGAGCGATCCCAGCCGGGAAGTTCATGCATCAGCTCTTCTGTAAAAAGCACCGAACCGGGAAGCTGCACCGCCTCAAACTCTTCCCTGGAACGGATATCAACGAAGGTCACCTCACCAGATTGAAGTAATGCATTCGCCTCCGTCAGTGAAATTTCCATTTGCTCATCGACTTCGCGGGCCTGGTTTAAAAAGGCCACAACTTCCGAAACCGCCAACCCTCCGTTACGCTCACAAACCTCCGCCAGCGTCTCCTCCGGACGAAACCCGCAACTGCTGCAACCACCGATATGGTACCCGCGAAACAACGCACGTTGCGCGCCCGGGAACTGCGAGACGAGCTCCTGCATAGGAGTTTCAGCGGCAATCGTAATGGAGGCGGGTGCGACTTCAGACATCCTGCGAATGTACGCCCCAAAAGCGCCGCTGACAAACACGGATGGCAAATTCCTCCCAAATCGCTACCTCCAGTTCATGTCTGTACATTTTCGTCCGGCGAACAACCCGGCAAGGCAAGCTTGGACGCGGGGGTGTTAAGTGCACCACCTCTGGGCGGAATGAACGGCTTTAAAATGATTTTGTAGCCTCCCGCAGCTCGCTCGCGCGGCATCACGGGGCGCGCTAAATTCACGGTTACTTGGATCTCCACAGATGGCCGGCAGCGGCACAACTCCGGAACTCAGCGAACACCTGTATTGCGGCTGGAAAGCTGCGCAAGTAACTGGAATGTACGCTTTTCATTGCATTGACCTGTTCAACTGGGGACGATGGACGTGGAGGGAATTACCAAAGTACCGAGATGCCGTATCGTGGGTCACTCCAGTGAGTGTCGTTAGTAATGGCCGTTAGCTTTTCAGACTTGCACTGTGATATCAGCAGTCGGTCAAACGGATCGCTATGGACAGCGGGGAGAGTATACACTCCAGCTGCGTGTTGGAATTCAACAGCAAGGAGATTGAATCCGGAGGCCTTTAACTTGTCTTCTAACGAGTCATGGAAGCCAATTGGAATTTGGAGCTTTCCGATAGATGCTTTAATCGCGATCTCCCAAATACTCACAACGCTAACGAAAGCATCCGTATTCGGATTTTCGACTAGTTCAGCTGCCTTTTCTGATAATTCTGAATCATCCCTTAGAAACCAGATTAGAGCACACGTATCGAGAAGAACCTTCATTGGTATTCAGCGAAAATATCCAAAGGTTCGTTAAAGTCAGCCGGTACAGGAGGAATCTCTGATTTCATCATTCCCCGTATCCGTGTGGGTTTTTCAGATTGGCATGCACGAAGTTCCGCCATTTTTTTCCCATTTCGTGTAATGATAAAAACTTCACCTGCCGCGGCTTCTCGAAGAAGCTCTGAAAATCGAGATTTGGCCTCGTATGCGGCAATTAATTTCATGGGTTACACAATCGCATGACCGGTCGGACCGGTCAACTCTCACCTTCCGGAGTCGTCTCACAGCTGCCCAACTGCTTGCATTCTGGGGTCCGTATTCGGTCAGGAGACACGAGCTTCGCAAAACGCCAAGGGCTGCTCCTTGTTAAAAACAGGGGAAGTCAGGGTAGATGCGGCGGAGCGTTCACCGGTGGGCCTGGGCGATGGGTGCGTGTAAACGGCGGTCGAAAGGGAGCGGTGATCCCTCGACAGTTTCCTGACAAAAACACCGCCTGATCCGTTATTCTGATTGAGGCAAGCGGCAGAGATTTGACCGCAAGTGGAGACGTCGTTTGAAGCTTTGTTCCATTGCCCTCGGCAGAAATGCCACTATAGTATCACTTCATGAGAACTGAGCTGGTGACTACCCTCAAACGCAAAGCCACAGAGATAATCGCTAATCTTGAACAAGATCACGAACCCGTCCTCATTACTCAGCACGGCAGGCCCGCTGCATACCTCATAGACGTAGACTCCTTTGAAGCACTCAACCACCGGATCGCCCTTCTTGAAGGCATCGCCAGATCGGAACAGGCAATCGATCAAGGCAGAGTAATTTCCCACGAAGAAGCCAAAAATAGAATGGGAAGATGGCTGAGCTAATTTGGTCGGAACCCGCCTTGCACGACCTAGACGCTATTGCTGACTTCATTGCCCTAGACAAACCAGACACGGCAAGAGCATTTGTCCAACGGGTCTTCTCTCATATTGAGCAGCTCCAAGAACACCCAGAAAGTGGTTCCATAGTACGAGAGCTCCCCAACTCTCCATACCGCCAAATCGTAGAACCGCCCTGCCGCATCTTTTACAGATTCGATGGAGCTAAAATCTTTGTTCTCCATGTCATGCGTGGAGAAATGCGCCTCAGAAAACAGCTGTTGCAACACTCCCCCGAGAACCCCACGCGGAGCTAATACCATCTCTTTTAGATTTATGGATGATTAAAAGACCTCAGCCCCTGGGAGAGAAGGACCAGTTTTCTTCAAGATTTGGTATAACAAGTCGTTGAAGCGAACGCTCTCCATGTGTCACGTGGCGACCCATGCAGCCACCGCGGGACCCAGCGCATAAATTTCCATGCAGATTTTAACTCATCCAATTTATGTGCCATAGGAATATTAAGTGTAGATTTTGCTTTTTGCCCCTCGGTACGATTTTTCCAGCCTAGACGCGGTAGGTAATAAACCCATTTCCAACTTGATTCCAATCATGGCTTTATAGCAAACGCATTGCCGACCTAGCTCGTTGTGAATTCAGCGCTTTCATCTCAGATTGCACTCTGTTTAGGCTGTCTTCCCCCATGAAACTACCCCCTTTTTGTGCCTTTCTAGCCTTAGCCGCCCCTGCCCTCGGGGGGGAGCTTCTCTATAATGGCATCCAGCTTCCCGACGTCTGGCCACCACAAGTCAAGACACTGACACGGGAGCCCCTTGCCGCGCCCCCTTACCTAAACAATCCTCCGCCAGTAATCCCCATCGACATAGGCCGTCAGATGTTCGTGGATGATTTTCTGGTGGCAGCCACCACACTCACCCGCAAGCATCATCTCCCCGTTTACCACCCAGCCAACCCGTTAATCAGCCCAGATAAATCGTGGGAAGGACAGGGCGGCGCGGCGCGCGCGGCAGTGTTTAGCGATGGGGTCTGGTTCGATCCCAAGGATCAGCTATTCAAGGCTTGGTACTACAGCGGACAAATCTCTCAAAAGCCATTGGAGTACGCGACATGCCTCGCCACCAGCCGCGACGGCATTCATTGGGAAAAGCCGATTCTGGATGTCGTACCTGGCACTAATATTGTCATGCGCGACACAGACGGTCTCCGCCGCGATTCCAACACAGTCTGGCTCGACCAATCTGATCCGGACCAATCAAAACGCTTCAAAATGTTTCGAGTCGTCAGTCAGGATTTTGCGGATACCAACGGAAAAACGGCCCACAGGAACTTCATTCTCCACCATGTTTCCTCCGATGGCATACACTGGAATTTGGTTGGAAAATCAGGCTCCTGCGGGGACAGAAGCACTGTTTTTTTCAATGCCCTCCGTCAACGTTGGGTAGCCGGTCTCAGGGGCAACTCGCCTTTGGTAAGCCGTTGCAGGGAATATTTTGAATCAGCCGATGCTGCGGGTCTCCTGAAATTCCCGGTTAATATGAAAGACTCCACCGCCGGAGTGATGGAAGGGACCAAAAATCCCATAAGCTCGCGCCTCTGGGTTGGGGCAGACGAGTTGGACCCA
>CALQFT020000055.1 GCA_943329925.2 Opitutus sp. GAS368
GAGTTGGCTAAACGACTGGAGGAGGCTAAGCGCGAGGCTTCTGGTACAGCGGAGGTGATTTTCAATGCTTCAGACATTAGTTACACGGTGACTCAGCTGCGGGATAGGTTGTCATCTCTCAATACTCGAATTGATGATTGCGAGATGGAAGCCAAGTCGCCCATCAAGCTCTTCATTGATCGGCGTGCGAGCGATCCCACCCGACCTGCTAGAAGCGCCGGCGCCAAGGCGCTCATAGCAGCCTTTGTCGCAGGATTTGGATTTGTATGCGGGGTGTGCTTTTGTTTCGAATGCTTCGATGGTCGGGTGCGGAGTCGCTTTCATTTGGAGGGGGCTTTGGGAGGTGTGTCGCCTTCGCCAGTGCCAAGAGAAGGGGCAGAGTTGCAATTCGCTTTCTGTCGGCTTGCGCAAATGGATCGCGGATCTATGGCTGCTGTGGCGCTGCGCTCCTTAGCGGTCAGGATGGAACGCGAGCGCAAGCAGCACGGGGGGCGGGTGTTTTTGGTTTCTGGCGCGAGTCGGGGGGCGGGAGCGACGTCTGTGGCGCTAAACCTTGCTGAAACGCTAACGACTTTTCTGCCGCGCGTTCTCTTTGTGGATGCTTCCCAAGGCACTCTTTTAAGTGAAATTGGATTTATAGGAACTTTGGATGACTTGGATCTCGTGCTTTCTGACGTCGAGGGGTGGCTGGCCAAGGCGGGAGTGAGTAAAGGCCTTTGTGTGGCAGCGCCGCAGGTGCGCTCGCCCATTGTGCCTGCTAAACTACGGGAGCTCCTGCGGCTATCCCGCGAGGTGTTTGACCTCGTTATTATAAACACCGCCCCGCCGATGCCTGACGACCTGGCTCAGTTTATAGTGCTCGAGATTGACGCCGCCGTGGTGGTTGTGCGCGAAGATCAGACGTTGTACTCGCAATTGTTGGCGACGCTTGGGGTGCTGCGTGCAAAGCCGGTGTCCGCCTTAACGGCGGTGCTCAATTTTTCGAGCTGCGAAGGGATCTTTCAAAAGACGCGTTTCACTCAGCGGTTCATTTCCAAAGTGAGTAAGATCCGCGCTCAATGCGCAAGACAACTGAGTGCGCGACTGAGTTGGTGACGCAATTGGCCGTCGTGATTGGCCGTCGTGATTGGCCGTCGTGATTGGCCGTCGTGATTGGCCGCGTTTGCCGTGAGACTTCACCAGCGGAGCCGGCCACGTCTCAAATCCAGATACGTACCCGCCAGCGCGAGGCCGTTAAATATTGAACGCAGCACGCACGTCAAAAAGTGGCGGCTCCGTTGACCTAGCGGCAGTTCTTGAAGCTGCTTGAAGGGAAGTCCTAGCAGTTCGAGTGGTAGCATTCGCCAGCCCTGCGTTTTGACTCCATCCTGAGTGAGCTTGCCCAGCCAGTCTGGGTCAGTTTTATTGAACTCTCGGATGAGTTCACACGCGTCCTTTGCAACGCCATTAGTAATTTGCTCCCGCAGAAATCTAAACAGTAGAATGTTCTGTGCAGTGCCCGTGGCCAGGCGCTTTTCATGCCGGAAAATTTGTAGGATGCGGCGCTCCGCTTCAAAGGTGTGAGCCGCGCCATCGGCCCGTACAATTCGGGCGCTGTTTTCCGGGGTGGTGAAGCGGTCGGTGGTGATGAGCGCCTTGAGGAATCCGTCTTCCACAAGCAAGCCCGTCGGGAGCCATACCCTGCGAGCCACTGCTGCGCGCAGGATGTATAGGGAACCGGCCAGTTTTGGAGCTCCCGCCCGGGTCAATTCCGATATGGCCACTGAAATGCTTTGGAGCGCGGTTTTATTTCGGAAAAAAAACAAATCCTTGAGAATCGTATCCACGCTGACATGGGCTGCGGAGGACCTCTGGAGTGTTTCAAGCATTAGGCGCAGCGAATCCTCCCCGACGAACGCAATATCCGCGTCCATGAAGCACAGATGGTCCGCTTGAGGCGATGCAATGTAGTGAACGTACTCGTTCCACGCATTGCTTTTGCCAGCCGTCTCCAGCAACGCCACCTTGGTTGTCACGTTTGGGTACTCTGCAAAAATTTCAGCGCACGCCGCCTCCGCAATCGCTCCTGTGCGATCAGAGCAGCCGTTCGCGACGACGCTTATTTCAAGCATTACGCCATGCTGCGCCGCCTCAATAAGCAGATCTTGCTTGGATAGTGAGTCAAGAGTGGCTCGAAGCTGGCGCTCCTCATTGTGCGCAAAAATGCCGATCCCCAGAGTGACGCAAATTCCTCCGGGCGTCGGTTCATCCGGACTGCCGGATCGGCTCTCGCGATTCCGGTGTGTAATTGTGACTCCGCTTGTTCCCATAGTGATGTTCGGTTGGCTGCCCCTGGCGATTTATCTTTTTTCCAAGCTCAAGCCCTCCCATCACGCCGTAATCGCCGGGTTTTTGCTCGCGTGGATGTATCTGCCCCAATCCACTTTCAAACTCCCAGGCATTCCCGCGTACAACAAGGTTTCAGCGGCTGGATACGGTATTCTATTGGGCTCGTTTTTGAGGGACCGCGAACAGCTTTTGCGGTTCCGTCCGCACCTCCTAGACCTCCCTATTGTTTTGTGGTGCCTATCCTCGTTCTGCTCCTCCATCACCAACGGACTGGGCGTATACGACGGAATTTCAGCCACCGAGGGGAAGGTCGCAGAGTGGTTCATCCCTTATTTCATCGGACGCACCTACTTCGGGCGTTTGGAAAATCTACGTGATTTATGCTTCGGACTGCTTCTGGGGGCGCTTCTTTACGTGCCGATGTGCTGGATAGAGTTTGTCCTCAGCCCGCAGTTGCACCGGATTTTTTACGGGTTTCATCCGCACGAGTTTGGGCAATCAAAGCGCTCCGGAGGCTATCGACCGGTGGTATTCATGAAGCATGGTCTTATGACCTCGATGTGGATGGTGAGCGGTTCTTTGGCCGGTGTGTGTTTGTGGATGAGCAAAAACCTAGGCAAACGGCTCCCGGTTTTCAACGTCGCGACTCTGCCGGCCCTAGGAGTCTTGATCATGACGACCATGATGATGAAATCCTTCGGCGCCATTGCTCTTTTTTTCATCGCAGTGGCGTCCATTGTCGCGGTGAGCCGCCTTAAAACATTCATTCCTGTGCTGCTCATTGGCTTGATCCCACTGGCCTATGAATGTACGCGTGGCACGGGCCTGTGGGACGCGAAAAACCTCATCGAAGCTTCCGCGGCCGCTTCCAGCGAAGATCGTGCGGAATCGCTCGCATTCCGGATTCGAAACGAGAATCTTCTTATTGAAAAGGCATTGGAACACAGTTGGTTTGGTTGGGGTGGCTGGCAGCGTTCCTTTATTTTCAATGAACGCGAGGTTGCCACTTCCGTTCCAGATGGTTTGTGGATTGTCGCCCTCGGTCAAAATGGCCTTTTCGGGCTGGCCACCTTGACCCTCACTCTGATGGTGCCGCAGTTTCTGTTTCTTGCGATGTATCCTCCTGCGCGTTGGAGGGAGCCGCAGGTGGCGGCGGTGGCACCTCTTTCGGTGCTACTCGGAGTATTCATGATCGATAATCTATTCAATGACATGTTCAATCCGGCGATGTTACTCTCCGCAGGGGGGATTACGGGTTTGTGCGTGGGGCGTTTGCGGGGCGAAATCTCCCTGCTTCACAGCCAAACGAGCGTGGAAAACGATCCCGTTTTTGACTCAGGTCCGCGGTTGCTGTAGCGAGCCAGTGACGCTCCGGGGGCAATTCGTTTCGCTCTGGGGGCGATCCTTTCAGAAGCGGCTTTGATCCGCGGGGAGATTTAAGGGTATGGGAGGGGCGAAACTTATCGAAATTGCGGGGTCTCCTAAAAACCCTCCACTCAAAGGGGCGGCGGTCCGAAGCTCTATTTGGATTCTTGCTGGATTTGGTGCGTCGCAATTAATCCGCCTGCTGAGCAACTTTTTACTGGCGCGCATGCTGTTTCCGAGTGCCTTCGGTTTAATGGCGTTGGTTGCTGCATTCATGCAGGGACTCACGATGCTTTCGGACTTGGGCATTGGGCCGAGCATTATCCGAAGTGAGCGCGGGAACCACCCAGCCTTCTTGCGCACCGCATGGACCATTCAAATAGGGAGGGGGATTGGACTCTGCCTGCTGACGTGGGCGATTGCTGCTCCGGTGGCAGCGGTTTTCGCTGTTACGGATGCGACGGCGTTGCAGCTGCGCACAATTTTGTCCGCTGTTGGCTGCACCGCGCTCATTAACGGTTTCACGTCGACATCTGTTTTTACCTTGAACCGTAAATTGGCGATGGGCCGCCTCGTTGGGCTCGAGCTGGTGGCACAAGCACTCTCCTCAATATTGATGGTGGCTTGGGCGCTGCAGGATTCCAGCGTTTGGGCGTTGGTTGCCGGCGGGTTTGCCTACTCAATAGTTCGCGTTTTGCTTAGCCACGCTATAAATCCTGAGGGGCGGGATGCCTTGGGGTGGGATCGGGACGCTGCCCATGAGCTGATGCACTTCGGGCGCTGGATATTCGCCAGCACGCTAGTCAGCTTTGCCGCCACGCAAATGGATCGCCCGGTGCTCGCGCGAATGGTCCCGTTCTCGCAACTGGGAGTTTACAGCATTGCGCTCACGTTCGCTGGTATGGCGATGGAAGTTGGGAATCGCTTAACGAACATGATCGTGTTTCCGCTGCTTTCTGAGCAACAGGCGGATTCTCAAAAGCTCGTGCTGCTCTGCATTCGCGCCCGGCAAAGTTTGCTGTGGCTTACTGGCGCGATTGGGGCCGCTTTCGCGATCGGGAGTCCGCTGTTTTTTGGTCTGCTTTATGACCATAGATATCAGGGGGTTGCCTCTCTTTCGCAATGGCTGGCCATAAGCGTTTGGACTTGGATTCTGCGCGCCACGATGGATCGGATCCCTTTGGCTATGGGGCGCGGGAGGGAATTGTTTTTTTCAAATCTCCTAAACTGCAGCGGTCTTGGGTTTGGTGTTCTCGGCTATAGCTTGGCTCAGTTGCCGGGTTTTGTGCTTGGAACTTCTCTTGGAAATATCCTCGCCCACGTTTTTCTAACCCTTCGATTGCCGCATGAGCGGGGCAGAATGTTGTGTCAGTCCATTGTGTTTACATTGGGGTGGCTGGGTTATTCGTGCGCTGCGGTATTTGGGCTTCGTTTCCTCGCGGAGGCTTATGGAACAGGCCGCGTTGAAGCGATGGGGGAGGGGATGTCGGTGAAGACGTTTTCTGGGGCGCATCTTCAAGCCGTGCTCAGCCTTGGATTGGCGGCGATACCCTGTGTGTTAGCTGGGCTTGTGGTGCGTGGGCAGCTTCGTTTGAGGTCCGTATGAACGTCCAAAACTACGCTGGCCTAACTGAGCAGACAGAGCCGGAGGCCGTCGTGCTCTTTGGGATACTTTTTCACAATGTGACGTTTGATGATGCCTTGGAATGGGCTCTTCAGCGCATGCGGGATGGGAAGCCTGCGGTCATCGCAACGGTCAATGTGGATTTTGTGATGCAGGCGTGGGAGGATGCCGATTTGCACGAGACCTTGCTGGAGGCTGATTTGGTGGTTGCCGACGGCGCGCCTATCGTTGGCTTATCATCCAGATTTGGTCCTCGGTTGCGCGAGAGGGTGACTGGGAGCGACCTTACTCCCATGCTAGCACGTGCTTGCGCCCAGGAAGACTTTGGTGTTTTTCTTTTTGGGGCGGGTCCGGGCGTGCCACAAAAGGCAGCGAGTGTCTTGTGCGCGCAGAATCCGGGGTTGCGCATTGTCGGGTGCTATTCGCCGCCGATGGCTCCGCTTTCGGAAATGAGGCACGAAGAAATCTTGCGGCAATTGGAGGAGGCCCAGCCGCACCTTTTACTTGTCGCATTGGGCGCACCCAAACAGGAAAAATTCATCCGCCAACACCTGCCCTATTGGAGTGTACCCATTGCCATCGGAGTCGGGGGTACGTTGGATTTTCTGGCGGGCATCCAGTGGCGTGCTCCGCTTCTGATTCAAAAAATTGGTATGGAATGGCTCTGGCGTCTGGCCACCGATCCCATTCGTTTGCTGCGCCGCTACCACTTGAATCTGGCGTTTTTGTTTTGCGCCCTGGTGCAGTTGCTATTTTTACGATTGCGAGGACTCGTCGCTGCTGACTTTTACTACGTTTCCGCCGCGGCGTTTCAAGAGGACTTTGAGCGTTTGGACACTCAGTTAGTCGATTTGGAGCATGTGGATGGGCTTGAATTGGCCTATAGTAGGATGCGGTGGATTCTTGTGGATTTGGGGCGGCGACACTGGTTGGAAAGTTCTGAAATCGCTGGGCTTGTGACTTGCGCCCGCAAATTCCGACGAAACGGCGGACGGTTTTCTGTGCTTTGCGCCTCCAAGACGTTGCGGGATTTTTTCCGAGTCTGTCATTTGGATCGTTTTATCCACCTATTTGTCGACGCCCGAGAGGCTTTATACGAAATAGAAAAGGCTTCGGTGGATGTTGGCTCCGAGTGACCCCCTCCGTTTCTGGATTTCCTATCCGGCCTTCATTCGCATTGGGGGTTTTTGTTTTGAAGTCAGATTTTCTGATTGAGGATCTGTTTTGCCAAGCTCGGCTGCGATCAAAGGTGTTCCCTCCACTTTTGGCTCGAAATAGTGCCGCTCATCGCTAGGCAAGGCACTGAGCCTCCCTCAGCACTTTTTAACCGCTGTTTATAATCGAAGAAAGTCGGCAATTGACCGCCAGTGCAGTCGTGTCGGACACTTTCACTTCGTCCACAGATTTCACTTCAACCAACCCGAGGAAAAATACATGTCAACCGAAGCCAAATGCCCTTTTAATCACGCTGCCGGAGGCGGCACTTCGAACCTCGACTGGTGGCCGAACCAGTTGAAGGTCGAACTACTTCACCAGCACTCTTCTAAGTCCAACCCAATGGGCGAAGATTTCAACTACGCAGATGATTTCAAGAGTCTCGACTTAGCGGCTTTGAAGAAGGATCTCGCGGCTCTGATGACCGACTCCCAGGACTGGTGGCCGGCTGACTTTGGTCACTACGGGCCTTTTTTCATCCGCATGGCCTGGCACAGCGCCGGCACTTATCGCACGGGTGACGGTCGTGGCGGCGGAGGCCGGGGCCAACAGCGCTTCGCACCGCTAAATAGTTGGCCGGACAATACAAGCCTGGACAAGGCGCGGCGGCTGATCTGGCCGATTAAGCAAAAGTATGGCCGGAAGATTTCCTGGGCCGACTTGATGATCCTCACGGGCAACGTCGCTCTGGAAACGATGGGATTCAAGACGTTCGGTTTCGGTGGTGGTCGCCAGGACGTTTGGGAGGCGGATCAGGACGTCTATTGGGGCACCGAGAAGACTTGGTTGGCTGACAAACGCTACTCCGGCGACCGGAATCTCGAAAACCCCCTCGCTGCCGTACAGATGGGGCTAATTTACGTCAACCCGGAAGGGCCGAATGGCAACCCCGACCCCATTGCCGCGGCGCGCGACATCCGCGAAACTTTCGCCCGCATGGCGATGAACGATGAGGAAACCGTGGCGCTCATAGCCGGTGGCCATACCTTCGGTAAGACCCATGGCGCCGGTCCGGCTTCCCATGTGGGGCCTGATCCGGAAGCGGCCGCCCTCGAGGAGCAGGGCTTAGGCTGGCGGAATAGTTTTGGCACCGGTAAAGGTGCTGACACGATTACCAGCGGCCTGGAAGTCACCTGGACCTCGACGCCGACGAAGTGGAGCAACAACTTCTTTGAAAACCTTTTCGCCTATGATTGGGAACTCACAAAAAGCCCCGCAGGTGCGCAGCAGTGGACGCCAAAGAATGCCGCCGGCGCCGGCTCAGTTCCGCATGCGCACGATCCGTCCAAAAAGATCGCGCCTTCCATGCTGACCACCGACCTCGCCCTGCGGTTCGACTCTGCTTACGAAAAAATCTCACGCCGCTTCTTGGAGCATCCGGATCAGTTCGCCGACGCATTCGCCCGTGCGTGGTTCAAGTTAACCCATCGCGATATGGGACCTCGCACCTGTTATCTCGGAGCGGAGATTCCCTCAGAGGAACTCATCTGGCAGGACCCCATTCCTGCGCTCAATCATCCCTTAATCGAGGCTCAGGACATTGCCTCTCTTAAGGGTAAAATTCTGGCTTCCGGCCTGTCCGTCTCTGAGTTGGTTTCCACCGCCTGGGCGTCAGCTTCCACCTTCCGGGGTTCGGACAAGCGCGGAGGTGCCAATGGTGCCCGCATTCGCCTCACTCCGCAGAAGGATTGGGAAGTGAATCATCCCGACCAACTGGCCAAGGTGATCGAGGTATTGGAAAGCATCCAATCTGGTTTCAACAGTTTGCACACTGGAGGCAAGAGGGTGTCACTGGCTGACTTGATCGTTTTGGCTGGATGCGCAGGTGTCGAGCAAGCCGCGAAAAAAGCAGGGCATCAGGTCTCGGTTGCTTTTACTCCCGGACGTATGGACGCCTCGCTGGAGCAGACGGATATAGCATCCTTCGCCGTGCTGGAACCCATCGCGGACGGCTTCCGTAACTACCTCAAGTGCAAATACACGGTGTCTGCCGAGGCGCTGCTGATCGACAAGGCACAATTGCTGACCCTGACCGCACCGGAAATGACGGTGCTCTTGGGCGGTATGCGTGTTCTGAAGACAAACTCCGGAGCGACCCACCACGGTGTTTTCACAAAACGCCCCGAGTCCCTGACCAATGACTTTTTTGTGAACCTGCTCGATATGAGTACTGATTGGAAGCCCGTCTCCAAGGATGCAGACGTGTTTGAAGGTCGCGATCGCAAAACAGGTGAACTCAAATGGACCGGCACGCGAGTCGACCTTGTCATCGGCTCAAATTCCCAGCTCCGCGCAGTAGCTGAAGTCTATGGAAGTTCCGACGCAGAGGAGAAGTTCGTCCACGATTTTGTCGCGGTCTGGAATAAGGTGATGAACCTTGATCGCTTCGACCTTGCGTGAGTTCGGCTCTGTAACGGGATCTCGCGAAAATCGACAATCTCAGGTCATCTATCTTCTTCGGATTCGGCAGGTGCCGATCGAGATGTTAGTCTAGCAACAACAAGGGCGCACCTCTTGTTGTTGACCTAAGTGGCAAAGAAATAAGCGCTTGCATTGTTTTCAGTGCAAGCGTTTTGCGCGCGTGCAGCTCGCTGCAACACTGGTATGATTTTTTGGTGCCATAGCATTGGCATTAGACTCGTTGAAAAAATGGTGTGTTTTGAAAAATGGCTTTGCGATAGACTTCCTGAGGCCTTTGTCTGAAACCTCGCATGACTCATTCAGCCTCCGTTCGCTCCGAACCCTACGGTTTTCTCTCCGATGGACGCGCCGTCCAGCAGTTTGTAATTCGCAACAAATTCGGCATGGAAATGCGCGTCATTGAATACGGCTGCGTTGTGACCCATTTGTTTGTCCCGGACGGGCTCGGCACTGTGTTGGATGTGGTCTTGGGTTTGGAGCGGCTGGAGGATTACGAACAGAAGTCTCCTTTTTTCGGCGCTGTGGTTGGCCGGTTTGCCAATCGCATTGCTGGAGGTCGCTTCACCTTGGACGGATGTACTTACGAGCTCGCCACCAACAACAGTCCCGGCGGGCGTCCGTGCGCTCTGCACGGCGGGGTGCGCGGGTTTGCTGTGGCTCTCTGGCAGGGACGCGTTGTCATGGGGGTGCACGGCGAGGGGGTGGAGTTTCACCTCATAAGCCCGGATGGAGAAGAGGGGTACCCAGGGCGGGTTGAATTAACGGTCACTTACTGGCTCACAGATGATAACGCCTGGCGTATCGACTACACTGCGAACTCCGATAAAGCCACCCCACTGAATCTCACCCAGCACGCCTTTTTCAATCTCGCTGGTGAGGGCAATGGCGATATTCTCACCCACGAGCTAACCCTTTGCTCTGATCACTTTACGCCAGTGAATGAAGGGCTTATCCCAACTGGCGAGATCCGTTCAGTCCACGGAACTGCGTTGGATTTCACCACGCCGCACGCGATCGGAGCGCGGATCCATGCCGACGAGGAGCAGCTTATTTTGGGGCGCGGGTACGATCACAACTTTGTGCTCACGAACAGTTCTGGGGAGCTTGCCAAAGCGGCGACGGTTTTTGAGCCCAGCTCGCGGCGTGTGTTGGAGGTCTTCACCACCGAACCGGGGGTTCAGGTTTACACGGGAAACTTTTTGGACGGGACGCTTTCCGGTAAGTGCGGAGGAATTTACGGGGAGAGGACTGGCCTTTGCCTCGAAACACAGCACTTTCCGGACTCGCCCAACCAGCCCGCTTTTCCGAATAGCATCCTGCGTCCGGGGACGCCGTTTCAAAGCACGACGGTGTATAAGTTTGGGACACGGTAAGGGGCATCGCAGTTTAGAGAGCGCAAAGCGCGGGAATGTCGCGGGGTGTGCGTTTTTGCTCGCGCCGAGGGCCTTGGGTTTGCACGTTTGACACCTCGTATGAATCCTGAAATCCGTGTTCGCTTCGCCCCTTCTCCCACCGGTTACCTGCATGTGGGCGGGGGGAGGACGGCCTTGTTCAACTGGTTGTTTGCCAGACATGAAGGAGGCAAGTTTGTGCTGCGAATTGAGGACACCGATAAGGCGAGAAATACTCCGGAAGCGGTGGCGGTTATTTTAGACGGGTTGCGCTGGTTGGGTTTGGACTGGGATGAAGGTCCCGGGGTCGGCGGCGATTACGGGCCGTATTTCCAGTCGGAGCGTGAGGAGATATACGAGCGCTACTTTCAAAAGTTGCTGGAGGCCGGCTGCTTGTATGAAGACAACGGCGCTTGGCGCTTCCGTTCCCAGCGCGAGGTTGTCACCGTTCATGACATTGTTTGCGGAAGCATTGCTTTCGATTTATCTAATCCGCAGACACATCCGGACATGACCATTCGCCGCCCGGACGGGTCGTGGATTTTTCATTTTGTGAACGTAGTGGATGATATTGAAATGAGGATCTCCCACGTGATCCGCGGTGAAGACCATCTTTCAAACACTCCAAAGCATCTGGAACTGTTTAAGGCGCTAGGGGTCCAGCCGCCGGCTTACGCACACATCCCGTTGATTTTAAACAAGGACGGCTCCAAAATGAGCAAGCGTGATGCAGGGGCCAGCATTACCGGCTACATCGAGGGCGGATTTCTCCCAGGAGCAGTGCGCAATTACCTCTCGCTGTTAGGTTGGTCGCCGAAGGACAACCGAGAAGTGCTGGAGCTCGATGAGACGGTGCGGCTGTTTGATCTGGCAAAGGTGAATCGCAAGAATGCGCACTTTGACCTTGAGAAATGCTTGTGGTTTAACACGCAATATCTTCAGAAAACGTCTCCCTCACAATTCCATGCACTAAGCCTGCCCTTTATTGAAAAGGCAGGTATTGCCGTGGGAACTCCGGCTGCATTGGATCCGGTGCTGGCGCTTGTCCGGGAAAAGGTTAAGACGCTGGCCGAGGTTCCAGGCTGGCTGGGGTATTTTTTCACAGAGGAATATCCGTTTGATCCGCAGGCTGTTGCCAAGGCATTTTCCACACCCGTTGCCTTTGAGCGTCTCGCCGCGCTGACGCGCGCATGGGACACCTCTCCGATTTGGGATGCGGCTGCACTCGAAGCCGCCCTCAAGCAGGTAGCCGCCGATCTCAATGCCAAGCCTAACGAACTACTTCTGCCCACGCGCGTTGCAGTTTCTGGGCGCGCCTCCGGACCGAACCTCTTTCCAATGTTGGAAGTGCTGGGCCGGGAGCGGACTCTGTCCCGTCTGCGTCATGCTTGCACTATCCACGCCCCGGTGACGCAGTGAAGACGCACGAGCAAATATTCGGTCTGGGTGAGCTGCGGCACTGGTCGGGCACCGCTCCGATACAGCTTGCCGTTTTGGGCGACCCGGTAGCGCATTCTGCCTCGCCTCCGATGCACAATGCTGCGCTCTTGGCGTGTGGATTGCCGCAGCGTTACGGTCGCCTGCACATCCGGCCTGAGGAGTTGTCTGCGGCGGTGCCTTTGCTGGGGCGCTCGGGGTTCCTTGGCGTGAACCTGACCATTCCGCACAAGGTGGCGGTGCTTCCAATGCTCGATGTGCTTGATGGTGGCGCACAAGTACTTGGGGCAGTCAACACAATCGCCATCCGCGACCAAAAACTTCACGGCTTTAACACCGACGGGCCCGGGTTGGTGCGGGCGATTGCTGCAGATTTCGGCGTGCGCCTCGGCGAGTTGCGCGTGCTCATTCTGGGGGCTGGTGGTGGGGCCGGACGGGCGATTGCCCTGCAATGCGCGCTTGAAGGCTGCCCTCGGATTACGCTGGTGAACCGGACACTGCAGAAAGTGGAGGCTCTGGCCGGTGAAGTTAGCAAGGTGCGTCCAGCGGGCCGAAGTGAGACGGAGGTACATGCGTTGGGGAGC
Organism: Opitutus sp. GAS368; assembly: GCA_943329925.2. Classification (GTDB taxonomy): domain Bacteria; phylum Verrucomicrobiota; class Verrucomicrobiia; order Chthoniobacterales; family Chthoniobacteraceae; genus Chth-196. The sequence goes on from CALQFT020000055.1 coordinate 12,366, forward strand.
GAGGATTCCGCGTTAGCGGAGCACGTTGCTGCGACGGATCTGATTTTGCAGTGCAGCTCTGTGGGTATGCACGTCGACGATCCCTCGCCTTTGTGCGCGGATTTTCTGCGCCGTTCGCACCTCGTGTACGACACTATTTATAGTAACCGCTCGCAGCTTATCTCTGCCGCTGCCGCGCTCGGTGCTCGAACGGCAAACGGTCTTTCTCTGCTGTTGCATCAGGGCGCGCTGGCGTTTGAGATCTGGTTTCAACGCCCCGCTCCCGTGGAGGTCATGCACGCCGCCTTACTCGAAGCGCGGGCCAAGGCGAACTCTTAAATAGAACCCGCTGAATTACTTCTATGCAACCGCTTATTCTCGCCATAGACGTCGGCACATCCTCCTGTCGCACCGCTCTTTTTTCTGGGACGGGCGCCCGTTTGGTGGAGACTACCGCGCAGCAGAGTTATCCATTACTCACCACCTCCGATGACGGCGCGGAGCTGGAGCCCTCGTTGTTATTGCGCGCCGTAGTGGAGTGCTTGGGGCGGACGATGTCCCATGCGCGAGGCGATAAAACATTGCGGGGACGGCCTGTTCTCGCGGGTGGTATGTCCTGTTTTTGGCACAGCCTTGTGGGACTGGATGGCAAGGGGGCACCACTCACTAATGTCATCACTTGGGCCGATGCCCGATGCCGTGGTGATGCCGCAGAATTGCGCGAGGTGTTTTCCGAAAAGGCTGTTCATCAGCGCACGGGTTGCATGCTGCGGAGCTCTTTCTGGCCTGCGAAGTTGGTGTGGTTTAAAAAACGGCACCCACACGTCTTCAAGCGGGTGAAGCACTGGGTATCTCCGGCGGAGTGGCTCCAGAGCGAGTTGAGCGGCGTGTTGCGTAATTCCACGGCGATGGCCTCGGGGACGGGGCTGTTCAATCCAACCAAATTGGATTGGGACGCCGCGTTGCTGGCGCATTGCGAAGTGGATGTTGAGCAGCTTGCTCCCGTTCAGGATGTTCCTTTTAATATAAACGCCCGCTTGGCTTCCGAGTTTCCAGAACTATCGCGGATGGAATTCTTGCCGGGGATCGGCGATGGAGTGGCGTCGAACTTGGGATCGGGCTGCTCGCAGCCGGGCTATGCGGCGATAAACGTGGGAACCAGTGCGGCGCTGCGAATCATGCAGGCGGGAAAAAAAGCGAAGGCGCCCACCGGACTTTTCTGCTACCGCGCCGACTCCACTCGTTACCTTGTCGGTGGGGCGGTGAGCAATGCGGGCAACCTGCGTGCGTGGTGTGTGAAAGAGCTCAATGCGGGCGATCCGCTGGCACTGGAGGAGGCTCTCGCCCACCGGCCCGCACCTGATCACGGGCTGACGGTGCTTCCGTTTTGGACGGCGGAACGCGCCCCGACTTGGAACGAGGAGTTGCGCGGCAGTATACTGGGAATCACCCAGGCCACTACGGGTCTGGATCTGTTCCAGGCCATCACTGAGGCCACCTACCAGCGCATCGCCCAGATTGCAGACGTCCTGGTTGCTCATACTGGGAAGGCGCCCAAGTTTCTCGTCTCCGGCGGGATACAGCGTTCCGAGGCTGCGCTTCAACGGTTAGCTGACATTTTAAACCACCCGCTTTATCCCAATCCCGAACCGGAGGCATCTATTCGCGGTGCGGCGGTTTTCGCCATGGAGAGGATGGGGATGCCGGTGGAAGCTCTATCTGAAACAGCCCCGTTGCACCCGCGTCGCGAGATAGCGGAGCGCTACCGTGAGGCGCGTCTGGCGCAGACGAAGTTAGAGCACATGTTGAAAAAGCACCTTCCCAGCGTGCTAACTGCAGATTAGCGCACGAGGCGCAGGATGAGCCAGAATCGGAAGTCCTTGCCTTCGCTGGCGCGGATGGATGCCAGAATCACACCCACGATATTGAGCAGATAGAGGCCGGCCAAATAGAAAGGGATGAGATAAATCCCGATGATTGTCACGGCCAGAACCACCGAGCCAACAAGAGAATAGATCGCCATGGAAATCTGAAAGTTGAGCGACTCTTTTCCCTGCGCATCGATGAAGGGATGGTCGTTGCGCTTGAAGAGCCATACCAGCAACGGCCCTGCAATGTGCGCAAACCAAGGGAGAAAGCAGCCGCTCAACCCAGCAAGAAAACAGAGCATGCCCCAAGTGCGAGCGCTCTTATCGGAATCATCAAAAGGCGGTTGCATAGTGGAAAGGAAACTCGCTGAAGACCTCTCTTTAATTAGGCCCCTTGTGGCAGAAAAGCAAGTGGCGCAATTTGATGAAAAGCATTCGCTCGCAGCATCGCCGCTCTGTACATTAACCCTATGAAACTCACCCTACGCTGGTCGGTGGTTCTGTTCTGGTTGTTGTCCTGCGTGGTGGGGCTTTCTCCAGTGAGCGGTTCAGCAGACAGTGCATGCAGCGCCTGTCGGGGTTCGGGGACTAGCAGTTTTACGTGTTTCTTTTGCAAAGGCACCGGCAAGAACGGGAGCTTTAAGTGTAATTTTTGCAATGGGAGAATGTTTGCAAAATGCTCGAGTTGTGGTGGTTCAGGTCAGTCTGTGTCCTCTGATTCGCGCCCCGGCTCAGGAACTCCAGCGCAGCCGCCAAAACGGGAGTGTGTGTCCTGCCGGGGTTCGGGCACATCCGGTTCGACGTGTTTCTTTTGCAAAGGCACCGGCAAGAACGGGAGTTTTAAATGTACTTTTTGTAACGGGAAAATGTTCAGCAAGTGTGCCAGCTGTAACGGCACTGGGTCGCAGTAAAGTTGCGTATGGATCGCCGCCTTATAGTCGTAAATGAGGCTGGAATAAGTGAAAGAATCAGGTGCCCTTGGCGCGGGTAATGTGTGGCTCCCTTAGGTAGATTGGCTCCAGGTCGTGCCTTTGGGTGATGCCGATTTCCAGCGCGGCAAGTTGGGCGAGAATCGCTGCCTCTGGCGCACGGCTTTCAACCGCTCCAAACGCTGCGAGTTGCTTGTGGATAGGCTCTGGAAGCGCTTCGGCACAGCGCAAAGCGTTTTGAAATCGAGCTGCGCGTTGGAGCAGTTCGCTCTCCGAACCGAGAAGTTCCGGGCCCTCAACGCAGATGCCTCCAGAGACTTTCGAGTAATACCATGTCCCCCGTCGGGCGTCACCAATGACGGAAAAGGTCTCGCTGGGCGCACCCATCGCCGCCGCGCTGGGAATGCCGACGAGCTCGCAATTCCAAACAGCTTGGAGTCCGAGTGCGGCTGCAATGCCTATGCGCACGCCCGCGTACGAGCCTGGGCCAAGGCCCACGACGATGCGATGCACCGCCGGTCCAGCTTTTAACATATTCTCGAGCGCCGGAAATAGATCTGCGGAGAGGGAGCGCTTGGAAGCAAATGTCGCCGAATCGATGATGGCACTTCCCTGCCAAAGGGCGATGGAGGCGAAATCAGAGGAGGTTTCAAGCGCGAGAACGGTTTTCATTTTGGCGCGGTTTGATTCAACAGTTGGAGGGTGCATGGGTTGAATCCAAGGTTCAGGAAAAGTGAAGAAGCCGCCCGTTTTCTGAGGTGATTTCAAAATGGATAAAGCGTGTGCTTGGGGGGAACGCATCCGGAAAACGTTCCGCCCATTCGATCAATAGAACGCCATCCTCGCGCAAATAGTCATCCCAGCCGATGTTGCGCAATTCGGATTCAGCTTCGAGGCGGTAGAAGTCAAAGTGGAACACCGGCAGGCGGCAGCCTGGATACTCGTGGACGAGCGTAAAAGTTGGGCTGGTAACGTCTTCTGCATCACCGCCAAGGCCGCTCACGATGCCTTTTGCGAAGTGCGTCTTGCCCGCCCCCAGGTCGCCGCACAAGGCCAGGATTTCGCCGCCGCGCAGATCCGCCGCCAACGCAGTGCCGATATGCAGCGTCTCCTCAGGACTGTTGGAAATGATCGTATCCACGGTTTTTAAATATTTCTACCGGGTGAAAGCCTTCGGCAAGCTCGGTGAGGCGTCCCACAACACTCAGCGAGAGTTGGGGAAATGTTGCGTTCCACTCGCACAGCAAGGCTGGCACGCGGCTGGCTTCCACTGCCGCCAACAGCTCGAAGTCCTCCCCGTCACCCACGGCCTGCTCGACTTCACAGTTTTCGTTTCGAGGAATCAATTCAACATCAATGGTTAAGCCACACATGGATGCAATTGCCAGCCGGGGTGCATCGGCCGCGAGTCCGTCAGAGAGGTCCATCATGGCGTGCGTGCCCTCATGCTTCGCCAACCACTGGCCCTCCTCCAGTCGGGGCGTGAAGTCCAGATGCCGGCCGCTGACCAAGGACCCGCCCAAACGCCCGGTCACCAAGAGAACATCCCCTGGGCGGCCCCCTGAGCGCAGTATGCAGTGCTGCGGGGCAACCGTGCCGGTGAGAAAAACAGAGCAGACGAAGGGACCGGAGGTTTTAACAGTCTCCCCGCCCACAATTGTGAGATGGTAAGTTTCTGCTGCACTAACGATTCCAGAATAAAAGTCCTCCAGCTGTTGCCAGGGCGTCTCGGCCTTGGCCGCCATCGCGATGACGGCATGTAAAGGTCGCCCGCCCATCGCTGCGATGTCGCTGACGGCCCGGCAAAGAGCTTTCCATCCGACGCGATGCATTTTTTCCCCGGCCAGGAAATGGACTCCTTCAACTACGGAGTCTGCCTTAAGAAGCGTAAGAAATTCATTGGGAATGTTTTGTATGACGGCACAATCATCCCCCGGACCCGTGAGGACAGAGGGTGATGTCGCGGGCAGAAGACGAACTAACCGGTCTACGACAGCCGTTTCACCCAGATCAGCAAGAGTTAGTGGGGGAGCCATCCCTGGGATTCCATGTAGAGCAGCAACAGGCTCAATGAGTTAAAGCAGGCGTGCATCCCGATGCATACCCAAAGAGAGCCAAAGCGCTCCAAGGCTATGATCTGACAAATCGACAGGATAAACAGGCCCGGCAGCACGCCAAGGTTCCCGTGACAAAGCGCGAATAGTGCGCTGACACTCAGCGCGGCACCTAGGGTTCCCGTGTAACGTTTAAGTGTGACGTAAAAATATCCACGGAACAGAATCTCTTCTACCAAAGGTGCTTGAACGATCGCAGAAAGCGCCACTAAGCGAACCACGCTCCAATCCCCGGATTCTGCGGATGAACGGAACAGAGAGACCAGACTTTGTTCGCGGCTTGGGCTTTGCAAAAAATGTTCCCAAAGCAGGCCCGCTGCCCAAATGAGAGGGAGTGCCATGCCGAGCGCGATGGCGGCCCGCAGAGGCGATGTGGCGATGGCGCTTCGCGACAAATGGAAAGCGCGCCCCAGTGGTAGCCGGCGAACCAGCGCAAAGCCGAACACCAAGGCAAGCACCAAAAGCATGAACACAAAATTGTTGCGCAGATTCTCCACGCGCATCTCCGGAGTGCTGTCGGGATGCTGCAAGGCCTGTAAACCCGTCCAGCCGAAATGCAGTGCCAAGACGCTCCCCATGAGAAGGTCAGGTAAATCAAAGTGGCGCACGTCCACGCACCCGCCGCGCAGGCGCAAGTCCTTCGCAAGCGCGGAATAATAGAGGCCGCCCGCGATCACGGGAATCGCCAGCAGTGCTTGTAAAAAGCCCGACGGTATCGATTCCACAAGAGCAGGCAACATAGGTCGGCGCGAGACGATTAGGGCGCCATCAAGGGGCTCACAAAATACAGGCGGCCAACCTTCAAGCGACTGGCGAACTTGCCTCCGAAATCAACCTCCACTCTGGCTCCTTTTGCCGGCGCCTCGCTTAACAACCGGAACAACTTGTTGAAAGCAAGCGGCATGGTGTACCGCACCGCCGCGGCCCCGGGCGCCTTCCCTAGTTCGCGTGCCTTTTCCAACGCCTGATCAAAGCCACCAACCTCGTCGATGAGATGCTCCTTTACGGCGTCCATGCCCGACAAAATTCGTCCGTCGGCCACCCCAGAGCGCAAGGCGGACTCCTCCAAGTGGCGCTCCCGCGCGACAATACCCACAAACCGGCTATAGGATTGGTCGATTAAGCCTTGGACATACTGGCGCTCAGCCTCGGTCAGTTCACGCGCTCCGTTTAACAGATCCTTGAAAGCGCCGCTTTTAAAAGTAAGGACCTCCAGTCCCACTTTATCCAGAACCTTTTGGTAATTAACACTCTGCATGATGACCCCGATGGAGCCAGTAATGCTCGTCTCATGGGCAAAAAGATAACTGCCTGCGCAGGCCACGTAGTATCCACCAGAGGCGGCCACCGCGTCCATGCTCACTACTACAGGCTTAACTTTCCGCGTCTTAACCACTTCCTCGTACAGCATGTCCGATGCTGTCACTTCTCCGCCGGGCGAATCAATGCGCAACACAATTGCCGCCACTGTGTTATCCTCACGCGCCTGCTTTAACTCGACGATCAAATCGTCCAAGCCGCTTTCAGCAACATCCCCCGGTTCCGCTGTGCTGATGAGTCCCCGCAAGGAGATTACCGTGATCTTCTTGCCGCCGTGTTCGCCAGAGGGCGGGGCAATCACTTCCTCCGTAAATGGAGAGGAAAGAGAGGGTTGGATACTGGCGCGCACCATCTTCGCGGAGCGCCCGGCGAAGAATGCGATGTTTAAAATCACACTCACAATCAGTGCGATGAGAAGCGAGGAAGATAGGCAGCCTGATTTGTTCTGGCTCATAGTGGATAGAGGGTGCGCAAAGTTGATAGCGCCCGCAAGCCGCGAGGTTAATTGGTTTTAGAGCCTACGCTTTAATGGCGTCGCTGCGCACCTACAGGATTTGGAGTCGGTGCATTTCTTCTAGTAGTGAACCGTGCTGATCGTGGTGGTAATGATGGGTCAGAAGGTTCAGTGCGCGGGCTGCCTCGATGTTGGGCAGCAGGTCGTCGATGAAGAGGGTGTTTTGTGGCGCAAGTTTAAACTTCTCCAAAGCATGGTGATAAATCGCGGGGTCTGGCTTCATCAGGCCCGCCTCGTGAGAATATACTGCGTCGGAGAAATGCGCGAAGACCGGGTATTCGTTCAGGAAATAGTCGGCGTGAAGATTGTTAGTGTTGGATAACAAATAGAGGGGAACCTTAAGAGAGGCCACCAAGTCGTGCATTGGCACATTCGGGGTGAAAATCTCCTGCCAGGCACTTTGCAACTCGGCCCGCGGTCCGGAGTAACCGAGTATGTGGGTGACTTCATCCAAAAAGTCTGAACCGGTTACTCTGCCACTTTCCAAGTCCATTTTCCAGGGCTCCAAAAGCTCCTGAATATCGGCGGGAGCGACGCTGCAAAATGGGGCGATGCGTTTGATTGTGCGCGTGAAGTCAAACCGCAGCAGCACGTTGCCAATATCAAATATAATAGCGTCCAACATAAATCCCCGTAACGATGGGCCAACCTCGGGTGTGAGTCAATTTGCTCTCTGAACTGGGAGGGACCGGGCCCTTACTGCACGGCTTCTTTTTCGAGTGCCATCGAATCCACTTCTTCCGTGTTACGCTATTGTTCTGCTTTAACGCCTGCGCGGGTTAGCCTATCTGTTAGGATCGGTCTCCCTGCCGGCCCACCAATTTTATGAACGCTCCGAACGAATCCCTTTACCCTCAGAGTTCCGCACCAC
>CALQFT020000056.1 GCA_943329925.2 Opitutus sp. GAS368
GGTGTTCTTTGGAAAAAACACTTTTCCCGTTGCGCTTCTGTTGAAGGCACAGAGAATCCAACGCCATTTCTCTTTTCCGATATGACCATACCTAAAGTCCTTGTAGCAGATCCTATTTCCGAACGCGGCATTGCAGAGTTGGCCGAAGGCAAACTCCTGCATGTAGATGTGCTCACCGGCCAATCCGAGGAGCAGCTGCTTAAAATCATCAATCAGTACCAGGGACTCGTGGTGCGGAGTCAGACCAAGGTCACCGCCCGGTTACTGGAGGCGGCCACCCAGCTCAAAGTGGTGGGGCGTGCCGGGGTCGGCGTGGACAACGTCGATGTGGAGGCCGCCACCAAAAAGGGCGTGATCGTGATGAACACTCCCGGCGGCAACACAGTCTCAACTGCGGAACACACCTTTTCGCTCATGATGGCCATTTCCCGCAACATCGCCCAGGCGGATGCCTCGGTGAAGGCCGGAAAGTGGGATCGCAAGAGCTTCGAAGGCGTGGAGTTGCACGGAAAAAACCTCGCCATTCTCGGCATGGGACGCATCGGCACTGAAGTGGCCTCGCGCGCCATCGCCTTCGGAATGCGGGTGCTTGCCTACGACCCCTACCTCTCGGCCGGACGCGCCAAATCTTTGGGCGTGGAATTGGTGGAACGGCTGGATGAAATCATCCCGCAAGCGGATTACATCACCGTCCATATGCCGCTTACGCCCGAGACCAAGCACATGATCAATGCCGAGCGGCTGGCCAAGGCCCGCAAAGGCGTGCGCATCATCAATTGCGCCCGGGGTGGCCTTGTAGACGAGGCGGCCCTCTTCGCTGCCCTCAAGACGCGCCACGTCGCTGCCGCCGCGCTGGACGTCTTTGAACAGGAACCGCCCCCCGCAAACTGCCCGCTGCGCGAACTGCCCAACGTGGTATTCACTCCCCATCTGGGCGCCTCCACCGCCGAGGCCCAGGAGAGCGTCGGCATCGAGGTCGCCCAACAAATCCGCGCCGCCATTTTGCAGGGTGAAATCCGTAATGCGGTGAACATGCCCAGCGTGGATGCCAAAACAATGGTCCAACTTTCCCCCTACGTCAGTTTGGGGGAGAAGATGGGGCTCTTCCTCTCGCAAATCGTTTCCAAGCGCAGCAGCGCCATCAACCTCAACTTCCAGGGCAAGATTAACGAGCTCAACACCAAACCAGTCACCCGTGCGGTACTGTTGGGATTTCTTCGTCAGGCCGGTGGAGAAGAGGTCAACATCGTCAATGTCCCCGGTTTTGCGGAGCATTTGGGACTCAATGTAACCGAGTCCAGCGAGTCGCTTTCCCCGGATTTCGCCGAACTCATCGAACTCACCGCCACCGGAGAGGGCGGTTGGGCCTCCGTCGCGGGCACCTTCTTTGGCAGCACCCCGCGTATTGTGAAAATCAACGGGCGCCACGTGGAAGCGCGTCCAGAGGGGGTGATTTTCATTTTTGAAAACAAAGATCGCCCCGGAATTGTGGGCGAAGTGGGCACCCTTTTTGGCAAGCACGGGGTCAATATCGCTAGTATGTCGCTCTCGCGAAACGAAGTCGGCGGCCGCGCCCTGACCGTGCTGAATCTCGACTCAGTCCCCGGCCCTGCCTTGGTGGCAGAGCTGCTCGGTAATCCCGACATCTTCTCCTGCCAAACCGTGAACTTGGGGAAATAGTCAAATGAAACTGCGCATCGTTTCGGAGTCTCCCGCCGGTTCCTGGACCACCCTCAGGCTCATCTGCAAAGAAGAGCGAGCCAAGCTCGTGCCGCCACCCACTGACGGCGAATTCTCCGGAGAGGTCGGGGCGCTTCTTTGCGAAAGGGCCGCCGCCACCTTGTACGCCGGTTTGGGAGAAAGCGCTAAACTCGACGATGCCGTGATCCGTCAATCCGCGGGAACTGCGGCGCTGGCCCTGCGCAAACGCGGGCAACGCAAGGTGCTCCTGGTCCTCAAAGAGCATCCCAAGCACGTCGCAAGCGCGGTGGAAGGCTTTGTTCTGGGCGCTTATCGCTTCGAGACTTTCCGTCCAAAAAAGACTGAGCCTCTTATTGAACTGGTCGTTCTTGTCGCCAAGGAAGACCTCGTTGCCGCAAAGAAAGCCGCCGCTCGCAGCCTCATCTTAGCCGAGGCCTCGAATGCCGCCCGCGATCTCGCCAACTCCCCGGGTAACCTTCTTTACCCAAAAACTCTCGCCGCCGCCGCGAAAGCCCTCGCCGCCCAATGCGGATTGAAGTGCCGCGTGCTGGATGAAAAGGAGTTAACGCTCCGGAAATTCGGTGGCCTCTTGGCCGTTGGCGGCGGCAGTTCAAGGGGCCCGCGGCTCATTGAATTAATCCACGCGGGCGGACCGAAAGGACAGGCCCCGCTGGTGCTCGTGGGAAAGGCCATCACGTTTGATACGGGCGGCATTTCCATCAAGCCTGCCGGCAACATGGAGGAGATGATTTTCGATATGTGCGGCGGCGCGGCAGTGCTCGGCGCGATGCAGGCCATCGCTAGGTTGGGCGTGCGCCGCAATGTTGTTGGAATCCTTGCAGCGGCGGAAAACATGCCCAGCGGGACGGCTTACCGCCCCGGGGACATTGTGACGATGCACAACAAGGTGAACGTGGAAATTGTGAACACCGACGCGGAGGGACGCATGGTTCTGGGTGACGCGCTTTCTTGGGCTCGCTCGGAGCATAAAGCCGCACGTCTCATTAATCTGGCGACCCTCACGGGAGCTTGCGGCATCGCTTTGGGCGATTCTGCCGCAGGACTTTGGTCCAACGATGATGCCTTTCAGGCGGACGTGGTGCGAGCTGCCGTAGAGAGCGGTGAACGGGTCTGGCCGATGCCGATTTTCCCAGAGCACATCGAGCGTATTCGCAGCGACGTGGCTCAAATTAAAAACAGCGGTGGCCGTTTGGGCGGCGCCTGCACGGCGGCCGCCTTCCTCAAAGTTTTCGCAGGAGAGACTCCTTGGGTGCATCTGGACATCGCCTACACGGCCCACTGCTCCAGTGACAGACACGGGCTCGCCTCCGGTGCAACAGGCTTTGGCGTGCGCACCCTCGTTCGGCTAGCCAGCGGCGGCTAAAACGTTGCGGGACTCTTCCCCCTGGCGATTTTAACAACAGCGGTTCACGCCCTCAAATCGGCGTTTTGAACTCAGTAAAAACGCGTTCGCACGAGGGTTCGTATTCGGAGGACACTCGCACTGCGCTTGCTGCACCATGCGTTCCCGTTCCACCGCTGCCTGTCCGGATAATTCCTGGATCAACGCCAGTCCCAAACCCACCATCCCCGCCACCGGCACGCCGTTGCGCTGAGCGTCGGGCCCCCCCAACCAAACCGGTTCCGTCTCGGAAAGCACCGCCTCTTTCCGCCGCGACAACAGCAACGCAACCTCCCAACTCGTAATCCCAAGCAGCACCGCCACCAGCGCCAAAAACCCCGCCGTCACCGCTGCGTCCGTGCGCATGTTGAGACTCACCCGCCGCGCCGCCCTCATTTTTTTCCCGAATGACTCCGCCGCAGTGGTGTCCTTTCCCGCCTTCTCCATTTCGGACTGCAACTGCACATAGTCCGCATCCGCCTTACGCGCGGCAGCAAGGAACCCGATGCGAGGGTCCGAATGGCCGATTTTCTGAACAGCCGCCGTGGTCGTCACCGTCAAAAGCCACGCCAAGGGAAGCGCGGTGGCCAGCGCAATTGCCGGACGCCCGCCGGGTAGCTGCAACTGACGTTTCAACAAAATCACCGTCCCAAAGCACAGCGCGATGCTGGCGAGCAATTGGTTGGCGATCCCAAAAATCGGCCAAAGCGCCTTGGTGCCGCCTTCTGGATCAGCCACCCCATTCAGCAGGAAAAACCCCCACGCACTGACAATCAGGCCACTACAGAAGAAGTTGGAAAACATATTGGACGGATCCCCCAGCGGCTTCCAAACAGAACCCAGCGCACCTTGAAGAAGATAACGCCCCACCCGCGTCCCTGCGTCGAGGGTTGTGAGGATGAACAACGCCTCAAACATCAACGCAAAATGGTACCATAATCCCAACATCTTATCGCCGAAGGCGGACGCAAACAGACGCGCCATTCCCACCGCCAGCGTGGCGGCCCCGCCCGTGCGACCAAACAGACTTTCCTCCTGCACGGTCCTGGCAAGTTCCTGCATTTGAGCCACACTCACAGTGAAGGGCCCTCCAAATGCGTTGATTTTTGCTACGGTCGCCTCCGCTATCAGCGCCGGCGTCGCCCCAGCGGCCTTCACATTGATGGCCAAATACACGCCCGGCTCCAAGGTGCATGCCGCCACCAGCGCCAAAATCGCCACCAAAGATTCCAAACACATCGCTCCGTAACCCACCGGACGAATAAACCGCTCCCGCGTGATGATCTTGGGCGTAATCCCACTGGCGATCAACGCGTGAAAACCGCTGATTGCACCACAGGCAATCGTGATGAAACAAAAGGGAAACAACTTGCCCGGAATCACCGGCCCGCTCCCATCCACGAACTGGGTTAAGGCAGGCATATGTAAATCCGGTAGTACGACCACCACCCCGACAGCCAACGCGAATATCGTTCCCAATTTTAAAAACGTACTCAAATAATCCCTAGGCGCCAGCAACAGCCACACCGGCAAAACCGATGCCGCCAATCCGTACAAAATCACACTCCATGCCAGCGTATTGGCCTTGAGCCGGAAAATCGCTGCCCACTCTGGATTCGAGTGCACAAACTGCCCGCCCCACACCGAGGCCAGCAAGAGCACAGCGCCCATCACTGAGGCTTCCAACACTTTACCAGGCCTGATGTAGCGCATGTATCCACCCATGAACATCGCCGCAGGAATCGTCGCCGCCACCGTAAACACCCCCCACGGACTTTCCGCCAGCGCGTTTACCACCACCAACGCCAGCACCGCCAGCAAGATGACCATGATTGCCAGCACCGCCACCGTCCCCACAAATCCCGCCGCCCGTCCCACCTCGTCTCGCACCATCTGCGCTAAAGAACGCCCATCGCGCCGGGTCGACGCCGCCAAAATCACCATGTCCTGCACCGCCCCGCCAAGCACCACTCCGAGCAGGATCCACAGAGTCCCCGGCAGGTATCCGAATTGCGCAGCAAGCACGGGCCCAACCAGCGGCCCCGGGCCAGATATTGCGGCGAAGTGATGGCCGAAAACCACCCAAGGATTGGTGCGCACAAAGTCGCGGCCGTCTTCGTGGCGCTCGCAAGGCGTCGCCCGCAAATCGTCCAAAGCGAGGGCGCGGGCGGCGACCCATTTGGAGTAAAACCGATAGCCGATGGCGTAGGTGCACAGGGCCGCGGTTAGTAGATAAACGGAGTTAACGGGTTCGGCCCGACGCAAGGCAATGACTGCATAGGCACCGCCGCCGAGAAGGGCCACGGCGAGCCAAAGAAGGGTGTGTAGCGCTTTTTTCATAGGGGGAGAGTGGGGGCCTAATTAGTAATTGATGGGCAAAATGCTGATTGAATGTTAAGGGATTTCCCTAGAGGCCTGCGCTTGAGACATTCCCGTTGTCGCATTAGATTAACACCATGAACAAGTCTGTGGTACCTGTGGAAGTCCGTTCTGTGTTGCCACTCAACACAGGGCGTGCCGTTTTCTTGGGGAACGAGGAGAAAGTATTTGTCATTTATGTAGATGAGACAGTGGGCGCCTCTATTTCCGTGCTGATGAAAGGGGTGCCGAGGGAACGCCCCATGACCCACGATTTGATGTGCCACCTTATGACGGCCCTCGGGGCAAAGGTGGAGCGTGTGATCATCAACGAGGTCAAGAGCGAGACCTACTTTGCCCGCTTGATCGTGAGCTGCCAGAACGAACTCTTTGAGCGAAAAATCATCGAACTCGACGGCCGACCAAGCGATTGCGTCGCCCTAGCCGTGGCGCAAGGCGCCCCAATTTACGTGGCCAAGGAAGTCTGGGACGAGGTGGAGGATCGCTCCGAGGTGCTGCGTCAAATTCAAGAAAACGAAGGCCCTCAGCCTCCAGAGCCCCCTTTTGGATAAGCGGGATAAGAGACCTAGAGACCTAGAGGCGAGGGGGGGTGAGGGGGGGTGAGGGGGGTGAGGAGCAACACGGCATCGCTGCTTTTGCTGGCAAGGCTTTACGGCTGCTTTGACTTGTTCGAGAGTCGCTTCCCAACGTTAGGCGGAGTGAAACGAACCGAAAAACGAACCAAATTTAGTGGGAGGGATGGCAGCGGCGCCTGTTTTCGACGTTTTTGCTCAGCCCAGGAGAGAAGGACCAGTTTTCTTCAAGATTTGGTATAAACCACAAAGACCGCACCCGTGCGCCGCAGGCGACTTCCCGCCCGGCCTTTTCTCCGATGGCCTCATTGGAATCAATGCGCTTTCAATGCGCTTTTTTGGTTTTGAAAGGAATTTTCCTTCCCTTCCCACGCCAGCTCCCCGCTACGGTTAGGTCCCCCATTTTACGCCTCATTCCACTGACTCATGAACCCTGTTTCCAATCATACCATTACCGAAGCTTTGAACTGGCGCTATGCCACTAAAAAGTTTGACTCCACCCGAAAGATTCCCGCCGACCAATGGCAGACTCTCGAAGCTGCAATGGTGTTGGCACCCTCTTCTTTCGGACTCCAGCCCTGGCGCTTTATTGTGGTGCAAAGCCCAGAAATTCGGGCGCAGCTGCCGGCGATTTCCTGGGGCCAGACCCAGACGGTGGATGCCTCGCACATGGTGGTGTTTGCTTATCGCAAGAACCTCTCGGTAGACGACGTAGATCATTTTATCAAGCGCGCTGCCGAAGTTCGCAACGTGAGCACTGAATCGTTGGACGGATACCGCGGCTTCATTTTAAACAGCCACACGCAAGCCACAGAACAAGGCTGGTTGGACACCTGGTGCTCCCGCCAAGTCTACATCTCTCTGGGCCAGACAATGGCCGCCGCCGCACTCATGGGAATCGACACCTGCCCGCTGGAAGGCATCGAAGCGCATCAATACGACACGCTTCTTGGGCTGGAAAAGGAAGGTTACGCCTCGGTGTGCGGGCTGGCTCTAGGCTACCGTGCAGAAGACGACAAGTACGCTCACCAGCCCAAGGTTCGCTTCCCGACTGCAGAAGTGGTTAAGTATCTATAAATTAGGTATTCGAGCACCAACCCAACCGCTCCAATCGCTCCATTGCATCTACCGCTCAAGGGCGCGCATTGAGCCGTGGGGGCGCTTGGGATCCCTATGGTTTTCGCGCGATGAGGTGGCGGTTCTCCTAGTGGTGACTCTTCAAAGTCCGGGCCCTATTAGGCAGTGAGGTCTAATTTGACGATTCCGATGCCGGAGGCATCGAGGCCGTTTGCCGGTGGTTGAGCGAAGCGATACCACCGGATGGGGTAAACAACACAGAGCATCCCGTCTGGATGCCAGCCACTCAGTCTGCTGGGCCATTGTTATTTCGCGCTGACACACCCCCTGTTTCCCACAAATAATTGCCTGCTGTGCCTGAGATGCGACGCCGCTGCCATCCCCTTGGGATGCGGGCCGTTTCAGCCGGACAAACCGGTGGTGTCGTCGCGTCGCTCCTCAACCACCGGCAATTGGCTTTCATGCCTCCGGCATGACAAATCGCAGCATTCCCACGACGACTTTGGGTGACTCGCCGAAGCAATTAATCGGCAAAACACCAATCGCACTCGTTCATCGCGGCGTCGCCAGAACCGTCAAATTAGACCTCATACCAAATCTTGAAGAAAACTGATCCTTCTCTCCCGGGCCCGCGGAGCCTCAGCTCCGCTTTGACGCTCCAAAAACTCAGACAGTCATTTTGGAGCTGGGGCTCCTCGTTCCCAGGTGCTGAGGTCTTTTAATCATCCATAAACCTAAAAGAGATGGTATTACTGCCTACTCGGCTTTGTTTATTGAGTTGTGGGTTGGCGCGGGATTTTCTTTGAAATTAACCCGAGCGCTGGAATCTCTCAGCGTAAGATCCAGATTTGGCGATGACGTCGAAGACTCTTTGGACCCACTGCCGGCCTTTGGGCAGGTGGATTTGTTTTCTGGCCAAAAGCCTCCGGCTCTGGTCGAAGATACTGTGATTATTACCGAAGCTGGCGCCCAACCACCCTAAGGCAAACTCCACAACACGGTCCTTTTATCGAATGCCACCCGCCCGCTTTTTTCTCCTTTCCGCCTTTGTCGTAACGCTGCTCAATTCCGTCAGCGCTCTCGCCCTACCGACCCATTCCGTAGCTGTGGACTTTAACCGCGAAGTGCGTCCGATTCTCGCCCAGTACTGCTTCAAGTGTCATGGAATGGATGACCACAGCCGAAAGGGAGAGCTGCGGCTCGATCTCCGCGACAAGGCGCTTGGGAATGGAAAATCCGGCGAAACCGCGATTGTCCCCGGCCATCCGGAGCTCAGCGAAGTCCTCAAACGTATCCTCTCTCAGGACAAGGAGGAGATGATGCCTCCCCACAGCACCAAATCCCTCCTGCCAGAAACCGCCAAGGCCACGCTCAAAAGTTGGATCGCTCAGGGCGCCAATTATCAACTCCACTGGGCCTACGTCCCGGCCATTCGTCGCACTCCTCCGTCCGGAGAATCTCATCCCATCGACGCCTTCGTGCGCGAGCGCCTCAAAAAGGAGGCGCTCTCTCCCTCCCCGGAAGCCGACAAACTAACACTGGTGCGCCGCGTTTATCTGGATCTCATTGGTCTTCCTCCCACACCAAAGGAAGCCGATAACTTCTTGGCAAACACCGCCCCCGACGCCTACGAAACCCTGGTCGACTCGCTGCTAGCTTCCAAACATTACGGAGAACGCTGGGCGCGCCGCTGGCTCGACCTCGCTCGCTACGCCGATACCAACGGTTACGAAAAGGACCGGCCCCGAACCATCTGGCCTTATCGCGATTGGGTTGTCGAAGCCCTCAACGCTGACCTGCCGTTTGATCAATTCAGTATCAAACAGCTCGCAGGCGATCTCCTTCCAAATCCATCTCCCAGCGACCTCATCGCCACCGGCTTTCACCGCAACTCCATGCTCAACGAGGAAGGCGGCATTGATCCTCTGGAATACCGTTTTTACGCCATGACAGACCGAGTCAGAGTCACTGGCACCACTTGGATGGGACTTACGCTCCACTGCGCGCAGTGCCACACCCACAAGTATGATCCGATTCTTCACACGGATTATTACAGTTTAATGGCGCTGCTCAACAACGCCACCGAGCCCACTTACGCCATCAGTTCGCCAGAGATGGTTTCGCGCGAAAAAGCCCACGCCGAAAAGATCGCCAAACTCGAAGCCGAGTTGCCCAGCCACTATCCAGGCGGCAACGAAGCCATGGCAGCCCGCTTCTCTGAATGGATCGGAGTCGAGTCCGCGAAAGCCTCGCACTGGTCCGTCCTTCAGCCAGAGGGTATCCAGACCAACCTCCCGCATGTAGAAGCGCAAACCGACGGCTTTCTTCTCGGAAGCGGTGACATCACCAAAAGTGACACTTACACACTCCGGTTTCGGGCGGCCCAGAAAAACGTTACCGCGATCCGGATCGAAGTGGCCTCGCATCCAAGCCTCCCCAACGATGGCCCCGGCCTGACGTACTACGAAGGTCCACTTGGCGGTTTCTTTTTGAGCGAACTTCAGGCCTTTCAAAATGAGCAGCGCATTGTGTTCTCTCGCGCCTCAGCGAGTAACGACGAGGAGGATGACCGCATCAATGATGCCGCTCTCAAGCCCAATGCGAAGCCGAGTGAGAAAAAAGCACAGGCGCCTTCAAAAAAGAAAAACAACGCAAGTGCAGCCATCGATGGCGAGATGTCTTCGGGGTGGCAGGTGTTGGGTGGATCTTCGGTGTATCATACGGCCGTTTTTCAATTCGAGCATCCCCTCGACCTCAGCAGCGGGCTTGAGTTGAAGATGCTGTTTGAAAAACACTTCGCCTGTTCGCTGGGGCATTTCCGAGTGTCGTTCACCACCGGTGAGATCCCCACGGCCACTGGACATTCAGCCGAACTTGAGGAGCTCCTCGCCAGCGGTACAAGCCAGCCAAACAACTCCAAACTTCTCCTTCGTTTTTTGGCAACCGTTCAAGAGATGAAGGATGCCGCCGCGCCGCTTTTGGCTGCTCTTAAAAATCCGCCGCGCGGACAGCCCACGCTGATTTTCCAAGAACGACCCGCCTCAAATCCTCGCACGACGCGCCTGTATCATCGAGGGGAATATCTACAACCACGGGACGAGGTTCCGCCCGCAGTCCCCGCCTTCCTTCCGCAACTCCCAAAGGATGCTTCTTCAAGCCGACTCGCTTTTGCGAGCTGGCTTTTTTCACCCGAAAATCCGCTCACCGCGAGGGTAACCGTGAACCGCCAATGGCAGGCGTTTTTTGGAAGGGGCTTGGTGTCGTCACTGGAGGATTTTGGCTATCAAAGCGATCCCCCGACACACCCTGAATTGCTCGACTGGCTCGCTACGGAATTGGTTCGCGAAGGATGGTCGATGAAAAAATTACACCGACTCATCGTCACCAGTGCCACTTATAAACAAGGCTCCAAGATCACGGCGGAGCATCTTCAGAAAGATCCAAACAATCTGTTGCTCGCTCGGGGCGCCCGCTTTCGTCTGGATGCAGAAGTTATCCGCGACTCTGCCCTGCGTGCCGCCGGTTTGCTTTCGGCGAAAATGGGAGGCCCGGGCGTGTATCCACCGCAGCCCGTCAGCGTCACCACGGAAGGCACCTACGGCAAGGTGGATTGGAAAACGAGTACGGGTGAAGATCGCTATCGGCGCAGTCTTTACACCTTTGTTAAGCGCACCGCTCCTTTCGCGATGGCCACAACGTTTGACGCGCCAACAGGGGAAGCTTGCTTGGCAAAACGCGATGTTTCTAACAGCCCGCTGCAGGCGCTAACCCTGCTTAATGACGCGATGTTTCTTGAAGCTGCTGAGGCGCTCGCGAAACGCATCATTGGGGAAGCGCAGTCAGACGAGGAGCGTCTCCAAGCCCTCTTCCGGCACTGCGTCACCCGGCCGGCTTCGCCCGATGAAATGACGCTTTTGCGCGCCTTTCTCGAAAAGCAACGCGCACAAAAACTCGAGGGTGAAGTGCTCTGGATTGCCGTCGCACGCGCTGCCCTGAACCTCGACGAAATCATCACCCATCCATGATCACGCCCAACATCACCCGTAGGCATTTTTTTCAGGACTGTGGTATCGGCGTGGGGAAAGTCGCACTCGCCTCCCTCCTCGCCCAACAAACCGCGCGGGCCGCTGGGGCTTCCGAAAAAATCGCGAGCTCCGGAACCCTCTTCGCGCCGCACCACGAGCCGAAGGCGAAAGCGGTCATCCATCTATTTATGGCGGGTGCCCCCTCACAGCTCGAACTCTTCGATTACAAACCGATGCTCGCGAAGTACGAAGGCAAGCCGCTTCCCGCATCGGTAATCGGTGGGCAACGGTATGCATTTATCCGCTCGGATGCCGCTGTGCTCGGGCCTCGTTTCGCCTTTGGGAAACACGGCCAATGCGGGGCGGAGCTTTCCGAGATGCTCCCGCACCTCGCCACGGTAGTCGACGAGATCGCTATCGTGAAATCTTGCCGGACCACTCAGTTCAATCACGCCCCCGCGCAGATTTTCATGAACACCGGCTTTTCCCAACCGGGTCGCCCCTCGATGGGATCGTGGATCACCTACGGTCTGGGTTCGGAGGCACGGGATCTTCCGGCGTTCGTGGTGATGAGCACTGGCAGCGGAATTAGCGGGGGCGCGGCTTGCTGGAGTAGCGGTTTTCTTCCAAGCCTTTACTCCGGGACGCGCTTTCGAAATACGGGCGATCCAATCCTCAACGTCAGCACACCTCAGGGAGTTGATCCGCGCACCCAGAGAGACACTATCGGGCTCATCAACGCGATGAACCAACGCAGACTCCAACTGGAGGGCGATAGCGAGATCGCCACGCGCATTGCCAATTACGAGATGGCCTACCGCCTCCAATCTTCGGCCCCGGAACTCATGGATCTCTCTCAGGAAAGCCCTGCCACGCTCGAACTATACGGGTGTGATCCGGCCACGCCATCTTTCGCGCGGGCCTGCTTGTTGGCGCGTAGGATGGTTGAGCGCGGCGTGCGCTTCATCAACATCTACAATGAGGGTTGGGACGCACACAGCGACGTGGCGGGTAATGTGAAAAAAAACACAGCGCTCACGGATCGCGCCACCGCCGCTTTGATTCGAGACCTCAAGCAAAGGGGCATGCTGGAAAACACGCTGGTGGTTTGGGGCGGTGAATTCGGGCGTACCCCCATGGTGGAGGCAAGCGTTTCTCTGGGGCGCAGCCAGGGCCGGGATCATCACCCGCAAGCCTTTACAATGTGGATGGCCGGAGGCGGAATTCGGGGTGGGACAACCTACGGCGCAACCGACGAGATGGGCTTCAACGTGGTGGAGGATGAGGTGCACGTCGCGGATCTGCAGGCGACCATTCTTCATTGTCTCGGGATTGACCACGAACAACTCACGTTCCGTTCCGCAGGACTCGACTTCAAGCTGACTGGCGTAGAGCCCTGCAAGGTGATCAAGGCGCTTCTCGCTTGAGTTGCTCGGGAGAGGGCCTTTGTTTTTTCAAAAATCAGAGTGGTTTTCGTGCGCCGAATACGGCTCCATAGGATAACCTTACCCGCCTTATGAGCCATTGCCGTTACTGCAACTCCCCCTCCTACGGTTCAGGCTGCTTGAACAGCCCGCACCGCAAACACGAGCATATCGCCGACGATCATCACTGCGAGTTTTGCAACACCCAGAGCTACGGATCTGGATGTCTCCACAGCCCAACGGGAAAGCACCGGCATGGACACGGTTCCGGCTGTATCTGGTGCGCTTCCTCAAGCACCGGCAGCGGCTGTCTGCACAGCCCCACCGGAAAACACGAACGCTGAGTGTTAGCGGGGGAACGCTTCCGGTTCCCAGTTCGTTCCTTCCTTGTTTACCTGCGGCGTGATGCCGTTGGGTGGGAAGGTCGTTTTCACTGCTGCGTGCAATTGTTCTGTAAGGGCAGCCACCGTCGCCGCTTGCTCCGGTTTTTCCGCTAGGTTTTGTAATTCCTTGGGATCCACGTCGTGATCGTACAACTGGCGGCCCTGTTTGCCCTCATCCCATTCCGTATAGCGCCAACGATCGGTACGCAGCGAGTATCCGAAATTCTTTCTTCCCTCATCACCCACCGCGGCGCTCGCCCCATTTCTGCGAAAGCCGCCCCCGCGCACCACTTGGCTCAGCGCCCAACCGCGCCCCGTGGCAGATGGGTCTTTCAAAATCGGCACGAGATCCTGGCCTTGGAGATCCTTGGGGGCATCAATGCCCGTCATTTTTGCGAGGGTGGGATACAAGTCCACCAGGCTCACGGGTGTTTTTGCCACAGCCCTTTTCGCCTTCGACCTTGGCTCGATAATGAGCAGAGGAACCCGCGCGCTCTCCTCGAAGAGACTCTGCTTCTGCCAGAGCCCATGCTCGCCCATGTGGTATCCATGATCGCTGGTGAATACGATGATCGTGTTTTCTGATAACCCTAGTCGGTCCAACGCCGCGACGACGCGTCCCACCTGCGCATCCATGAAGCTGATGCTCGCGGAATAGGCCTGCAAGGCCTCTTTGCGCAGGTCATCGGTAAGTTTGTCCTGCTCTTTTTTGTAGCTCGCCAAGGCAGCTGGCGGGATTTGGGCGCGCTCTTCAGCCGTCACTTTTACGACTGGGGTGTCATTGAGGGGATACAGGTCGAAGTAAGGATTCTTTGGAGAGACATAAGGTGTGTGCGGGCGGTAGAAGCCAACCGCGAGAAAGAAGGGGCGATCTTTCTGCTTCGCGCAGCGTTCCAAAATCCATTCTGCATCGGCAGCAATTTTTCCATCAGTGTGGTGTTCGTCGCTCTTGGGAGAGGCATACCAACTCAAGGTGCCGCCGAAGTTTCCGGGATTGAGGGAAAAAATCTTGGAATGCTCTTCGGTTCGATCGACGCCCGCCGGATTCACCTGCATTTCCCAAGAAGCCGGATCATCCGCGCCATCGGTTCCTATGGAGTTTGGCACCCCATAGTGATACAGCTTGCCGACGCGCGCAGCGAGGTAGCCCTGCTGGCGAAATGCCTGTGGCAGGCTGATCCGCTCCGGACAGGTCTGGCGAAAAATCAGTGAGTTGGCCTGGATGCCAGTGCTGTTGGGGTAGAGACCGGTGAGCAAAGAATTACGGCTTGGGCCGCACAAGGGAAAGGCGCAGTAGGCACGATCAAAACGAACCCCGCGCTCGGCCAATTTGTCGATGTTTGGGGTCTTCATGCGAGGGTCGCCGTAACAACCCAGCATGACGTTCAAATCATCCGCGATAATGAAGAGGACATTGGTTTTTTTTGGCTCCGCCGCCTGAGCCGGAGTGAAGAAAGTGCTGATGAAAACAACGGCACCCAGTAGGAGAGAGGAGAAGCTTTTCATGAGGGGAAGGGTTCAAAAGAGGGCAGGGGAGACGCCCGGAAAGTAACAACGGATTGCCGGACAGGAAACCTCAAAAACAGAATTTCAGTTTTTACTTACCGATGCACCAGAGGTGCTTGTGGGTGCGGAGGAAAAGCTGGCCCTCGCTCACCGCGAGGGAACTGTTGGTGAGGCCGTCAGCCATTGAGTTGACCGCGAGCTGCTCGTATTTTTCGGCAGACGCTTTGAATACGACTACATCGGAGTTCTGTGTGACGGCGTAGATGCGTTCGCCGCTGCGCAGGAGCGAGCTCCAACTGTTTGCTCGGCCTGCGGGCGTCTGCATGCGTTCCTTCCAGAGGTCAATGCCGGTCACGAGATCGAGGCACTGGATCACGCCCGGTTCGCCGGTGAGCCAAGCGTGCTTGCCCAGAGCGACATGGCTGCCGATGCGTTGCGGGTTTTTCTTCTCCTGCCAAAGCCGGTTCAGGCTGGTGATATTCCCTCCGCCGCCCGGCTTCAGTCCGACGCTGAAACCCGCGTAGCCGCCGAACCCCGCGATGATGCCATCGCCCACGAGCACCTCGGCGTATGCGAGGGCGTTGAGTCCATTGCAGTGCCACAGCTCTTTGCCTGTTTGAGGATCGAGGCCGAAGACCGCGCCGGGCAGTGATACGAGATATTCCTCTCGCCCGGCGATGGTCGTGACAAGCCCCGTATTCCACGACCCACTGAATCCCTTCTGTCCACCGGAGCCCTCCTTTACCTCCGCTTCCGGCACATTGAAGCGCCACACTTCTTTCCCCGTACGCTTGTCTACCGCGACGATGAAGCTGCTCTCACCGGGCCCGAAATTCAGAATGCACAGATCCCCGTAGAGCACGGGCGAGGCGGCGTAGCCCCAGATGTGTTTCTGGAGCCCGAGGTCTACGTGCCATTGCTCCCTGCCCTCGAGTGACCAACACCACAGCCCCGCGCTGCCAAACCACGCGACGACGCGCTCGCCATCCGTTGCGGGGGAACTGCTGCAATACGGGTTTGTCTGGTGGGTGAGGTCCTCTCCGAGCCACTCGGGGCCTGCTTGCCAGAGCGTATGGCCGTCCTTGCGGTCCAGGCACATCACCGTGCGTTTCGAGCCGACGGCTTGGGTAAGAAAAATCTGGCTGCCCCAAATAATCGGCGTGCTGTTTCCTCGCTCGGGCAGGTCGATTTTCCACTTCACGCCTTCGGTTGCATTGAAGTGCAGAGGGAGGTCTGTTTCGGGGGTGACGCCGTCGGCATGAGGACCGCGCCAAGCGGGCCAGTTGCTGGCGACGGCCGAGGAAAGCAGGGTGAGGAATAAAGAGAGGGCGATGGGGGTGCGCATAAGAGGATGTAAACTAACCGGTTGGGGGATGACGGTTTCTCTGGGACAGGTCAGGCGCAGCTTTGGGTGGTGGGCTGTTTTCTCTACCCGTGCCCAAGTTGTTTTACTTTGGGAAAGGGACTCATACCAAATCTTAAAGAAAACTGGTCCTTCTCTCCCGGGCCCGCGGAGTCCCAGCTCCGCTTTGACGCTCCAAAAACGCAGACAGTCATTGTGGAGCTGGGGCTCCTCGTTCCCAAGTGCTGAGGTCTTTTAATCATCCATAAACTTACAAGAGATGGTATCATGCGTGCCGCGGACGTTCTCAGTGTCCCGCGTCCACTTTCGTCCAGGCGGCGTTGTGTTTGCTGGAGGCCACCACTGCTTCGATGAAGGCCATGCCGCGCACGCCGTCTTCGATTTTTGGATAGTCCAGAATCGAGGCGTCTGCTTCCACGCCGCTGAGGCGGGCGCGGATGTGACTGGCAAAGTTACGGTACACGTTGGCAAACGCCTCCAGATAACCTTCGGGATGCGAAGCGGGGGTTCGGCTGTTGGCGGCTGCAGCGGCGCCCAGGTAGCCGTTGGCGGTGCGAAAGACTTCCTGAGGCTTGTCGAGGTGCTTTACCAAGAGTGTGTTGGGCTCGTTTTGATGCCACTCCAAGCCGCCCTTTTCCCCGTAAACACGGATGTTGAGATTGTTTTCCTCGCCCACGCTGATTTGGGAGCAATGGAGCACGCCTTTGGCTCCGCCCTCAAAGCGCAAAAGGAGATTGGCGTCGTCGTCTAAAAGCCGGCCTTCGACGAAGGAGGTAAGATCCGCCGCGAGTTCGCTGATCTTCAAACCGGTGATGTATTCCGCGAGGTTTTCGGCGTGGGTGCCGATGTCGCCAACGCAACCTGCTGCTCCGGAACGTGCTGGGTCCGTGCGCCACGCGGCCTGCTTCTGGCCGCTTTCCTCCAGACGCGTCGCTAGCCAGCCCTGCGGGTATTCGACAACGACTTTGCGGATTTTGCCCAACGCCCCGGCGTGGACCATTTCGCGGGCCTGTTTGACCATCGGATAACCGGTGTAATTATGCGTCAGGCCGTAGAGCAACCCGGAGTGGTGAACGAGATTTGAGAGTTCCTTGGCCTCTGCCAAGTTGAATGTGGCCGGCTTGTCCGAGAGGACGTGGAACCCGTTTTCCAAGGCCATTTTAGCCGGAGGAAAGTGCATGTGGTTGGGCGTCACTATGGAGACAAAATCCATGCGCTGCTCGGCGGGGAGCGCCTTTTCCGCGTGGATCATTTCAGCAAACGAGCCGTAGCAGCGGGCCGGATGCAGGTAAAAGTCACCGCCGGAAGCCTTTGATTTTTCGGGGTCTGAGGAAAACGCACCGCAGACCAGTTCGATCTGCCCGTCCATGTTTGCTGCGATGCGATGAACCGCGCCGATAAAAGCGCCGCGTCCACCACCGACCATTCCGTAACGAATTTTTCTGCTCATAGGGATGAGCTAAAGTGACGCAGAAGTTGCGCCAGAAGAAAGACAGAAAACGCACGTCTGTGTTCCCTCTCGCCTTGGAGCGGCGCGCACGCAACGGGCTTCAATACCGCCTAGAGCAGGGGTGCCAATGACGGAAGCCGCTAAGGAAGCCGCTCAGAACGAACAGCGGACGGAATACAGCGGACGGAATGCAGCGGACTTCATCAGGTTTAATCTGGATGCGGATAAGTGAATTATATGGACATGCATGTTTCAAATCGCGTCTTATTCTGTTTATGTTGAGGATCGCCTAATGCCATCTCTTTTAGGTTTATGGATGATGAAAAGACCTCAGCACCTGGGAGAGAAGGACCAGTTTTCTTCAAGATTTGGTATAACTTTCGTTTGCGAAAATGATTACGATCAATCCACTTAGCAGTATTTCAGCGCGGGCTGCCACGCAAAGTCAGAATCTCTCTTTAGACATTCAGAGTCGCATTAATCGGCTTTCTTCCGGTTCAGCAGTGGCTGTTGTAGCTGACAATCCCGCTGGAGCCGGGGTGTCGCTTCAGATTAGTTCAAGGGCGAATTTCGCCCAGGGGCAGCTTTCAAATTTGTCTAATTCGTTATCTTATCTCCAGTCCCAGCAGGATGCGCTTTTTGGAATGAGTGGTTTGCTGGATCGGGTCAGTGAGTTAAAGGGGATGCTCAACGACCCGACTCGTTCAGTCGCCGACAAAGTCTCCTACGAGAAGGAGTTCATTCAATTGAAAAGCTATTACGACCAACTCGCGGCGGAGTCTTTCAATGGGTTGGCGCTGTTCTCCTCCGGATCAACGTCTGCTAATTTTACTCTCTCGGACCAATATGCAGCTCAGTCCGTTAGTGTTAGCCAGCCCAGTCTCAAGGCAACAGACTTGGCGAATGTATTTGGGAATGCGACATCCCGGTTTATCGCCGGCACCACGACCCAAAACCCCAACACGTATTCGTACGTGAACTTTTCTGGCGTTTGGTCCGATGCCGCGGCGAATGCGGAGGCCAAGGGCGGTTATCTTGCTGTCGTCACCAGCCAGAGTGAATTGGATAAAATGGCTTCTTCCCTAGGGCCGAATTATAACAAGGAAGGGTGGTTGGGGGCGCAACTTGTGGATGATGCTTGGCAGTGGGTTTCGGGAGAGCCTATGAATTTTTCGAATTGGAGCTCGGATTATCCTTTGGTCGCCATTCAAATTTCGGGGATTGATATCTCGGGAAATACGCTCGCGAAGCTTCCTGCATCGGATTCGGCGAATCCCAACAAATGGACTAATCTTGCGAATATGGATTTGGGGTTCTTGTCTCTCACCCAAACTGAGAACGGGTATTTTATGGAAAAAACCGGGACGACGACCTCCACTGCGGGCTATTTTGAGACTATTGCGGCTCCGACGTTATCCGAAATTGATGCCAGCGTGATATCCTCCGCGGTATCTTCACTCGCTCAGTTGGAGGCCAGTAACGCCGCCAGCCAGAGTCAAATACACAATTCGATTGATTCCGGCCGGGAAAGTTCCGTCTCGCTCCAGCGGGTCCTGAGTGTGTCGCAGGATGCAAACATTCCCAGTGAACTGACCGCGCTGCTGCGGAGTGAGGCGTTGAGTCAGTGGCGGACGTTAATGTTTAAGCAGAGCTATACCCCCGAGCAGGTTATGCTAAAGCTGATTGGCTAGCATCGGCCAGCTTGGTTGAACAGAGTTGGCGCGGCTTCACCAAAAAACGGAACTCCCTCACGTGGGGCTTTGAGATAATTTCTTAATTATGTCAGGGCATTGTTGCGCCACTTGCCTTGTTTGTTATGTCTGGATCTGTAAATTGCAATAATTTAACTGGACATCATTGGCATTTAAAGGTGATTCTTGATATTGTTTTGTTAAATATTGCATAGTGGGCTTCAGGTTTGCTTTGCGAGATTTTAGGTGCGTGTTTTGCTTCGGTTAATATATCCCGTCTATCATGTTGCCCTCTTTTTTAAGTGCTCTTTGCGAGTGCAATCGCCGTTTGATGTGAGGCTTTTTTTGCATGAAAAATCCACCCCAAACGCTGGAGAGTCTTTATGCAGATTCGTTTGTATGTAATAGGTGCAGCATGGCGCCTCTGCGTCTTGTACCCTCTTTACAATTACGGTGGATGCCAGGCGGCACAGTCACTGCGCCATTCATAGAAGAATTTGGGGGACTACGGCCCGCAATAGGTACTGCGATTGTGGCCTAGTTTACCTCTGTTTTCCTCATGCTTTTATGAAAGATCTGTTTAGAGGTTTCCTTTATTTGGCTTTCGTCTTTTGCGCTACAGGCGCCTCTGGGGCGTCTTCTGTCAGTAACGTGAAGTTTACTGTGCAGAATGGCACTAAGCTGGTGGACGTGACCTATGATCTGACTGGTGCCACATCGAGTGTCGCACTTTTGGTATCCAGCGACAACGGGACCTCCTATGAGGTGCCTGTGGTGTCTGTGACTGGCCACGTGGGGGCAGGGGTTACCGTTTGGACGAATAAGCACATCGTATGGGATGCGGGCACCGACTGGCCTGGTCAGAGTTCAAACCAAGTCAAGATAAGGGTGACCGCCTGGGA
>CALQFT020000057.1 GCA_943329925.2 Opitutus sp. GAS368
CAGTCCAACACGCTGCGCCCCTTAGCATAACGCGCAACAGCACGATAGTTCGAAAGTTGGTCCAGATAAAAGCCGGTCTTCTGACCCGTGAGCAAATTAACTTCAAACTTGATCCCGTCAGTAGTGATCATCCCCGGGCCGGGGTCCTCGCCATAAAGCACTCCGCAGACAAGTTCCATCCCTTCAGCTTTACGTATGGGCGTATCGTTGCGCTCGATGATGGATCGAGGCTGGAAGGTCTCCACCAGCGCTTGAACAAGCAGATCCTTGCGCTTATCCATCGCCAGAGTAAGCGTTTGCAGCACAAGATCATCCTCGTACCGATCCACCACAACACCCGGCAGCCCGTCGCTTTCGCTCCAAATCAACCGCCCCAGGCGCTCCGCCAACCCATGCCGGCGGCGATACTCCATTGCGATTTGGAGACGGCGTTTGAAAAAATCCAGGTCCAGATCCTGACGTTGACGGGAAAAGCGACGCGCTATGATTTGCGAACGACTGTTGTAAATCGCCGTGCCCAGCATCCGGTCGCGACCGTCTTTTAGGGACACAATTTCGCCGTCCTGAGGATCCCCGAAGGATTTCAGGACTTCGGTGGAGTACACCCAGTCGTGGCCATGAAAAAGCCGGGCGCGTGGTTGGATAATGAGACCTGCCATGTTGTGGGGGCCCACGCTAGAAGCTTGCCACGCGAAGTCAACGCATGCGACTAACATTGAGCGGACTGGCGCCATGACCCGGCTCATGCCAGCTTTGCTCCATTGCCATGCAACCCCGGTGCGCTCACCTCACTTTTCACTTTCTTTTGACGGCGTTTTTTTCGTGCGCCGCCCGCCTCTGTGCCGCCTCGTCCGACACATTGCAACCTTCTGATGTTCTGCGCTTAGTAGAACAGGCTCGGATTGATATTTTCCAGAAGGCAGCCCCCTCAGTTGTGATTTTGGAGGTCGAGTTAGCGCAAGATTCCGCAGAGGCTGAAGCGGAACCCGATCCCACCTCAAAGCGACAAACCAAGCTAGAGCCATTGCGCAGTGAGGGCTCCGGCTTTGTGGTGCGAAGCAACGGCGTGCTGGTCACCAACCTGCATGTAGTGGCACAGGCGCGCCGCATTGTGGTGAAATTCAAAGATGGACGTCGCCTGGAAGCCCGCATCCTGGGCACCGACGAACGAACAGATATTGCTGTTTTACAAGTTGATGCCACCAACCTCACCCCGTTGCCCTTTGCCGACAGCGATGCGGCCGCTGTGGGGCAATTCGTGTGCGCCATCGGTGTCCCTTTTGGCCAGGAATGGTCTTTCACATCGGGACTCCTGAGCGGAAAAGGGCGCTCCAGACTGCTCTCTCCAAAGAGTCTTTTACCTCTCTACGAAGACTACTTACAGACTGATGCTGTGATTAATCCAGGCCACAGTGGCGGCCCTCTTTTAGACAGTGCTGCTCATGTGCTTGGCATGAACACCCTCATCGTCCGCGTAGAACACGGTCTGGCCTTCGCGGTCCCCTCCAATTTATTGCAACAAACAGTGGCCCAGATTTTGGAGACAGGGAAGGTCGCGAGGCCTTGGTTGGGGATTCGTGCGGAAACGCTTGGGGAGTCAGCAGCACTCCGCGAACGACTCGCCGGCGCCCAGTCAGGCGTGGTGGTGCTCGCAGTCGAAATGGATGGACCTGCTTTTAAGACGGATATGCGCCCAGCGGATGTCATTCAAGCGCTGGATGGCAGGCCCGTAAATTCGGCACTTGAGCTGCAGCGCGCACTCTTCAAGCGCAAAACAGGACAGACGGTGCGGGTCGATATTTGGAGACAAGGCGTTCGAAAGGTTATCCAGATCGCACTTGCCCAGTTGCCGGAGGCTCCCCAAACCATCCTCGAACCAGAGCAAAATCAACGCACGCAAGAAACTGTACCAGATAAGATTGGCTTAACATTGAAGGAGCTCAAGGGGCGCGGTGTCCGCGTGGAAGGCGTCGCAGAAGGAAGTCAGGCAGCGAAAGCGGAACTACAAACGCAGGACATCATCACTGAAGTGGAGGGCCGGCCGGTACGGACGGTAGCAGAATGCATGAGCGCACTACGAACCGGGGCGCGGCGCGGCGTGGGAAATGGCCTTTTAGTACAAGTGGAGCGGATGGGCCGCCGAACCTTCGTACTTTGGCGATGATCTCTGGGCTGAATTTAGCGGGGCCGCATCACACGACCAGCTAGGGCAAACGGAAATATAAGCACATACTGCAAAGCACTTAACACTCCGCTAAACAGAAACATCGGGAGCCGCACAATTTTCAAAACCGGCTGTAAAAACTTTTGTAACAGAAGGGACTTTGAGTAGATGAGCGCTGACGCCAAGATTGCAACGATCCCAGCAAACTTTTCCAGCGCACTTACATGTACCGGCCCAGGCAGAAGCTGATAGCCACCCTGCGGGTCGCTTAGTATCTCAAAAAGCAGAATGAAACCTACATATCCGATGAGTAAAAACGCTACTTCCTCAAGGATAGGATGCGCTTCCATGAGCTTCAGGCACGCTCCAGCCACAAAGCGCAATGCCAGTATCCCAATAAAAACCCCAGTGCACACCACCCACAATTTTGGGCTCATCGCAACGGCCGCAACCACGTTGTCCACGCTCAGGCTCAGATCCATGATTTCAATGGAGACAACCGTCGATATGAAACCACCGACGCCCCCCGCTGTGGGCTTTGAAGTTCCTGAGCTAGACTTTACTGCATCCGTGAAATGCTTGCTCATTAAGCAAATAAGGTAAGCGGCCCCTCCTATTTTCAACCAAGGATTCTCGATGATCCACGCGGCGAGCGCCATGCAGATTCCTCGGAAGACGTAGGCGCCAAGGATTCCCAACCGCAACGCCCTCATGCGCTGAACCTCGGGGAGATGCCGTGCCATAGCCGCAATCGCCAGCGCGTTATCGACGCTCAACAACCCTTCGATGATGATCAGCGAAACAATCACAGGAAGCGCCTGTATGCAGTCGCTTAAACTCGGCAATAGTGAGCTGATCAGAGAAAAATCCATCGTCTCCGACTTACCGCGTGAACCCATCTGCAAACAAGTATTATTCCGCGGTAAAGCGGGTTTCCCATTGGGCTGAAATCCAATTCGACTTCCATCGAGTCCAGTAGTCCCTGAGTTGACCGACTCAAGGATGAACGATAGTTTTAGTTACTTTGGGCCGCAGAACGGCTCACCCCATTGAATTGCGTCCATCTCCATGAGCCAGAACTACAAAGACACCCTTCTATTACCTAAGACTAATTTTCCGATGAAAGCGGATTTGGTCAAGCGCGAGCCCGAAAGGCTGGCGCGTTGGGACGCGGCCGATCTCTACAACCAGATTTTAAAGACACGCACCGGCTGTCCGTCCTTTGTGTTGCATGACGGACCTCCTTTTGCGAATGGCGATGTCCACATGGGCACCGCGCTCAACAAAGTGCTCAAGGATCTCATTGTAAAATCCCGCAGCATGAGCGGATTCCGAGCGCCTTTTATACCTGGCTGGGACTGCCACGGGCTACCTATCGAGTTCAAAGTCGTCAAGGAAGCCAAGGGCCTGCTGCCCGTCGAAATCCGCCGCCGCTCGGCGGAGTACGCGCAAAAGTATGTGGACATTCAACGGAGCCAGTTCCGGCGTTTGGGTGTCTTGGGGGACTGGTCCGCACCCTACCTCACCATGTCTGCGACCTACGAGGCGGACATCCTTCGCGCCTTCGCTGGGTTGCTCGAAAAGGGGCTGGTGTATCAAAGCAAAAAGCCCGTCTTCTGGAGCACTGGAGCGCAAACCGCTTTGGCAGAAGCTGAAGTGGAATACGCCGACCGCGAAGATCCTGCCATTTTCGTCGAGTTTCCGCTGGTAACCGGACAGTTGGCAGGCCGCGCTTCCATGGTCATTTGGACCACAACACCCTGGACGCTACCGGCCAATGTCGCCATCGCCTTGCACCAAAAGGAACGTTATGTCGTGCGCACTTTCCTTCTCGGGGATATTCAAAAGTCACTAGTCCTCGCCGAAAAACGCATCGACTCCTTCATCGCCGAAACCGGGGCCCGCCTCTTGCCGATTTCCTCCAGCACCGAGATGCTCGAAGACAGTGAACACGAGTCCTTCTGCGGAGCAGACTTTGTGGGAATGAAAGCGCAGCATCCCTTCCTTGAGCGGACCTCCCTGCTTATCACTGCGGATTTTGTCACCATGGATTCTGGCACCGGCCAAGTTCATGTCGCCCCTGGACACGGCGCGGACGACTATCTTGCAGGATTGCAAAACGGGTTGCCAATTCTCTCCCCTGTGGATGCGCACGGGAGACTTACGGAAGAATGCGGCGTACCGGAATGGGTTGGACGCAACGTATTTGAAGCAAACCGCGGGGTCATCGACCGCCTCAAGGAACTGGACCGCCTAATCGGCGAACAACCCTACAAGCACTCGTATCCTCATTGCTGGCGCTCAAAAACACCGATCATTTTCCGCGCGGTCGAGCAGCTTTTTATCCGCGTAGAGGCAATCCGTGAGGCTGCTCTGGCCGCCGCCGGTAGTGTTCATTGGCTCCCCCTTTGGGGCCGTAACAGAATGAGCTCAACGGTCGAGGCGCGCGCCGATTGGTGCATCTCCCGCCAACGCACCTGGGGCGTACCAGTGCCCGTATTTTATGACGCTGACGGCCAACCAATCTTAAGCACCGACACGGCAAAAAGAGTCGCAGATATTGTTGAAACGCGCGGCACCAACGTGTGGTTTGAACAGGATGACGCTTGGTGGTGTGCGGAACTCAGCCTGCCATCGGGGACGGTTCGACGCATGGATACCCTAGACGTCTGGATCGATTCCGGGGTTTCGCATCAAGCCGTGTTGCGCCGCCATCCCGAGCTGCAGTTTCCCGCTGATGTGTATATCGAAGCCACGGATCAACACCGTGGTTGGTTCCAGTCCTCGCTGTTAACTTCCGTGGCGCTAGAAGGGCGGGCGCCTTATCGCACAGTCATCACCCATGGTTTTGTGGTGGACAAGGATACGCGTAAGAAGGTGTCCAAATCAGCGCAAGGCACCTACGTCAAACCGATGGATGCCGCCCATTTCGTGGACAAATACGGCGCTGACGTTGTGCGATTGTGGGCTGCAAGCGTTGAATTTACACACGAAGTTCCATTCTCTGAGGAATCCTTCGCCCTTCTCACTGACGCCTACCGTCAGTTTCGTAACGTGCTGCGCATCCTGTTGGCAAACCTCCATGATCTGCCACGCGAAGAGGCCTCCCTGGAAGGTGCAACCACTGTGGACCGCTGGATGTTAAGCCGCCTCCAAGACGTGATCACCACCTGCAGGGAAGCATACGATGCCTACGATTTCCGGCGCGTTTTCCAGACGCTGAACCAGTTTTGCACCGTCGACCTTTCCGCCATCTACGTGGATCTGACAAAGAACCGTCTGTACTGCGACGTGGCAAACTCCCCTAAACGCAGAGCCACACAGACCGTTATGGCAAAGGCATTTGATACGGTGTGCCGCCTGTTGGCTCCCATTTTGACATTCACTGCCGACGAAGCGTGGGAACATGCAGGACACATGAGCTCGGTTCATTTGGAAGTTTTTCCAGAAGCGAATCCAGAGCTTAAAGACGGCGTTATAGAAAAGCGTTTCGCTCAATGGTTGGAGCTTCGGGGCGTTATCGCTCAAGCCATGGAACCGGCGCGACAGCAGAAGCTGGTGGGCAATGCGCAGGAGGCCTCCGTGGTGCTCGAAATCGCCGATGCCGCGTTGCTGGAAGAGGCTGGGAAGTTTTTGCCGGAGCTGGAGGAGGCCTTTATTTTAAGCCACCTTGAATTACGTCAGGGAGTGACCAACGTGGCCCATGTCACGAGAAACCCAAATGCCAAGTGCAGTCGTTGCTGGCGCCATAAACCCTCGGTGGGAAAATTTTTGGTGCATCCAGAATTGTGTGAAGACTGCCAAAGCGTAATGGGGGATGTGGTATGAGTGAACAGTCCGCAGCGGGACCATCGAATGTCCCGGAGGCTACAGACAATCCGGCCAACCCGGTGCTGGCGTGCTGCAGTGCCGTTTGGTTTATGGCGGCGGCTGGAGTCTTGTTCTTGTACGCACTGGATCAGGTGACGAAACTCTGGACGGCAGGGCTGGAGGGATGGCCGAGCTTGCCCCAGCACGTGCCGCTCGGGGGCCGCATTCCGTTGACTCAAACCGGTTGGTTTGAATGGGTGCATTTTAGCAACACGGGAGCAGCCTTCGGTATATTGCAGGACAACAACCTGTTCTTCATTGGATTGTCCCTCGCAGCCTTAGTTGGACTGAGCTGGGCACTCAAGGCCTCGATCTTTCCCGGCAAGCTCAACCTCGCCGGTTTGCTGCTGCTGCTTTCCGGCATATTGGGGAATCTAACCGACCGCCTTCTCCACGGATACGTCGTGGATTTTCTTTACTTCGACCTCGGCTTTCCACCATTCAACCCGTGGCCCGCATTCAACGTTGCGGACAGTTGCATCTGCATCGCGGTAGTATGTCTGATGCTAGCAACTTTCTTTGACGGCCGATCAAATAGAGAATCAATCGCTGCGCTCAAAACTTAGCTGAGGAATTCTGGGGCGAGAACCAGAACCTATTCCCAATGTCGGTTTTTGGGGGTTAAACCTCGCCAGTTGGGGAGACTTTAATACACCTCCACTGGTGAGCGTTTGCCGTTCTCCGGACTTTGCGTGTCGGCAGCATCCACCCCAAGCGTATCGCTACGCAACTGCCGCACGGCCCCGTCACGGCGCAAAAACTCGGCTTCGCTCCAGGGATCTGGCGGGCTCATTTTCGCTTTAAAACGAGCCACTTGCGCCTGCGCGCGCTCAACATCTACTGCCGGCACGCGCTCTAGATGCTTGAAGGCTTCTTCAACGCACTCCACTCGGTGACAAATCATCGCAAGGTCGTTGCCGGCGGTGATCGCTAAACGGATAGTTTCCTCCAAACCGTGGTGGTTTAAAATTGCGCCCATGTCCAAGTCGTCGGTCATGATCAGCCCGCTGAAACCAAGATCACGGCGCAACAAATCCTGCACAACCTTTTTGGAAAGGGATGAACAAAGCTCTCCCTCACCCAACCCCGGATAAAGCCCGTGGCCGACCATCATGGAATCGACTAGGGGAACAAAATGCTTAAATACGGCGAGCTCATGCTGAGCAAGCTCCTGCCGCGTGAGTGGGATTTCCGGCAGTTCATGATGAGCATCCAACGGGGCGCGGGAGTAGCCGGGGAAATGTTTGCCGCAGCTGAGAATGCCAGTCGCGCGCAGGGCGTCGTTGAACAGTCCGGCATTCTCGATGACCTGAGAAACCGAATTCCCGTAACATCTGCCGCGCAATGAGTTATCAGCCTCGTCGTCAAACGAAATATCCAACACAGGGCAAAGATCAAGATTGAAGCCGAACAGGCGCAACAGCTCCCCTGTGATGCGACCGTGGCGTGTAATAAGTTCGGGCTCGCCACGGTCACGCAACGCATTGGCATTCGGCGGCTCGTGTCCAACCAGACGCAGGCGCGAGACGCGGCCCCCTTCCTGGTCGATGGTGATGATGGGCTCCACCGCGCTGAGATCCCGCAACTCGTCAATGAGCGCCCGCAACTGTCGAGGCGACTGAATGTTGCGACCGAACAAAATAAAGCCTCCGGGCTGGATGCGTTTAAAAATTGCGGCCGTTTCGGGATCCAAGCGCAAGCCGGGAACCCCAGTGAGAAGAAGTTGTCCAAGGGAACTCATACGGAGAAGCTTCGCCGAGTCGCCGTCAATATTCCAACCGGAACTGGAATCGGATGCGAAGCCGATGTTATTCTTCGGGAATGCTCAACTTCACTAAGATGAACGGCGCGGGAAACGACTTTGTCATGCTCGACAACCGTTCGAACGAATTCTTGTATAACCGCGAAACCATTGCCCATCTTTGCGATAGACACCGTGGCATAGGCGCCGACGGGCTCATCGCCGCCGAGCTGCCTGAGACCTCCAATGCCCAGCTTAAGATGCGCTACTTCAACGCAGACGGCGGTGAGGCGGATATGTGCGGCAACGGGGCGCGTTGCTTTTCGCGCTTCGGAGCGCGTTTGCTGGGTGAAGAACGGGCGCTTACTTTTGAAACCCTCGCGGGAACGCTAAAGGCTGAATTACAGGGAGAACTCGTGGAGCTCGCGATGAGCCAGCCGTACGGTCTTGCTCTTGACTCCAAGCTGAGTGTTGCTGATGAGACACTTACTGTGCATTTTTTGAATACAGGCGTCCCGCATGCCGTCGTTTTTCAGGAAAATCTTGCCACCACAAACGTGCGCAATTTGGGCGCGGCCATCCGTTTCCACGAACACTTCGCGCCCAAGGGAACCAATGCGAACTTCCTCCAGATCGAGGCACCCGGCCAACTTGTAATTCGCACTTACGAACGCGGCGTCGAGGATGAGACTCTCGCGTGCGGCACCGGGGTGGTGGCTTCCGCTCTTTTGCACCACATATTACACGGGGCAGCCTCGCCAATCGCCGTGAGGGTGAAAGGCGGCGATACTTTGCTGGTGGCTTTCGATCGTGACGGTGAGAGCTTTACGAATGTCACGTTGCGTGGCCCCGCCGATTTCACCTTCGAAGGTCGGGTGGAACCCAGCGGTTTGTAAAATTCCCTCCAGAGTTCCCCTCGGAAGTTCGCCACAGCTCGATCAACTCTACGCGAAAGCCAAAGGCCTCTCTACGCTGCGGGATGAGTTCCGGCAACTGCCACAGCGAGACGATCATACATTGCCTCTAACGCTTCAGGCAAAACACGAGTCCCATCCAGCACCGCCATGAAATTGTTGTCCCCAGTCCAGCGGGGAACAATGTGCAAGTGCAGGTGCGTCGCCATGCTGGCTCCTGCGCAGGAACCAAGATTCAACCCCACATTGAATCCCTCCGCCTTCACAACTTCGCGCAATATCTTCTGCGCTAGGGTGGTAAGCTCCCACAACTCCAACCACTCCCCCTCGCTGAGCTCCGCCAAATCCACAGCCTTCCGATAGGGTACAGCCATCAAATGCCCGACCGCATACGGATAAGCGTTCATTATCAAAAAACAATAACGCCGCCGCACCAGCACCAGATGCGCTCGGTCATCCGTAGCATGGGCCGCATCCAGTAGAAAATCTGGCTTTCGCGGGGCGCTGAAATACTGCACCCGCCATGGGGCCCAAAGAGCATTGAATTCAGGAGTTTCCATAAAATTAGGAAAGTACAAATGCTACTCGATGCGCACTGCCATGGCCTGCGCTTTTAAGCACAACTCCGCAGCCTTGAACGCGTGCTCCTGGGTCATCGCATTCTCGGTCCGATTCAAACAATCTAAAATCAACTGACCGAAAAACGGGTAGCCAACCACGCCATGACAACGCAGGTGGTGCTCCCCTTTTTGATCGACCAAATAGAGGTTGTCGCCCTCCTCGGAACCCGCGACGTTGAGATACTTGCGAATTTCCATGTAACCCTCGGTCCCGAGGATGAAGGTGCGGCCGTCCCCCCAAACACGCAAACCCTGCGGAGTAAGCCAGTCCAACCGGACGTAGTTGGTGGCACCATTTTCTGCAACAAGATTTGCCTCCCCCCAGTCTTCAAAGGCAGCGTGATCTTTATGATGATAATTGGCTACCGCCGAACGTACTATTGTTGGATTTTTAGAGCCTGAAAAATACAAAAATTGCTCAAACTGGTGCGAGCCGATGTCACACAAAATGCCGCCGTTTTTCGCCGGATCCCAAAACCAATCGGGCCTGGAGGCAGGGTTGGAACGGTGAGGCCCAAGACCAAGCACTTGGACCACTCGTCCAATGGCGCCCTCAGCGATTAACTGACCGGCACGCACCCCGCATTCCGCGTGAAGCCGCTCCGCATAATATACCATGTACTTACGCTCGGTCTCGGAGACCTTGACGCGCGCGGCGGCAAGTTGGTCAAGCGTGGTGAAAGGGGCCTTGTCAGTAAAATAGTCTTTTCCGGAAGCAAGCACGCGTATTCCTAGCGGACCTCGATCGCAAGGAATGGCGGCAGAGGCGATCATTTGGATGTCCGTTTTCTCCAAAGCCTCCTCGATACTCCGAAGCGGCCGTACGCCAGGGAAGATGGAGCAAAATTTCTCCACCTTTGTGGGATCTGGATCAAAGACGTAACGAAGTTCGCCTCCTGCCTCCGTTAACCCCCTCGCCATCCCGTAGATGTGCCCGTGATCCAGGGCCACGGCGGCAAACGCAAACTCTCCAGCTTTGACCACCGGAGAGGGCTTCCCAACCGGAGCGTAATTCATACCGTCAGACTTTTGCATATTTGGGCACAGTATGCGAAAGGAGAGGGAGCGGTGTCACGCCGCTTTCCAGTTTCCCCGACCACGAGGTGTTTGCTTCTTGATGCGAGTTTCCTGTTTTCAGAACGCCTTCCATCGCCGATTCTAACCATGATGAACAAGGCTATCATTCTCGCAGGAGGCGCAGGCACCCGCCTCTATCCGCTCACTCAGCTCGTCTGTAAACAACTGCTGCCAGTTTACGACAAGCCGATGATTTATCACCCCCTCTCCACCCTCATGCTCGCGGGCATTCAGGACATCCTCATCATTTCCACCCCGCACGACCTCCCCCGCTTCCGCGAACTTCTCGGCGATGGCACTCGTATCGGAATCCGCATCTCCTACGCGGCTCAACCTAAACCCGAAGGCATCGCCCAAGCCTTTCTAATCGCAGCAGATTTCCTCGCTGATGCCACTCGCACCACACTCATATTGGGCGACAATATTTTCTACGGCAACTTGGACTTCCTGAGGGAGGCGCTCAACCTCGAATCAGGGGCTTGCGTGTTCGCCTATCCAGTGCGTGATCCGGAACGCTATGGGGTAGTTGAGTTTGACGCTCAAGGAAAAGCGATAAGTCTGGAAGAAAAACCAGTCCACCCACGCAGCAATTTCGCCGTTCCGGGCCTCTACGTTTACGACAATCAGGTAGTCCCCATTTGCAAGGCGCTTAAACCTTCACCCCGTGGCGAGCTGGAAATCACCGATGTCAACCTCACCTATCTTGAGAGAGGGACGCTTCAAGTCCGCACCCTCAACCGCGGCATGGCTTGGCTCGATACGGGCACCCCAGTGAGCCTAATGGAGGCGAGCAACTATATCGCTGCGATCGAACATCGGCAGGGACTTAAAATTGCCTGTCTTGAAGAAATCGCCTTCGCCAAAGGCTACATCGACCGCACCCAATTCGAAGCGCTCATAGCCAAGCTTCCCAAGTGCGAGTACCGAGCCTACCTCGAGCAAAGCCTCCTAGGTCGCTGGGACGGCGAATCCAGCGGTCTGTAAAAAGGGCGTCCCATGCGCTGCACGGTCGCCATCTTTGTTCTGGCCTTCACGCTCGCGCCCTCTGCGTTGGCTCAGACGCCTCCACCAGTGCGGCCTGTGCAGACTTCGGATCAGTTCAGTCAACTGCTGGTTTCCGGGGGAGACTTTCCTCAACGGGTTGCCCTGCTGCGGGCCGCTTCCGAATTGCGTACAATCGTGCTGGAGGCCCTCGGGCAACCTCAGCTGCGCTACCCGGCGGCCAGGCCTATCCTTCTGATAATAAACTCTCTCATTCCGACTCGAAGCCTGCCACGGCTAAGCGTTACGGAAGATCCAGGTGGCATTAAATTGCAGCTTACTTTCGCGCCGCCATCCCCAACCTCAGCCCCGCAATTGGAGCGGGCACTGGTTGTGACGCTTCTCACGGAACTCGCCGTCCGCCCAACCGACTCGCCCGCTGGCACTACGGATTACGCTGTGCCACAGATTCCCCGCTGGATTGTTGATGCGTTGTGCCACAAGGCCCACAACCCCAACCCTCTCCAAGCACCCGTCGCGTTGCTTCCTCTTCTGGACTCCGGCCGACTTCCACCTCTCACGGCCCTTCTCTCACGTCCAGAGACTGATCCGATTGGATCTACTATAGAAGAAGTTGATCTCCATCGC
This sequence comes from Opitutus sp. GAS368, assembly GCA_943329925.2. Lineage (GTDB taxonomy): Bacteria > Verrucomicrobiota > Verrucomicrobiia > Chthoniobacterales > Chthoniobacteraceae > Chth-196. The sequence continues at coordinate 12,016 of CALQFT020000057.1, forward strand.
TGCCTGCTCTCCTTTTTACGAAGCAGAGAGGATGCCAGCTCCGGATTGCACAAACTGCTGAGCACCCAGATTGCCGGAGATCCACTCCGTGCCGTGCAACGCTGCTTTGCCTCAATCAACGGCACAGACGCCACATTGCAACGCGAGTGGACGCTGCACGTCGCAACTAGCAGTTCTCAGGCGACGATCGTGGCACTGGACGGGCCGCAGACCGAATTGGAAATTCAAAAGCTTTTGCTGCTTGATGTTACGGATCCAGAATCCGGCCAACACTTTTCCTATCCCCTCTCCCAGTTTGACGACTACCTTCGCCTTCCAGGCGCAAAAAATTTACTGCTCCACCGACAGCTCGAGTTTAACTCTCTGCGAGAGCGAGCGCACTTTCTCTACTCCGAGGTGATTGCCACATACGCCACAGCCTGCAATGAACTCGCGACAGGCCGCACCAAAGACCTTGTGCGCAGGCTGCGCAATGCCACCTTAGAACGAGAAAGCATCGCAGCCCGACTGAGTCGTATCCGGGATCACCTTAACTGGTTTGAAGCGGTCGAGGCGCCTCGGCAATGGACGCCTCAGTTGGCAGAATTTTACCGCAAATTGGACGAATTGCCGCCCCTCACCGAGCGGATGAAAGCGGAGTTGGATCGCGCAGAGCGAGAGTTCAACTCAAGACGCTAAGCGTTCCCAAAAGACTACTTGGCTGGAATCTCGTTCAGCGTGTAGTAGGCCACCGGATGCAGCACAGGCTTGCCAGAACCCGAACGCACGCCATCCAAGTGGAGCTCATGGATGTGCCCTTTGGTTAGGACATCAAACTTCAATCGCACGGATTTACCGTCCTTGGCGACCTCGGCTTTCTCAATCTTGGGCATTACATCGTCCACTTCAGGGCTGCCGTACTTCTCTTGATAAATATAGGTAAACTCTCTGGCGGAATAACTTTCCACATTCCCTGCACTCACGGGATCCACTGGCTCGGTAAAAGTGAGCTCAAAACCGTCCGGCTTTGCATGCATCTCATGGACCTCGAAAGGCACCTTCCCAGTCCAATCCACTCGCTCGAACGAAAACGGCTGACCGCCCTTCGCTCCCCAACCGCGGTCGGAACCGCCCACCAAAAACTTCCCATCCGTTCCCATTCGTGCGCCTATGGGGCCAGACCGCAACCCCTTGAGGAACGGGAATACGACACCCTGTTTCACTCCGTTAACAGTTTCCAAATACACGCGGGAGACATTGGAATGCGACTGGTCTGGAATGAACAACTGTTTGGCAAAGGGGCCGAAACGCCCTTCACTCATATCACAAACCACTGCTGTCGATGAATTTCCAATCTTACCTGGCCCGTAGACCAAATACACAGCCGGCGGCACCAACTCCTTAATACGCTCTCGCTCAATCACCATCCGACTCTTGTCGTTGGGATCCAACGGGCGCGGCCCCATATTCGGCGCCATGTCGTACCAGATATTTCCTCCAGGATGTCCTTGGAAAGTACCCGGAATGAGATGCTGCAAAGTACACGCACCGTGCCAGGGGCCCTGATTGTCGGTGTAATAAACCTCTCCATCAGCGTCAAATCCAACGCCTCCGGGAGAACGCACTCCACTGCAGGTTGGCACCATCGTGCCGTCAGGTTTTACGCGCAGCGCCCAACCGCGAAAAGGCGTTTTGCTGGAAAATGACCCAGTGAGGCAAGCTAGCACCCAAAGGTCCCCGTTTTTGTCAAAACGCGAGCCGAAGGAGTACTCGTGATAATCGCCGCTGACGCCCCACTTATCACAGACAGTCTCAAAACGAGTAGCCTTGCCGGCGCCCGTTTCATCTTTCATCCGAACCACTTCGTAGCGATTAGTAGCATAAAGCCAGCCGTCTTTGTACGCCAATCCGAGAATCTCATGCTGCCCCTCGGCAAAGCGGGTGTACTGAATCTTCGCAGTGGCTGGCAATGACGGGTCAGATTGAAAGGAGGCAGAATTCTGATCCCAAACTCCTTCTGCAGAAGTTCCTTGCACATTTGATGCAATCCAGACCTCGCCGCGGCGTGTACCCAAAGCCACACGCCCGTCCGGGAGTAACTCCACCGACCCCACCTCCAAGGCAGCGCCTGGAGGAGTGGGAAAGGTCGTGATTTTATAGTACTCGGCCTCCGCAGGATTAGGCATTTCGGCGGCAAACCCCGCGCAGACAAATCGGCCTAAAAGAAAAGGCAGAGCAAAAACAGAAAAATGAATTGTTTTCATAACAGTCTGGTAGAGAGTTTATTACTGGGCTACGTGAGAATGGCCACCAATCGACTCAGGCCAAGCGTAAGTGATTTGGATTCGCCCGCGCGCAGGAACCAGCAAGGAGTCGCCGACCACCGTCGCGCCCTCGGCCTGAATCAGTATTTGGTTGGGATAATTGATCCCAGCCAGTGACAACTTCTCAGCCTGCACCGCAAACGATCCGCCCGCGGGGTTCACCTTCGCTTTTCTGGAGAGCAACAAAAACGACTTCGCGGGAATTTCTCCCTTGAGCGTGAGCGTACGCACCAGAGCGCCACCCGCCTTGAAGCTGCCCGTGGACTCAATCCGCTCCTCCACTTCCACCCCGCGCCAAGTATAACGAAACGAAGGAATTCCATCTTTATCAAGAGAATAACCCTTCCACGCATAGCCCTCCAGCGGCTGATCCGGTGTGAAAGTGGGCCATTCGGCATTTGCCTCTCCGAGCACCGCAAATGGCGGCGCGAGTTCAGCAGGACGTACCACATCAAATCCAGCCGGGGGCTGGTGGCCTCCTCCCCGATTCTTCCAATGCCGCGCTGCATCCATGAACGCCCCGCGCCATGCCATGGAAAAATTCATCGCCTCCGCACTCCATGCGAAATTCAACCCGCTCGGAAAGCCCACTCCGATAGCCCTGTTTCCCGCACCCGCGATGAAGTTGCGATAAATCACCGGTGCATTTTTTGGCTCTAAAGGCATCCCCACAAACTCATTAACTTTTTGATCCACACCCGCCTTCCAATTGGGAGGAGTCCATTTGGACCAAGCCGTGGTATCGAACTTTTCTCCCTTCCAACCCACGTACAAAGCCGAACCGCCTTCCGCTTGGAAATACTCGACTCGCACTGCATGCCTTCCTTTTTTGAGCTTCCTCTTGGCGTCTTTGATGCTCGCGGGATGAATGCCATCCACATTCAACACACGTTCGTCATCGATGAAAACCCGCCCCCCGTCGTCGCTGGCCACATAAAAGGTGTAATCGCCGTTTTCCGGCACATTCAAATCGCCCGTAAAGACCAGCGCATACTGATTTTTGTAATCATCAAAATTCAACTGAATCAGGTTATCCGGAACATCGCCAACCCGATGCGGCGTAAGTGTTGTAAAGTCCGGTAGACTTTTCCAAGCGCCGAGATACAGCGCAAACTTCAAGTGCTCAAGCCGGGGGCCGTCTGAGAGCACCCGCAAAACACCCTGCATGGAGGCCGCGTGCCCCGGAAAACTGCACACATAGGGGTAATTACCCGCCACCGTCGGGGCTGTGAATTCGAGTTCCTGCTTCTCGTGCGGGTTAACCAGACGGGACTTCAACCACACTTTGGGATCATCGGGGAGAAAGTTGTTCTTTAGAGCCAACTCCGGCTGTTCCAACATTTTGTTTACCAACTGCACGACGTCCGTTCCTGGACTGCAAAACACCACGTTATGCGGCATGTCATCCGGATTCTCAAAAGTGAGCTTCACTCGCGCTCCGGGAGGAACGGCAAGGTCCGTCAGATCAAACTTCATCTGAGCGGTTAACGTCTTGAGTGTGATCTGCACCGGCTCTTGGGCGCGGGCAGTGCCCGCAACAAGTCCTACCGCGGCGACAACAAAGGAAAGAGTGGCGCCGACAGCGGAGGCTGAAAGGGGGAAGATAGTGCTCATGGGAGAATGGTAAAACTGCGGGCCGAGATAAGACCCGCAACACGCTTACAAAACTAGGAAACTTTTGCTCAAACGAGCACCTTTTTTTAAGCCCCCTTCCCCGACGGTTAAGAGTAGTCGATCAGTGAGACGGAGCCTCACCAGCGATCATTCCGCTCTGTCTGGCGAAATTAAAAATTCCGCCCGCATCGATGACCGGGCGCACCTCACCCAAAGGCTTGAGCGAGTAAACCGTGCCTCCAACCGTCAAGGTATCGACGTCGAAATCCAGAGTCGCGACATCCCCAGTATGGAGCACGTCACACAATCGCACAGGTGAGTCGTACGGATAGACCTCACCGGTGGCAACGCAGTTGCGGAAAAATATCCGCGCAAAGCCATCTGCAACAACAGCCTCCACTCCAGCCGCGCCTAGTGCTATGGGCGCATGTTCACGGGAGGATCCGCAGCCGAAGTTTCGACCGGCAATCACAATTTTGTACGGCGTGGAGATGTCCCCCTCGCTGATAAAGCGCTTGGGATAAAGCGCGTCTGGCAAACCAATTAGCGCGTAGGAACCCAGCTTAACGTACTCTTCAGCGATCGTCGGAACGAGCGTTAGATATTGGGCTGGAATGATTTGGTCGGTATCAATGTTGTCTCGAACAACGTATACGGGAGAAGTCACTGTGTGTGCCATAGAAGGGGTGCTTAGTGAGAATGAGGATTCCGAAGGCTCGTATGTGCTAGAGGAAGTTAGGACATGAACGTCCGCGGGTCGGTGATGCGACCGGTTAACGCGCTGGCAGCAACGGTGTAAGGACTTGCCAGAAACACTTCAGACTCCTTGTTGCCCATCCGTCCGGGGAAGTTGCGATTGGTGGCAGAGATGCACTTCATCGGTTTATTGAGACGCCCGAAGGTATCCACAGGACCGCCCAAACATGCTGCGCAAGAAGCGTTTTCAGTGAGCTGCACGCCAGCGCTCTGCAATATCTGCCACACTGACTGACCGCCCCAAAGTATTTCCTTAAGTTCGCGAACGACCTTTGTTGTGGCAGGCACACCCACAGTGTCTATCTTAACAGTTTTGCCTCGAACGACTTCCGCGAATGCCAAAAAGTCACTCGTCTTTCCGCCCGTGCAGGAACCGATGTACGCACGATCCAAATGAATGTGCTCAAGTTCCTTGGCCAGCTTGCGATTACCCGGATCAGGGTGACAGGCGACGGTGGGTTCAAGCTTCGAGAGGTCGAACACCTTGTCATATGAAAAGACCTGAGCAGCATCGATTTCCACGGGCTCAAACTCTGACTTTGTGCCGTTCTCCGCTACACGCTCGTTCACGTAATCAAGAGTCTTTTGGTCACACGGGAAAATCCCATTCTTGCCGCCGGCTTCGATTGCCATGTTTGCGATGGTCATCCGATCGTCCATCGAAAGCGAATAAACGCCCGGTCCTTCCCACTGCATCGCGCGATAAGTGGCTCCATCAAAACCGATCTCTCCAATAACATGAAGGATCACGTCCTTCGCCATCACCCCGAGAGGCAACGCCCCTTCTAAAAAGAAACGCATCGTTTCGGGCACCTTGATGAGCAATTTCCCAGTCCCAAGGATGAAGCCGGCGTCGGTGTTGCCAATGCCCGTAGCAAACTGGTTAAACGCTCCAGCCATGCACGTATGAGAGTCGGTCCCGAACAAAATTTCTCCCGGCCGTGTGTGTCCCTTCCAAGGAAGTGTGGTGTGACAAACGCCGGTGTAATTAGAACCGTACTGCCTTTCGAGCTGCCCCTTCGATGCGTCGAATTTCCATTCGCCGGTTGGATCGTCAATAACGTCGTAAAAGTAAGGTAGCTTTTGCTCGTGCACGAAGCTTCTCAGAATGTCCACGTTACGATTAGACATACTGTCTGCCGTGAAAATGTAGTGATCCGGGATGATCACCACTTTGCTCTGATCCCACACCTTGGCGTGCTGACCAAATTCCCTTTTGAAAACGCCGATGGTCCCTGGGCCGCACACATCGTGGGTCATAAGGACGTCGACGTTTACCCAAACATTGTCGCCGGGTTGTACGTGAGCTTTGCCTGAGGCACGGGCGAGAACTTTTTCCGTGAGAGTCATAGAGTTTTTCGAGCCTGCACTCAAAAGAGCTCGGGGGCAAGGCGAGGATGTTGAAGTCCTGTAGTTGTTTGATCTTCGCGGGTGCCTCCATCAACTTCCCCTCTCTGATCCGAAACCAGAAATCTGTCCATTGCATCTGGGGCTAATTCAGTTTTGCGTAGGGGGCCGCACCCGCTACCATCCCAACCGCCCCTTATAAAAATCCCCCCTGTTATGAACCGCCGCCACTTCCTCCAAGCCAGCGCAGCAGCGCTCGCATCCACCGCCCTTGAACCGCTCTTAGCCCAGACGCCCGTCTCTTCGAACAAGTCCCTGAAGATGGCGGTGAACCTGGGTATGATTAAAGGCGCCGCGGATGCGACCATCGCAGACCGATTCAAAATGGCCCGCGACGCTGGATTTCAGGGAGTAGAGCTAAATCTGCCAGACGAAAAGTTGGATCCAGATATTCTGCAGAAAGCAATGAATGAAAGCGGAATAGAACTAGCAGGAATCATCTGTACGCCGCACTGGAGCTTCCCGCTTTCCGACCCGGATCCGGCAAAACGCGAGCGCACGGTACGAGGACTCCAGCTGGCACTCACGCAGGGAGGCCAGCTCGGGTGCAAGCGAGTGCTATTGGTGCCCGGGGTGGTCAACGCGCAGGTCACCTACGCGCAGTGCTGGGAACGGGCTATCGAGGGGATCAAGCGCTGCGTCGAAACGGCTGAAAAAGCCAACTGCTACATCGCCGTGGAGAACGTGTGGAACCAGTTCATCATGAATCCGGTGGAAGCCGCCCGCTTTGTCGACGAATGCCAAAGTCCCCGCGTGGGCTGGCATTTTGACATCGGCAATTGCGTTACCTACGGCTGGCCCGAGCACTGGCCTAAAATTTTGGGTAAGCGCATTTTGAACCTGCACATCAAAGAGTTTAGCCGCAAAAAGGCCAACGACGAGGGCCTGCGCAAAGGCTTCGGCGTGGAGCTTGGAGAGGGAGATGTGCAATGGCCTCTGGTCATGGCGGCGCTCCGCGAAACAGCCTACACGGGTTACGCCATTGCCGAGGTTGCTGGCGGCGATGCAACCCGACTGCAGTTTCTTTCCGAGCGCATGACCAAACTTCTCAACTCATGACTCACTCGTCTTTCCTGCTTGGGGGAGACATCTTGTTAAACCGCATGGGCATGGGCACCATGCGGTTGTGTGGACAACCCGGCAACTTTGGCCCATTTAAAGACTGGGAAGGCGGACTACGTTTGCTGCGTAAGGCCCGCGATTTGGGGGTAAACTTCTTCGATACCGCGCACGCCTATGGTCCGGGATGGAACGAGTCGCTTTTGGGCGAAGCCTTCGCCGGAGAGACGGTCCGCCCTATTTTTGCCAGTAAAGGCGGCGTCGAGAAAACCGCCCCAGACAAGGTCTTCCCCGACGGGCGACCGGAACAATTACGCCTACGCTGCGAGGAGAGTCTCAAAAGACTGAAGGTCGAGCAGATTGATTTATACCAACTGCATCGGCCTGACCCCGCAGTGCCGTTTGAAGAAAGCGTCGGGGCGCTGCGTCAGTTACAAGTGGAGGGCAAGATCCATCACGTGGGGCTTTCCAATGTGACTCTACTCCAGTTAAAGACGGCTATGAGCATTGGGTTAATAGCTTCCGTTCAAAATCGTTACAATCTTGAGGAAAAGGACGACGATCCAGTTCTCGACCACTGCACCCAGCACGGGATCGCTTACCTACCCTGGGGCCCCCTAGCCGCGAAGCCTTTCTCAAAAGAGGCACCTCTAAG
>CALQFT020000058.1 GCA_943329925.2 Opitutus sp. GAS368
GATCTCAAACGTGCAATTTAGAAACACATGGGGCACCTCCGTCATCACTGCGATGCCAAAGCGGAATGGCATACGAGTTTTTGTGGTGGTGCGATGCAGAGTGGCGGTAGCAAGTCGGAGTCTGGAGGGGGTCATGTGGTTACCGATTGAGAATGTTTGTAAACGACTCTTAACTCAATAAACGCCGCAGTCATTTACGGGGTAAATCTTAATCAGTCTGCCCCCTGCTGAAGAGTCGTTAGCCTGACTTTTGGCAGTTAAATGAAGGGGCGTATATTGTGAAGATGTCTTGGCCTTGCATTTTCGTTGCAAAGTCTTTGGCGCTTTCCGGGTAGTAATAAGTGATATGCCTCGCTTTATTCCTGAGCGCTCGAACTTTCGAACCAGCTTTTTTGCTGGAGGGCTGCGCGTGTTCGGAGCCTTCGTTTGCATGGGCACTGCGTTTGCGGCGGAGGAAGCGGTGCAAAAGCCTATCAAGGAGGTCAGTTTTCTCAACGAAATCATGCCCCTTCTAACCAAGGCGGGCTGCAGTTCGGGCGGGTGCCATTCCAAGCCTGAAGGGCAAAATAACTTCAAACTCTCAGTCTTTGGCTACGATCCGCGTCAGGATTACAACGAGATTGTTCATGACGCGCGGTCGCGGCGGGTGTTTTTCGCGGCCCCGGAGGAAAGCTTGCTGCTTCAAAAAGCCACGGGCGCAATTCCTCACGAAGGAGGCAGTCGGTTTGGGCCGGACTCGGCTACATACAAGGCTTTGCTCGCTTGGATTCAGCAGGGCGCGCCGTATGATCCGCCAGAAGCGCCCCGTTTGAAGGGGATCGAGGTTCGCCCCAAGCAGCTCGTGCTTGAACCCAATGGCGGCATTCCTTTGACGGTGACCGCCACTTTTTCCGACGGCAGTACCAAGGACGTCACCGCGCAGACGGTTTACTCCTCCAACGATAAGGAGCTCGTCGCAGTAGGCGAGACTGGCGTGCTCAAAGCCGGTGCCGCCCGAGGGGAGGCCGTCGTGGTGGCAAACTACATGGGCGTGGTGGACGTCGTGCGGCCGGTGATCCCTCCGGCTAAGCGTCTTGCTCCTGCTGATTTTAAGCCGTTTCCTGTTCAAAACGAAGCGGACAAACTCATCTACACCCGTCTTGAGGCCCTTGGATTGCTGCCTTCCGTCCAGTGTTCGGATGCTGAATTCCTGCGGCGTAGCACGCTGGACAGCATCGGGCGCCTGCCCACGGCCGCCGAGGCCGCCGCGTTTTTGGCCGAGCCGTCGCCCGATAAACGTTCCCAGTGGATCGTCAAAATTCTTGCGGACTCCAATTACGCGGATCATTGGGCGGTGAAATGGGGCGATTTGATCCGCCCCAATCCCTCTCGGGTGGGGGTAAAGCCGGTGTACTTGCTGGATCTCTGGCTACGGGACACGTTCCGGCGCAATGTGCCTTACGATGGGATGGTGCGTGAATTGCTGACCGCGCAGGGAGATACGCACCAAAACGGCGCCCTTGCGGTGGTCCGTGACAAGCGGGATCCGGTGGATGCCGGGGGTTTTGTGAGCCAAATCTTCCTTGGCGTTCGCTTGGAATGCGCCAAGTGCCACCATCACCCCAGTGAAAAGTGGACTCAGGAGGATTATTATCAGCTCGCCGGTTTTTTTGGCAAAATGCGATCCCGCGGGCAGGGCATTTCAACGCCGATTTCTGGCGAGGCGGAGCTTTGGTGGTACGATCCGTCTGGCAAAGGGGTGACGCACCCGATCACCGAGGCGCCGATGATTCCCAAAGCGCCCGACGGCCCAGAATTCCCCTACAAGGCGGGAGTGGATCCTCGTAAGCAATTGGTCGAGTGGCTGGTGAGTCCTGGGAATCCGTTTTTTGCCAAGGCGATTGTCAACCGCATCTGGGGCGAGTTTTTGGGGAAGGGAATTGTGGATCCGGTGGACGATTTCCGTGCCTCCAACCCGCCCTCCAATCCGGAATTGCTGGACTGGCTGGCTGCCGATTTCACCGCGCACGGCTACGACCTCAAGCACCTTATGCGCCGGATTATGGAAACGGCCGCCTATCAGCGGAGCACTCTACCTAATGCCACAAACGTCGCCGATCAGCGTAACTTCGCCCATGCGCTACGGCGGCGACTGCCCGCCGAAGTGCTCCTTGACGCGGTGGGCGACCTGACCGGCAACCGGGATACCTTGGGCGGGTTGCCGCCGGGGGCACGCGCGGTGCAGGCTTGGAACCACAAGCTCAGTTCGGATTTCATGGACGCCTTCGGCCGCCCCAACGCGAGTTTGGAATGCCCGTGCGAGCGGGAGCGCAAGCCGACGGTGGTGCAGTCCTTGCACCTGATGAACTCATCTAATTTACAAACTAAGCTCATCTCCGCAAAGGGGCGCGTCGCGACGTGGGCGGCCTCGGCAAAGGCTCCGGACGAGGTGGTGCGGGAAATTTACTTGGCGGCCTACTCCCGCGAACCGGATCCCACTGAGTTGCTAACGGCCCTCGGGCATCTTTCCCGGGAGGGCATTGCCAAGGGCGAGTCGGTTCAGGACCTTGTTTGGGCGCTGGTCAACACGGCGGAATTTGTTTTTAACCATTAAATCCATGGGCACTTCACTCAACTGTAACGGCATCGGGCGCCGCAATTTTCTCCAGCTTGGCTTTGGGGCTTTGGGGGGATTGGGCTTCACTCAATTGCTGCAACAACGGGTGCAGGCCGCCGCCAAGGCGAAGGGAACTTCCACCAGCAACGTCAATTGCATCCTGATCTGGTTGGATGGCGGTCCTTCTCACTACGAGACCTTCGATCCCAAGCCCGAGGCGCCTTCTGACATTCGCGGCGAATTCAAGTCCATCCCCACCGCCATACCTGGGGTGCACTTTAGCGAAATGATGCCGCAGCTGGCCAAAATCGCCAACAAGTTCGCCGTCGTGCGCTCCATCTGCCACAAAGACCCCAATCACGGAGGCGGCAATCATTACCTCATGACGGGTTCTCCCACTCCCGTCCCCGTTGGGTGCGGCTCCTTTGTCAGCTTCCATCCGTCGCTGGGCTCGATGGTTTCCCAAGAGCGGGGTGTGCGAAATGGGTTGCCGGGTTATGTGAGCCTCCCGCAAATGACGCGTTCCGGAGGGCCGAGCTTTTTGGGCGCGCAGCATTCGCCCTTCGTCATTTCCGGCGATCCGAGCCAGAAGGGGTTCCGCGTCAGAGACGTTACCTTGCCGCCGGACATCAGCGAAGGGCGCTCGCAGACCCGCAAAGGCCTGCTTTCCTCGCTGGATCGGATGCGGCGCATTCAGGAGGCTGCAGCGGAGGATCCGCTTTTGGGTTTTGATGAATCCTATAAGCAGGGGTTCAACTTGCTGGCTTCCAAGGATGCTCAAGCCGCTTTCGACCTCTCCAAGGAACCTGAGGCGATCCGAAAATTATACGGTGAAAACGATTTCGGCCAGCGTCTGCTACTAGCCCGGCGTCTTTCCGAAGTGGGCGTTTCCTTCACGGTCGCCTACTGGGGTGGGTGGGATCATCACCGCACGCTTTTCAAAACTTTCCGCGATGGTTACGGCCACAAGCTGGATCAAGGGGTGAGCGGTTTGCTCATTGATTTGGAACAGCGCGGCATGTTGGATTCGACGTTGGTGGTGTGTTTGGGCGAGTTCGGTCGCACGCCTAAGGTCAATAAGGATGGTGGGCGGGATCACTGGCCGGGGGCGATGTCGGTGCTCATGGCCGGCGCGGGGATTCCAGGAGGCGCGATTATTGGGGCGACGGATCCCAAGGGTTATTACGCCTCGGATAACATTTACACGCCGGAGGATTTCGCCGTCTCGCTGTACACCAAACTTGGGATTGACCCTCATCAAGTGTTGCATACCACTTCGGGTCGGCCCGTGCATTTGGTCAACGGTGGCCGCACGATCAAAGAGCTTTTCGTATGAGTTGGCCCGCAGTGTCGGGGCGTTTTCTTCCGTTTTTTCGCGGGGGAATTTGCGTGTGGGTTTTTGCCCAAGCTCTCTTGGCTCAAGCCGCCGTGCCCACTCTGACTGGGATGGCGCCCTTTGCTTTTAAGCCGGGGAGCACAGTGCCCGTCACATTCGCTGGAAAACTGGATGGCACCGAGCCTCGGGTTTGGTGCGACGACCCCGCGCTTATTTTTACACTTCCAGATGCCGCCGGAAAGGCCACGCTCACCGTCGCGCCCGATGCGCGGCCCGGCGTTCACTTGGTGCGGTTTGTGAACGCTGAGGGCGCCACGCTGCCAACTCGTTTCCTCGTGGAAGCGTTGCCCTTGGTGGAGGAAAAGGAGCCCAATGACGAGCTCGCCACGCCCCAGGTCATTCCCAAACTTCCCGCAGCAATTCAGGCGAAACTCGATAAGGGCGGCGACGTGGACGGCTATTCTGTCACTCTGAAAAAAGGAGTGCCGCTTTACTTTAAAATTGACGGCTACTCGCTGGGTTCCCCCGTGGATTTAATTTTGCATGTGCTGGATCCAAACGGAGTCAAAGTCGCGACCTTTAGTGACGCTCGCAACTTGGATCCCGAGGGAACGTTTCTCCCTTCCCAGGATGGAAATTTCACACTGCAAATCGCGGGGTTTTCACACCCGCCGGCCTCTGATGTGAATTTCACCGGGTCGGCGGCGTGCGTTTATCAGCTTGTGCTTTCCAATGAGGCGGTGGTGAAGCGCGTTTTTCCTGCGGTTGTTTCGGTGGAGGGGAAAAGCATGATGGAATTGCGCGGGCAGGGGATCAAACCGGAGGCGTCGAAGTTGGAGGTGGTGGCCGCGCAGGTGGTCGGGGCTGGAGAGTTCGGGATGTTTTTCCCCAAGGGCGCGGTGGCTCCGCTGCCGGTTTTGCGGACGAGGCATCCGGTTTTGGTGTTGCCGGGGGCGAGTGTGGAGCAGCCAGCGCCGGTCAGAGCGCCGGTTGTGATAGGTGGGGAGTTGCGCGAGCCGGGGGCTGTGGCTGCGTACCGGTTGTCGCTCAAAAAAGGCGATCGGCTTTTGGCGCGCTTTTGGTCGCGGAGTCTCGGACTAGGGGTGGAGGGGGATTTGGCGGTGAACGGGCCAACCGGCCAGCAGGTGGCCGTCAACGCGAGTCCCGCAGACGTGTTCGCCGAGCCCACCGTCACTTGGACCGCGGCGGCGGATGGGGATTACACGCTTTTGGTGCGGGATCTTTTTCAAAGGGGAGGAGAGGGGAACGAGTTTGTGTTGGAAATTAGCGCGCCGGTTCCGGGATATACCGTGGAATTGGCGGCGGGCGCGCCGGTGCGGGTCGAGACGGGGAAAACTGCGGTGGTCAAGGCCAAGGCGACATTGAACAACGGCTGGAAGGAGCCGCTTTTAGTGCGTGTAACCGGTTTGCCAGAGGGTATTTATGCTTCAGAGGTGGCGGTTCCTGAAAAAGGGGGCGACTTTGATATCACCCTGCAAGCCGCTGCCAATGCCCCGTCGGGAACCAGCCCCGCATTGATCTCGGTTTGGACTAAGGCGACACCTCCCGTTTTCGCGGGAGCGGTCTACCCGTTGCGCGCCGAATTGAAGCGCGGCACCTCCTCCTCGGACTTTGCACGGGAGCTTTGGGTGACGGTCACTTTGCCGGGTGCCCCACCAGCGCCCGCCGTAAAAAAGAAGTAGGCTTTCACGTGACGGTCGCTCTGATGTTTGGGGCAAATCGTAAAAAGCCCATTTTACCCCGAAATGCGCGGCAGCTTTACTTCGTGTCTTTTTTTTCGTGGTGGGCGATGAGGCGGTGGTAAAGTAACCCCGCGCAAACGAGTACAAGCGCGTTGAGGAAAACTGGGTTCCATACAAATCCCAGCCCCATTTCACGGATGGCCGGGCCTCCAATCACCGCTCCGAGCGCAGTGGCGCCGCCTGGCGGATGGATGCACCTGAGGCGGTGCATGGCACCGATTGAAAGCCCCACGGCGCATGCCGCGGCGAGGGCTTCCGAAGAGATGTATTTAGCACAAAGCACGCCCAAAAGGGCGGACACAGTGTGTCCGGCTAAAACAGGCCAAGGCCGCGCAAGGACCGAATGGGGAATCCCAAAAATAAGCACAGCACTCGCTCCCATCGAAGCTATAAGCATTACGAACCCTGGAAAAAGCGTGCCCCGGTCGCGGAGGGTAACAAGCAGGAATACCGCTGCTGCGCCGCTGAGCATGCCAGCTAGGTTTTCCCAAAACTTGGTTGGTCTGGCTGTTGGCTGTTTGTTTGGCGACTGCGCTTCCATGCTCTCTCGAGATTTTCGGGGATGAGGGATTTTAGATCGACATCCGCTTTACCTCGTCACGAAATCAGCTCGGATGCAACTCAACCTCAAGACTGACTACAGCCTGCGGCTTCTTTTGTTTCTCGCCGTGCATCCGGGGGAAGTTATTCCCGTGGGGCGCGTGGCGAAGTTGTTCGCGATTTCCTGCCACCATTTGAGCAAGGTTGCTCAAGGGTTGGCGGATTTGGATTTAGTAGACCTCCTCCGCGGCAGGGCCGGTGGGGTGCGTCTTTCCGCTGATCCGGCCCGGATCAGTCTGGCCGAAGTGGTGCGCAAGATTGAAGGCTCCTTATCGCTAGTCGAATGTTTCGACCCGGTTCGAAACACGTGTGTAATCGCGCCGATTTGCAGCCTCAAAAGCGTCCTGCACGAAGCGCAGAACGCTTTTTTTGGTGTTCTGGGACGGTACTCGCTGGCTGATTTAGTGAAAAATCCAGCTGTGCTGCGGACATTCCTCGACCGGCAGGAGAGCCTTCAACGCAACGAGTAACCGCTCGTTCAGAACGCATTTTTACTTGGCGGCCGGATTTCGGTTAAGGACAGCGTCCTTGGTGCTGGCCGCGATGGTCATAACTTGGTCGATGAGCTCCTTGCTCACCTTGAGTTCTTCCAGGGTCTTTTGCAGATTTTCTGCCACTGCATTAAAGTGGGTTTCATTCAGGCCGGGCAAGTTTGCATGCGCCTTGCGAAGGTCCTTGCCTGCGTAAGGAGTGGGTGCCCCAAACGCCGCTGAGAGAAACTCTTTCTGCTTACGGCGCTGTTTGTCCATATTCACGTCGTCGAAGAAGTGTTTGATGCGGTCGTCCGTGAGCACCTTTTTGTAAAAAGACTCCACTGCGGCATCGATGGCGGCCTTTCCGCCGAGTTTTTGGTACAGGCTGCTGGAGCGTGCATCGTTGAATTTTGTGCGACAGGCCGCGTCGGCAAAGGCGTACGTTTTCCCTTCGTAAGCGCTTGTGATTGCAGGATTAGCCTGATTGCCGCTGATGGGGCAGATCTTGTTGATTTCTTCGCTCAGAGTCGTGCTCGGCGGATTGGCTGCAGATGCGGGGCGAACTTGAAGGACGCTCGCAAGAAGGAGGACTGCAAACAGGGGGCGGACGTTAATTTTCATAGGGATACCGGGGTTTGTTTGATGTTGCTATATGCGCGGATTAAACTGGAATACAAAATACCTGTTTAGAGGCTGCGGGCTAGTCTTTATTGGAGCGACCTGAAATTTTGCGAGAGCTAGAGCCGAGGAGCTTTGCCTTAATCAGGCATTCACCGATACACTTGCGCCCAATGAAACGCCGACCGTTTTTGCAAAACACCTTTCTGGGTCTCCCTGCAGCCTCATCTGCGCGGATTTTCTGGTGGGTGGGTAAATTTTCGTGGAAAGGTTGGCTCGTTTTCACCCTGGCAATTGCGTGTGCATTGGGCCGCGTTTCTTTCGCACAGGAAGCGGCGCCATCGCCTCCTGCGCCCGACTTGGTCTCCTCTGAGGCTCTGGAACTTATTAGGGACGAATGCGTCGGGTGTCATCGGACGGGTAAGTCCAAGGGTGGTCTGAAGTTGACGACGCAAGAGGGGTTCAAAGCTGGGGGTGAATCCGGCCCGCTTTTGGAGCCTGGGAAGGCGGCTGAAAGCCTGCTTCTGGCCGTGCTTTCCAAGGAAGGCGATCCTCACATGCCGCCCAAAAAGCAGCTTTCGCAGAAACAAATTGCGGCTTTCAAAACATGGATGGAAGCCGGTGCTGCGTGGGACGCCGCCGTGCTCGACCGTCCGCCTCGCCCACAACCCGTCGCGCTGCGTCCGATGCCCTCGGGCGTTCATCCCGTGCTGGCCCTCGCCTTCTCCCCCGATGGTGCGACGCTTGCTGTGGCTCGGGGCGGCAGCGTCGAATTGCGTGATGCTACGGCGGCACGGTTTCCTGTTAAAACGACCATTGCCGCGCATGTGGAATCGGTGGAGTCGCTGGCTTGGTCCTCTGACGGCGCCACTTTGATTACGGGCGGCTTTCGGCGTTTGCGTTTTTGGAAGGCGGCCGATGGCGTCGCGCTGGGCGAGATGACCGAGGGCCTTGCCGGGGATGTGACGGCTCTGGGGGTGAGTGGAGGGACGCTTTTTGTGGCAGACTCGCTGGCCTGTCGGGGCGGTTTTGTACACCGACTCAACGGGGTTGAGCATAAGATGGTTCAAACGTGGAAGGCCCACGACGATGCGGTGTTCGGCCTAGTGGTGTCGGCCGACGGGCTCTGGCTTGCCACTGCGGGCGCCGACCGTCTTGCGCGCCGCTGGGACGCTGGTAGCGGCGCACTGGTGGGAACATACGAGGGGCACACCAACCAAGTTCTCGCCGTGGCTTTTGATTCGCTTGCTCCGAGGCTCGCCACTACCGGCGCCGACCGGGAAATTAAGGTTTGGGATCGCGAGAGCCGTGAACAGGACGCCGTTTTAGGCGACAGAAAACAGGTGACCTCCGCCTTGTTTTGGTCCAAGGACGGCAGTCGGTTGGTTGGTGTCACCGATCGCGGCAACGGCACGGTTTTTTCTGCCATTCAAAAACACACTGGCGAGCAGCGCTCCGAAACCGCCAAGGAGCAGAAGTTGGAAAAGGTGGACGCTGTTTTGCAAAGTGTCACAACCACCGCCGATGGCGCAAAAGTGGCAGCCGGCGCGACGGATGGACGCTTCTTCGTTTGGAAAAGTGCCGATGGAAAACTGATCCCTGTGGATTAAACCAGCGCATTTCTGAATGCTGCAGTTAGTTGAATTAGTTCGATAGTTTCTGTAAATCTGAAGTCACATCTCCCCCCCATGACCCCCCCCAATCATCCGGCCCTTCTTCGCTCCGTCACCGTCTCAAACCTTCCTGCATTTTGCCCGGCCGCGGTGCCGCTTTTCGCTGCTATTTGCTTATGGGCCTCCGGAGCCCAAGCCGCACCATCCTTGATTCTACACCACGGCAAAGTGGTGACGGTGGACGCACAGTTTTCTATGGTGGAGGCGCTTGCCATAAGTGGCGAGAGAGTGACTGCTGTCGGGAAAAACGAGGATATTTTGGCGCTCAAAGGACCTCAAACCGAGGTCATAGATCTCAAGGGCGCGATGGTGCTGCCCGGCTTGATGGATTCCCACAGCCACCCGGTAGGCGCGGCGACAACGGAGTTTGATCACCCGATTCCCGATATCGGCGATATCGAATCCTTGCTGAACTACATCACCGAACGGACCCGGATCGTGCCTGAGGGGTCGCTCATTTCAATCAGCCAAGTCTTTATCACCCGGTTGCGGGAACAGCGATATCCCACGCAGGAAGAATTGGACCGCGTGGCCCCAAGGCATCCCGTAGCTTTCAGAACCGGACCGGACGCGATGTTGAATTCGCTGGCGATGAAACTGGCTGGCATCGATTCAAACTTCGTCCTGCCCGAGGGAAGCCCTGGACGCGTGGAACGCGACGACAAAGGCAAGCCCACTGGATTAGTGCGAAGCTTCTCGCCCAAAATCAATGCCCCCGCGCCCCGTAAAAACCCAACCGCGGCCGAGACGCTGGAATTGGTGCAAAAATTGTTTAAGGACTACAACAGCGTAGGATTCACGACCATAGCGGATCGTGGCGCGAGCAAAGGCAACATTGAAGTCTACTCAAAGCTCAAGGAATCCAGCGCTCTGAGCGTGAGGCTTCGGCTCTCACACACCTTCTCCACCGGGGCGCAATGGCGCACCACGGAGTTGGCCATCGAGGAAATTGCCGCTCATCCGTTGCGTAAGCCTGACTCGATGTTGCAAATCATTGGAACAAAGGTGTGGTTGGATGGCGGAATGCTCACTGGCAGCGCCTTTATGGAGCAGCCTTGGGGCGTGAGTAAAATGTACGGCATCCTCGATCCGGCTTATCGCGGCGTTCAGCAAATTCCAACGGAGGCGCTCGTGCGGATGGTGCGGGCAGTCGCGAGCAAGGGCATGCAGTTCACCGCCCACAGTGTCGGAGACGCCGCGGTGTCCACCCTGCTAGGCGCCTATGAAGAGGTGGGGCGCGATCTTCCCCTCCGGGAGACCCGCCCCTGCATCACACACTGCAACTTTATGAGCCCGGAAAGCATCGCCAAGGCCGCCCGTTTGGGTGCTGTGATTGATCTGCAACCCATATGGTTCCACCTCGATGGAGCCACGCTTCTTAAGCAGTTCGGCAACGAACGCTTAAGTCGCTTTCAGCCCCTCCGGGCGCTTTTTGACGCTGGAATTCCCGTCGGCGGCGGCAGTGACCACATGCAAAAAATTGGAAGCCTGCGTTCCATCAATCCCTACAATCCGTGGTTGGGAATGTGGATTGCTGTTTCTCGCAAATGCCGCTCCATGGAGGCTCCGCTCCACCTTGAGGGCGGCCTGACACGAAAGGAAGCCATTGAGATGTTTACGATTAACAATGCAAAAATTCTTTTGATGGAAAAAGAAGCCGGCTCGCTGGAACCGGGGAAATTAGCAGACATGGTATTGCTCGATAGGGATGTACTTGCGTGTCCCTTGGACCAACTAGCGGGCACGCGTGTGCTCAAAACATGGCTGGCTGGAAAGGTCGTCTTCTCTGCGGAGTAAACTCAGCAGGTTGCGAGGCTTGAATAGAAGCGTTTTAGCGAAATAGGCTTCCCTTCGGCCCCCCCGCACCGCCCTTACTAAGGGGCCGCGGGCGGATTCGCCATGGCCAGAGCGGTCTGAAAACGCCCCCAATAATCGGCTGGGCTGAGGGGTTGTAGAGGTGTTAGCTAATGCGCGGTTAAAGAAAAACAGCCAAGTCTTCTTCTTGAGATTTTGGCTGTAAAACGCGGATGATATTTCGCCACATTCCAATCTCCCTCCGATTATGCCCATCATAGCACTCAATCAACTTCAACCTTCCTACGACGTTATTGTGGTGGGCTCTGGTGCCGGCGGTGGTCAATCGGCCTACACCCTTACGATGAATGGCGTGAAGGTTCTCATGCTCGAAGCCGGGCGTAACTATGACCCGATCACGGAAACGGCGATGTTCCAAACCAAGGGTAATGCGCCGTTGCGCGGGGTTGAGACTCCGGATAAGCCGTTTGGCTTCCATGATGCGACTGTGGATGGCGGATGGACCGTTCCCGGCGAACCTTACACTCAGGCTTCGGATGATCCGGATCAGGAATTTAAATGGTGGCGCCCCCGCATGCTGGGCGGTCGTACCAACCATTGGGGCCGCATTTCGCTCCGAAACGGCCCTTACGATTTTAAACCATATTCCCGTGACGGTCTTGGCTTTGACTGGCCCATCGACTACGCCGACGTCGCCCCATATTACGACAAAGTCGAAATGCTTGTCGGCGTGTACGGATCCAACGAAGGGCTTGAAAATACGCCCAATTCCCCAGAGGGCATCCTGCTTCCCCCTCCCAAGGCGCGTGTGGGCGAACTGCTCGCCAAGAAACACGCGGCCCCCATGGGCCTTTCGGTCATTCCCATTCACCGCGCGATTCTGAGCGTTCGGCAAGATGCGGATAACATTCCCGCCAAGCTGCATCCCGGCAACCAACGCGCCCAGCAAATCCTTGCCGAGGCGATGCGCGCCCGCGCCGCCTGTTTCTGGGCGACGGATTGCGGGCGAGGTTGCTCGATAAAGGCCAATTACCAGTCCACTACCGTTCATCTTCCTCCAGCGCTGGCCACGGGCAATTTGGACATTCTCCCCAACGCGATGGCCAGAGAAGTCACCGTGGATCAAAACGGCAAAGCTACTGGAGTTTCGTTTGTGGACAAAACCACAGGCAAGGAAGTCTCGGTAAAAGGGCGTGTGGTTGTTCTCGCGGCGAGTTCCGCAGAGTCGGCGCGTATTCTCCTGAATTCCCAATCGGCGCGGTTCCCCAAAGGACTGTCAAACTCGAGCGGCTTAGTGGGCAAGTACATCATGGATACGGTTGGCGCGAATTTTGGGGGCCACATCCCAGCGCTGGAAAATCTCCCGGTGCACAACGAAGAAGGTGCAGGCGGGCATGTTTATATTCCGTGGTGGCTCTACAAGGAGCAGGTGGCTGGCAAACTGGGGTTTGCGCGAGGCTACCATATCGAATTTGCGTCCGGTCGGCGTATGCCTGCGATGGGTGCGGGCGCGGGAACCAAGGGCTATGGCAGCAAATACAAGGAAGAGGTGCGCCGTTTTTACGGCTCTTCGATGGGCTTCGCCGGGCGTGGTGAAATGATTCCGAATGAGGATTCCTTCTGTGAACTGGATCCCAACGTGAAAGATAAATGGGGGATTCCAGTGTTACGTTTTCATTGGAAATGGTCGGAACATGAACTGCGCCAGGCGGCTCACATGCAAAGAACGTTTGCAGAGATTATCCAAGCCATGGGGGGGACGCCCGGTAAACCGAGCGTGAGTGGGACGCACGCCATCAAAAAAGGGGGCGAGGTTATCCATGAAGTCGGCGGCACCATCATGGGGGCTCATCGTAACAAATCGGTGTTAAATCAACATAACCAGTCTTGGGATGTCCCGAATTTATTCGTCAACGACGGCGGCGGCTTCGCGAGCAACGCGGATAAAAACCCCACTTTGACCATCATGGCACTCGCTTGGCGGGCATCGGATTTCATTCTCGAAGAAATGCGGAAAGGAAACCTGTAATATGAACCCCCTTAATTCCCTGGAACCTTTTCTCGCCCCAGTCGATCGCCGACAGGCCATGCAGTGGATGCTGGCGGCCGTGAGTGCCAGCGCCGCCTTGGCAAAGTTACCCGCAAACGCTGGAGTTTCGGAGTTTAAACCGACGCTCAAAGGCTATGGAACCGATCCGCTTCTCGCCAAGAACTATGTTCCCGGCGATTTCTGGCCGCTTTCACTCTCCAATTCGCAGCGGACGAGCGCCGCCATCATTTGCGATATTTTGTTTCCCGCCGACGCCGTTTCTCCAAGTGCTTCATCGCTCCACGTTCACGATTTTATCGATGAATGGATCAGCGCCCCTTACTCAGACCAAGCTTCTGACAGACAACCCATTTTGGATTGTATTGCGTGGTTTGAGGCGGAGTCGGAAAAGCGTTTCCATGCGCCGCTTTCCAAGATTACCGAAGAACAGCGCAATTCTATTTGCGACGATGTGGCTTTTGGCTCCAATGCGAATGCCTCCGCCAAGCAGGTTAAAGACTTCAGCCGTTTTAAGTACGTGGCAGCAGGCGGTTTTTATACCACCCCTGAAGGAATGAAAGACATCGGTTATGTTGGCAACACCCCTTCGGTAACTTTCGAGGGCCCAACTCTCGAAGCCCTAAAGCACGTTGGCCTCGCCTGAGGCGGCGCGCCAAGTTTGCCGGTCGCCGTGGTCTCGCTGCTATTTGATAGCGGAGTTCGAGTTTAATGAATAAACTCGGGGTTATAAATGTTAAGCGGAATTTTCAGTCGCAAATACGGCTTTCTCCTTTCTGCGCTTCTTGCGAATGTCGCGCCGATTTCTGTCCTCGCCAGTCCGCACTTTAAGCCTGTTCCAATCAGCAGTCGCATTTTGGAAGGCAACCCCCTCGGAGACCCCTCCCAGCGCCGTCTGGCAGTGTTTGAGCCGGAGCATGTCTCCCCTGGAGCGCTCCTTTCCACAGTTTATTATCTGCCGGGGTACGGCGGCTCCTCAGAGGATTTTCTCGGCGCCTGGGGTGGTCGGTTTTCGGAGATGTTGCAGACTCTAGCCGACGCGGGAACTCCTTTGGTGGTGGTGGTAGTTGATTGCAGAAATCGCTGGGGTGGTTCGCAATACATCAACTCTACAGCTCAGGGAAATTATGCGGATTACTTTCTGCAAGAAGTGGTGCCCTTTGTTGAAAGCCGCTTCGGTACTCCAATATCCGCGCGTCGTCGTCTGCTCGCCGGTCATTCCAGCGGTGGTTTCGGCGCGCTGCGTCTAGCGATGATGCAGCCGCAAAACTTCGGAGGGGTTGTGGCGCTTTCTCCAGATACGGATTTTGAGGTGACGCATCGCGAGCTTGTGAGCCGGGGTGCCAAGCATGTTTCCTCACGCCAACTTGCGGGCTACAAGGCTCCCATTGAGCGCATGATCAGTCCCACCGACGGGCTATTGCAGCTGGTTTTGGGGCTTTCTGCTGCCTACGCCCCAAAGGGCCCTGATAGCCCCGGTGATTTCGATTGGGTCTATGATGAAGCTGGCCAGTGGAGGGAGGATGTTTGGAAGCGCTGGCTTGCTGAGGATCCGGTTGTGATCGCCCGGAAGGACCCTCGGGTTTTTGCTCCAAAGCAGCGCATTTACCTCGACGGCGCAGAGCACGACTCATTCGGGGCGCAGAAAGGCGCTCCCGTGCTGCGGGACCTCGTGGCCCCGCACACGCAGGTGGAGTTTTACGAGTCGCCCGGCGGCCATTCGGACCATATTGAGCAGCGGTTTGCCCGCGGAATTGACTGGGTATTTGGCCAGCCAGTGCGGGTTGTTCACTAAAAGGGAAGAGGGCACGAACCTCGCTGGGGGCGTTTTTCGTTGCTGTAATTTGCATCAAGCCTAGGCCATAAGATTAGCCCGTTTTTTCTTTTTCTCCCTCATTCTTCTCCAAGCTCCCCTTTGTAACCATTTAATAACCGATTGGAATACATGCAGCCGATACACACGTTCAATGTCGTCCCCAAGCTTCCCGAAGTCCTCGAGCCTTTGCGCGAAATTGCACTAAACCTCTGGTGGACTTGGCAACCAGACGCTCGGAAGCTGTTTCGTCATCTCGACCCCGTTCTCTGGCACCACACCAATCATAGTCCGTTGCGTATGTTGCAATTGTGTCGCCAGGCGCGGTTGCAGGAGGTTGCCGCTGATGAAGATTTCAAGCGGGACATGGCCTCAATCCTTTCTCGACTTCATGCGTACATGAAGCGCCCTGACACTTATGGCAAAATGCGGGCGGCCCAGTCTCCGTTGACCGGTCCCGTTGCCTATTTCTCCGCCGAATTCGGCTTCCATGAATCTGTACCGAATTACTCGGGTGGCCTTGGGATCCTCTCCGGCGACCATTGTAAGTCGGCTTCTGATTTAGATATCCCCTTTATCGCCTTCACATTGCTCTACAGGCA
The DNA here is from genome assembly GCA_943329925.2 of Opitutus sp. GAS368. Taxonomy (GTDB): domain Bacteria; phylum Verrucomicrobiota; class Verrucomicrobiia; order Chthoniobacterales; family Chthoniobacteraceae; genus Chth-196. The sequence continues at coordinate 15,337 of CALQFT020000058.1, forward strand.
CGGGTATTTCAGGCAGCAAATTAATAAGGATGGTTGGCAGGAAAGCGTTCAGTTAAACCAAAACTTTTCTCATCTTCCTTTGCTGGAAGCGTTTGATGCTGAGGGGAAGCCCCTTTTTGTCCATGTCAACATCTTGGGGCAACCCGTCCGGGTAAAGGTCTGGCGCCTGCAAGTGGGCCGCATCACTTTGTTTCTTCTGGACACCGATTTGGTGGAGAATACCGAGGAAAATAGGCTCATCACCGCACAGTTGTACGGCGGTGACTTGGAGATGCGTATCCGGCAGGAAATTGTGTTGGGGATTGGCGGCGTGCACGCGCTTCATGCCATGCAGATAGAGCCTTCAGTCTATCACATGAATGAAGGGCACTCGGCTTTTCTTTCCTTGGAATTAATTCGCAGGCAGGTGGTTGATTGTAAGTTAGATTTTTATGCAGCCCTTCAGGTGGTGGCGGCGGGGAACATCTTCACCACTCACACCCCGGTGCCCGCAGGCAACGATGCTTTCCCATTGGAGCTAATGCGCAAATATTTCGGAGATTATCCGGCCAAAGTGGGGATAGATTTTGAAAAGTTTGTCGGTTTCGGGCAAACCCGAGTCCATCCAGGGGAGCCCTTTTCGATGACCATCCTCGCGCTGCGCACCAGCCGCCACGCTAACGGCGTTAGCGCTCTGCACGGTCTAGTGTCTCAGGGGCTTTGGAAGGAAGTCTGGGATGGAGTGCCGCAGCATGAGGTGCCCATTACAAGCATCACCAACGGGGTTCATACCCGCACCTGGATGGCTCCCGAATTTGCCGCTCTTTACGACAGGCATCTTGCTGGATGGGAAGAGCATCTTACCGACGTGGATTTCTGGCGGGGTGTCTATGACATTCCAGATGAAGACCTTTGGAGCACCCATCAAACACTCAAGCACCGCTTGATTGAATTTGTTCACGAGCGGGTAGGCGCCCAGCGTTTACGCCTTGGCGAGGCGCCTGAGAAGTTGCGCGCCGCCAAGCGGTTGCTCAATCCCGAGGTGCTGACCATTGGTTTTGCAAGGCGTTTTGCCACTTACAAGCGGGCCACGTTGCTTTTCGCTGAGCCTGAGCGCCTTGTTCGCCTGATGAATAATCCGGAGCGTCCAGTGCAATTTGTCTTTGCGGGAAAGGCGCATCCCAAGGACGAGCCCGGGAAGAAGTTTATTCAGGAAGTGTATCGCTACAGTCGGATGCCGGAGTTCGAGAACCGAATCGTATTCCTCGAGGATTATGACACTTATGTGGGGCGTCGGATGTATCAGGGGGTGGATCTTTGGTTGAATAACCCGTTGCGTCCGCTGGAGGCCAGTGGCACCAGCGGCATGAAGCTTCCTCCGAATGGCGGTTTGAATTTGTCGGTACTAGATGGTTGGTGGTGTGAGGCTTTTGCCCAAAACAGGAAGTCAGGCTGGGCTATCGGCGAAGAAATTGTGGATGGATCTGTCGATTTCCAGAACGAAGTGGATGTCGCTAGTCTGTTTCATATCCTTGAAACACAGGTTGTTCCGCTTTATTATGCCAAGCCGGACGGGCGTCTTCCCTTAGCTTGGCTTCAGCTCATGCGCGAGTCCATCCGCTCCATTACCCCGGTTTTCAACACGCACAGAATGGTGCGCGAATATACCGAGCGACTCTATGAGCCTGCAGCCAAAGCGCATATGATCCTAGCTGCAGATAAGGGACTTAAGGCTAAAGGCCTCTCCGAGTGGAAGGATTCCATCCGCGCTGCGTGGCCGGGTGTTCGGGTGGAAAATGTGCAAGTCGATCGACCTGGGATGAACGTCCAGGTGGGGGATACCGTCTCGGTCCGGGCCACTATTCACCTTGGCAAGCTTGCCCCCGAGAATGTGACGGTCCAGGCCTATTACGGGGAAGAATCCAATAACCTCATTCTAACACCACAGGCCTCGGACATGGTTCTTTCAACAAAGTCCACCGGTGGTATTTACCAATATGTGGGTGCCATTTCCGCGGCCGAAAGCGGCTCTTATGGGCTGAGCGTCCGCGTCATCCCAACGCATGTGAATCTGACCCAGCCTCATGAGTTGCGCCTAATTAGCTGGGCACACGCATAGGTTGCACAATGCGAGCAACTAACTGCCGATATATCGGTGGTTGAGGTGATCCTTATTAAGGATTCAAATTGCGGAGAACCCCAACTGTGGCCGTTTCTCCTTAAACACACTTGATCATCCCCAGAAACTCACCCATATAATAACGCCCCTAAGTAATCACTTATGAAACTCAACAACATCCTCCCACTCCTTTCCGTCGCCGCCGTCACATTAGGCTTTAGCGCCCCAGTCCATGCTGCTGATCTCAAAGTCGGCACCATTGACATGAAGGCGGTCTTCGATGGCTACTACAAAACCAAAGAAGCCGAAGTGAAGATCAACGAAGCTCGCACTCAGGCCAAAAAGGAACTTGATGAGCGTCTTGACGTCTTCAACAAGGCCCAGGAAGAAGCCCGCAAGCTCAATGACGAAGCTAATAAGCCTGAGCTTTCCTCCAGCGCTAAGGCTGATAAGTCCAAGGCCCTTAACGAGAAGCTCCAAGCCCTCGGAACCCTTCAAAAAGAAGTGCAGGAGTTTCAGCAGAGCCGCGAACGTCAACTCTCAGAGCAGTCCGTCCGCAGTCGCAATGCGTTACTGGAAGACGTGAACAAGGTCATCGCTGACAAAGTGAAGGCTGCCGGTTATGACATCGTCATCGACAAGTCTGGGCAGTCTCTCAACGCGGTGGGTATCCTTATTTACTCAAAGGATTCCTTTGAGTTCACAAACGACATTATTGCAGAGATCAACAAGGGCTCAAAGGCGCCTTCCACCAAGAAGTAGATTCCCTTTTAACCTTTAAGATCCTTACAAAAACCGGTCGCTCTTTTAGGGCGACCGGTTTTTTTATGTTGTGCTATAACTTTACAGAAGGCCCTTCACCCTTATCACCCCCTTAATCGCTCCCAGTGGCTGAAAATTATTTCCAGAAAACCGCAGATGCTTCGGACACGCCTTTTGATATCTCGCTTCGTCCCCCGATGTTCAGCGAGTTCACGGGTCAAGAAAAGGTATGCAATCGTTTGGAGGTCATGGTTGAAGCCGCCCGACAGAGGGAAGATGTGCTCGACCATATTCTCCTGAGCGGCCCGCCCGGATTAGGCAAGACAACCCTTGCCTACATCTTGGCCCATGCAATGGGGGGTAACATCAAGAGCACCAGCGGTCCAACCATTGAAAAAGCTGGGGATCTCGCCGGGCTTCTCACCACGCTCCAGCGCGGGGACTTGCTTTTCATTGACGAGATTCACCGGTTGCAGCCAGCCATTGAGGAGTACCTATACCCTGCAATGGAAGATTTTAAGCTCGATATTATCATCGACCAAGGACCCAACGCTCGCTCGGTGAGGCTCAACCTCCCGAAATTTACATTAGTCGGCGCAACAACAAGAGCGGGAATGATTTCCTCGCCTTTACGCTCTAGGTTTGGAATGAATTGCCGCCTCGAATATTATACCGCTGAAGAACTTCAAAAAATTCTCCTCCGGAGTGCCAGTCTCATAGGGATAGACATCGATTCGGGCGGTGCGTTGGAAATTGCTGCGCGCGCCCGGGGCACTCCCCGTGTTGCCAATAACTTGTTGCGCTGGGTTCGCGACTACGCCCAAGTGCGAGCGGGAAACAAGATCAATCAAGTGGTTGCAGATGAAGCGCTTTCGATGCTCGATATTGACAGGGACGGCTTCGATGAAATGGATAAACGCATTTTAGAGGCGATTATTCACCGCTTTGAGGGGGGGCCCGTGGGGTTGAATTCTCTCGCCGTAGCCCTGGGCGAAGATGCCGGCACAATCGAGGACGTAAACGAGCCTTACCTCATCATGCAAGGTTACTTAAAGCGTACTCCACAAGGGCGAGTGGCGCTCGGACCCGCTTATCGAAAACTCGGCGTCGTCGAGCCGAGAAGCTCCGGGCGGACGCTGCTGTAATTTTTTATTCTCCCAAGCGTTTGTGTCGCAAGGCGGCATGCCAGTAGCGTGTAAGTTGTTGTATAATAAGTTTCTCTGGATATTTTTGCACCCTGGTTAAGGGGCTGCTTCGCCTCAGTCTGGTCATTAAGTGACGAAAAAACTTTCGCACCCCTATTGACGCCTCATTGAAAACCGCTACAGTGCCCAACCCGCCGAGAAATCGGTGGACGCTGCTTCGGCAGCCTCGCTCTTTGAAAGTCTGGTTCCCAAGCTCAGCGCTGGTGGGCGTTTTCTAGTTGAAAA
>CALQFT020000059.1 GCA_943329925.2 Opitutus sp. GAS368
TAAAAGACCTCAGCACCTGGACCGCGGAGCCCCAGCGTGCGTTGGGAAAGCTGAAGTCCACGCGGGTGAAAGTCCCGCCGGTCGAATTAGACGGTTCACGACCGAAAGCGATGTCCGGAATGAAGCCGTGAGGCCGAAGCCGCAAGCGGGACATCGGCTGAACCAGCAGGCCATAACGAAAGTAAACCCCATCTAATGAGCATCGAAAACGCACAAACCGGAAAGCCGAGTCCCTGCTGGGGGGCCGAAGGCTGTCAGGAGCAGACAGGACAACCGTTGCAGTCTGTTCAACGTTCCGGCGGTGTCAGCGGGGATGGCATGTTGGGAAGGGAGTTCAGGGTAACCCAAGAGACCTGTTTGCGCGGGGAAAACGCCTCAACGAGCGGCACAACCTCTCAGAAGAGGAAGGCCGTTTCGGCGCAAGCAGGAGTCAGAGTCCCTCATAGTAGTCTTGAAGCTTCGGAAATCGGAGTGGAGCGAAGGGGGGGCAGTTGTGCTGAAGAGTTCAAAGCAGAAAGAGAACGGGGCGATGGCCCGCAAGGGATAACAACGCCTACGGTGCCGGAAACGGCAACGGGAGTTCGGAAGCTGCAGCGGACCCTATACCGGCAAGCCAAGAGCAAGCCGAAATGGAAAGCATGGAGCCTGTACGCCGACGTCTGCCGCAGGGAGGTCCTTGAGGCGGCGTTGGAACAGGTGATTGCCAATGGAGGAGCACCCGGAATAGACGGGCAGAGGGTGGAAAGTCTGAAGGAGCGTAAGGAGGGCAATGAACTGCGCGAGCGCTGGCTTGCGGAGCTTCAAACCCAACTGCGGGACAAGACCTACCGCCCGAGTCCTGTACGCCGAGTGTATATTCCAAAGGCAAATGGCAAGGTACGGCCGCTTGGAATCCCGACAGTGCGGGATCGAGTGGTGCAGACAGCGGTGGTACTACTACTGCTGCCGGTCTTTGAGGCCGACTTCCATGAAAACAGTTACGCCTACCGCCCCAGAAAGCGGGCGCAGCAAGCCATTGATGCAATCAAAGAAGCATTGCTCAGTGGTCGGCGCGAGGTGGTGGATGCCGACTTGAGCGGCTATTTTGACACCATCCCGCACGCCGAATTGATGCGACTGGTAAAAGGGCGGGTCAGTGATGGCAGCATCCTGCGCATAATCAAGGGATGGCTGCGGGCGCCAGTAGTGGAAGAAGATCCCAAAGGAGGCAGCCGCATGAGGGCCAATCGCTGTGGGACACCGCAGGGAGGAGTCATCTCGCCGCTGCTCGCAAATCTGTACTTGGACGGCTTGGACAAGGCCGTGAATACGGGGCGCGAGATGCAGGCGGTGATGGTGAGATACGCCGATGATTTTGTGGTGCTCTGCCGTAAAGGGCGGGGTGCAGAAGTCTATCGGCGACTCAAGCTGTGGTTGGAGAGGAGGAAGCTCAAACTCAACGAGGAGAAAACCCGAGTGGTGAACTTCGAAGAGGCTGGGCTTGAGTTCCTCGGGTTCCAGCTGAGTTGGCGCAAGGGGCGCAGCGGGAGGAAGTACCCGCACTGCGAACCGAGTGCCAAAAGCGCTCACAAACTGCGGGAGGCAGTGAGGGAGGAAACTGCGCGCGACACGTTATGGAAGCAACCAGAAGAGGTCATTCGAAGGATCAATCAGAGAATGAGAGGGTGGGCTGGATACTTTCATTACGGCAACAGCACGCGAGTGCTCGCCAAGCTGCAATGGTACGTGGAGGCGAGAGTCGGACGATGGCTGTGGCAGAAACACGCCAAAATCCGAGGACGATACGCCCCCGAACACACCCGTGAACAACTGAGGGAAAGATACGGCCTGTACCGGATGCCGCACCATGCAGCCTACGGAAAATCATGAAGCAAACCGGAGAACAGCCTCCGAGAGCCGGATGCGGGAAATCCGCCCGTCCGGTTCGATGAGGGGGAGACGAGGACATGGAGTGGTTGTGGCCGCAAACCATCCTCGTCTCCCTACTCTATTCCGCGGTCCCGGGAGAGAAGGTCCAGTTTTCTTCAAGATTTGGTGTGATTCGCCGACCGTTGAGTTTGGGTTTGCATAACATCATTTTTCACGCACTCCCAATAGCGTGATTCAACTAGCAAAACACCCTGTGGCGAAAGAGATTATTTCGGAGTGGTTGCTGCTGGGGACTTCGGAATGGGGCTAGGCTCCGGTTTTTCTGAAGTGGCTTTAGGGGCTTTTTCTGGAGGGGTTGATGGAGGTTGGAGGGAGGTTGGAGGGAGGTTGGAGGGAGGTTGGAGGGAGGTGATGGCTCTTTCTAAAGCATCTTCATTAACTTCGTTGAGCAGAAACACCCCCTCTTTGCCAGTGACGGTGGCAGGGAATGAACCGTCCTTAATTGGATGGCCAATTGAGATGCTGACTTTGGGCGCGGGCGCAGCCTTGGCCAGGGTTAAGGTGATGGAAAGCAGGGGAGTTTCAAGCGCCTTTACCAGAGACTCGTGTGTGCCGGTAAGCCTTCCAGCGTGGAGTTCGAGCAAATGATCCAAAAACCCTTCGATCGCGCTCGGATCTGCTTTTGTTGATGTCGCTGGAACCTCTTTGCTCGCTTGAGTGCCGCCAGACACAGTCCAGCCGTCGGCACCTTTTTCCGCCCGCGTGGAGTTACCTGCGAAGGCAGTTTGGATGCCTTCGACGTCTTCCTTTTTGAACTCCACCACCGCCTCTGGAGTAGAGGAAGGCAAGAGATCCAAGAGTTCGGTTGGGAATGATGCGAGTAGCGTCTTTGGTGTGGCGACTATGAAGGGTTCATCGTCCAACTTGGCGTATCCGTTGTCGCCCTCCACAGAGCCAAACAGCACGGTGAGAATGGGTTTTTCCCCAGCCTGTGTTTCGGCGGTGTTACCGCTGGCGAAAGAGGAAAGCCGGATTTTGAGTTGCGGCTGCACCAAGCCGTAGGGAGCGAGGTCTGCGGCAAGGTCGGCGACAAAGTTGACGGTCTCCGCTGCTTGGAGGTCCGCGATGAGTTTAGTGGCGAGTCCTTCACGGAGGGCTCCTTCGGTGTCCCCCATCTTTTGAACCCAGCTTTCTCCCTTGCGCGCTAACACGATGGGCGGCTTGCCTGCGGGCTCGATGGTGATGCGATCCACAATGTCAGACTCCACCCGCAAAAGCTTGCGATCGCGTAGATCGTTGGGGCGCGTTTTGAGCAGGGGTTCAAAGGCGTTATTGGGAAGGATCGTAACGGCTTCGCGTGTCGAGATTTTTGCAAAGGATTTGTCCTTGTTTTCGTCCCCGGCGGGGGTGGCTCCTATTTGCAGTATCACGGGCTCGCTTTGGCCTTCGACTTGCAGTGTGAAAGTAGCGCGTGGTTCAGAAAGGCCCTGCTCTGGAGAGGGCGCTGCTGGCAAAAATTGGGTTAAATTGGCATTGAGTACGGCTGCCAGAAGGTCATTGACTTTGGAATCTGCGCCTCTGGCCCGCATGGGTTTGGTGAGGTCCCAGTGGCCGTTTTTATGTTCCAACTCCAACTCTCCTTCGGTGGTTTTTACAGTTAATTTTTGAACCGATTGGGTCGGGATGGAAGCGAGTTTGTGATCCCGAAACTCATCGGGCTTGCGAGTGAGCTGGTTGCGCAGGGGGTTGCGGATGACGTACACGGCGGATTGCCCCTGAACCCGGACATAAAACTTGCCCTCAATGGCGCTGTCTTTTCCGAGGAGTAATTCGGCATCCTTTGCACCGTCTGCGCTCAGTTTGATTGAAAGCTCAGACTCATCGAGGCCGAACTCCTTAAGCTGATCTGCCTCCTTGCCCGCAGCAGAAGGCGTGATTTTGGAGTCGTGACGGAGGTTGTCTAAAAGGGAAAGTAGCTGATCCACCACGGCGGCGTCGGCTCGATCCGCGACGGGCTGGGTGAGGGACCAGAGCCCGTTTTCTTTGGCGAGTTCGATTTGTGTGCCCGCGTTTTTAATGGAGATGCGAGAGATTTTAGCACGGTCCAGTTGCAAGACTTTTGCCGAGGACTCAACCTCCTCTCTGGTTGTATTTTGATGCCGGTCGACGAACCAGATGTAAGCGAAAAGGGTGCCGGCAATGGCGGCGAGCGTCAGGGTAATACGCGGTTTCATGGGGTAAAAAGAGAGCTCTAAAAGGGAGGGCGTGAGAGGGGGCGGGCGTGGCCTTGTGCGGAGTAACGCCGAGGGTCACATTCGCTACGGGTTTGGTGCCTGAATAGTTTTAAGAATGTTCAAAAAGTTGCTGATAGCATGGCAAAGAGGCGCAACGGTGTGGGTGCCCGAGCGCCTAATGAACATTTAGCTTCGGCGGCGCGCCCACACGGCCACGCCGATAAGGGCAAAAATGCACGGGATGATCCCTATGACTGCTAGAGCCAGATCGCCCATTTGTTTTTCGTTTAGGCTTAAACTGACCGCCTGTTTGGGTTTTGGGGGGATGCCCGCCAATTGCTCGCGATTAATGAGCCAGTTAAGGGAGTTAACGGCGAAATCCAGACCACCCTCTGATGCTCTGAGGCCTTCATTGGAAAGAAAACTGAAATTCCCAACGATTACCATTCGGCCGGTTTCCACTTTGACGCGTGGATCCGGAATGCCACCATGTTCCAAGGCAAGAGCGAGGGAAAGTGGGCCCGCGTGATCCTTTTGTGGATCTTTTATGGCCGGTTGTGGGGAGCCGAGGGCGTACTCGGTTTCGCCCCAGTAGTCGGCCGTGGTGGTGATGAGTACTGTGGAGCGGATTTTTTCCGCTCCGGCCTTCTGGGGGTTGACGGCAAGGGATTGGGTGAGGCCTGCGAGTTGGAGATCGAAGCCTGCGGCGTCCTTGAGCACGGCCTTGGCGTTTGGTGGAGTGAAGCCCACCGCGGTGGTAACGATGCCTGCGCGCAGGGTGGGTTGACCGCCTTGGAGGACAAGCATGGTGCCGTTTTTCACGACCACATCCTGCTGGAGGGCGACGCCCGAGGCGGCTAGCCAGTCGGCTAGGCGTGGCATTTTGAGGTTGCCGCCGATGGCAAGGAAGAGGCGTCCGTTACGCTCGTTCCAATAGTCAGCCAAGAGCTTGAGCTCGCGCTCTGAGAGATCGGCCTTTGGACCAAGAAGGGCTACTGCGGAGGCATCCGTGGGAACGGCGTCTACATTGTTGAGGTTGAGAAGATCGGACTTGATGTTCTGGCGGTCGATGAAGGTCTTGAGCGCAGAGAGGTCCTGCCCCATGGGAGTGGGTTCGCCGTGGCCGGTGATGAAGTAGACTTTGCTTTGTTTTTCCTCCGTAATTTCGATCAGGGCGGAGGTTAGGGCTTCTTCGCCCTTGAATGCCCGGACGCTTGGAGGCTGGCCCATCATGGCGCCGGAGTTGTCCATTTCAGCCATATCCGTGGCATTGACGAACTTGGATTTGCCTTCGACATCCAGGATCACAATGTTGTCGCTGGAACCGAATTTGTATTTTTCGGAAAGCTCTTTTGCTCTGAGGAGGTTGCGGTAGGGGTCGACGACCTCGACGGTCAACTTCTTGTCGGAGGCGTATTCGTATTCTCGAAGCAAGGATGTTACGTCTTGGGCGATGACTTGGAAGTTGGGAAAAAAGACGACGGCTTTGACCGGCTTTTTGAGGTTGGCGAGTAGGTTTTTAGTTAGAGGCGCGAGGGCGTATTTTTGGCTGCGCGAGAAGTCCCAGCGTTTGAAGTGCCTGAAGTTGACATAGTTGACCATGGCAACAATGGCGGTGAAGATTGCAATTTGGGAGAGCACGTTAGCGCCAATGGCAAAGCGGCGGATGGTGCTTGAGCCGGGCTTGTGAGTATCTGCCTGAGGGGCATTTACTTTAGAATCGGGAGAATTGGGAGAGGAGGGTGTTTGGTCCATAGGAGGCCTTGGAGGATCCGTAAAGTTTTAGGAAAGCGGGGAGTTCTGATTCGGGATTAGGCTTTCCACTTGCGGTACTGGAAGACTTGGAGGTTGAGGAACAAGGTGAAGGCGGTCATGGAAATGTACCAAACAAGGGGGCGGCTATCGATGAGGCCCCGGGAGAAGTCCGCCATGTGTTCCACCGCTGAGAAGTAGGAAATGATGTCGCGGACGGCTTGGCTTGGGGAGTTGAGAATGAAGCCAAGCAAGCCTGTGACAAAGAAGCCAAAGATGGCGACGAACGTCATGACGGCGGCGTTGATTTGTTCATTGGTGAGGGCTGAAGCGAGGCAGCCGAGGGCGACGTAAAAAGCGCCCAGCAGAAGCAAAAGAAGGTAGCTTCCGCCATAGGCGCCTGCGGCGACAGCGGCGGCCTTGCCGGTGATCTGTTCAAATGCGGTGAAGTAGAGGAAGCTGGGGGCCCACAGCAGGATGTAAAAAATGAAGGCTCCGAGGAATTTGGAGAGAACAATCTGCCAGTCGCTGATAGGGGCGGTGGCAAGCGTTTCAATGGTTCCCATGCGGAATTCATCGGCGTAGGTACGCATGGTGATGAGGGGGAAGATCAACACGAAGGGAAACCAGAAGAGGACGGTGTTGAAGGCGGCTTCCACTACGGTAACTTCGGAGGGGCCCTGATTGAGGAAGGAGACGCCGGAGTAGAAGTTGAAGCCGGTGGCGATGAGGAAGAAAAAGAGGACTACGTAGGCGATGGGCGAGTAGAAGAAGCTCTTCACTTCTCGGCCTAGTAGGGTGATGAATGTGCGCATAAAGAGAGGCTCGGGTGGGGAGTTGAAAATCCTGGGGGGTCCTGAGGAAAGATTTGGGGTGGGCTTAGTCGCCCTGGGTGAGGTCGACAAATACGTCTTCCAAGGTGGGTTTTCGGCGTAGCAGGCTACGCAGGCTCCAGTTGCCGGATTGGGCGAGTTGCAGGACGGCTTCCGTAAGATCCGTTTCGGCGTCTGTGCGCAGGAGGAATGAGCATTCCTCGCCGGCCATTTTCTCCGAAACTTCCTTCACTCCTTTAAGGGCGGCCAACTGGGCGTAGGCGCCCTGCGGGGGCTGGTGGACTTCGAGGCGTATTTCCCCAGCGGCCCGATGCTTTCGCAAAAGATTTTCTGCGGTGTCCGAGGCGCGAATACGGCCTTTGTGGATGACGACGACCCTGGAGCACATCATTTCAACCTCTGGAAGGATGTGGGTGGAAATCAGCACAGTGCGCCGATTGGCTAGGTTTTTGATGAGCTCGCGGACTTGTCTGATTTGGTTGGGGTCTAGGCCGATGGTGGGCTCATCCAGAATGAGGAGTTCGGGGTCGTGGACCAAGGCGTCGGCGAGGCCCACGCGCTGTCTTTGTCCTTTGGAGAGGGTGCCTATAAGGGCGCGTTCTTTTTCGCGCAGGTCGCACATTTCGAGAACGTCGCCGACGCGTTCCTTGACCTTGGAGGCTTCAACGCCCTTGAGGCTGGCTCTGTAGCGGAGATATTCGTGGACCCTCATGTCGTGGTAGAGGGGAGTGCTTTCAGGAAGGTAGCCGATGTGGCGGCGGGCCTCGATGGATTGGTCGAAAATATCAAACCCTGCGATGGAGGCTCTTCCGGAAGAGGGCGGGAGGTACCCAGTGAGCATGCGCATGGTGGTGCTTTTGCCCGCGCCGTTTGGGCCGAGAAAACCGACGACCTCGCCGCGTTGAACTTGGAAGGAAATGTCGCGTACGGCGGTGAAGCCTGCGTAGCGTTTAGTGAGGTTTACGACGTCGATCATGGGAAGGAGGAGGCGTTTGCGGAAAAGTTTACTGATGGGTTACTCGAAACCCAAGCCAAGGGCCGGTTAAAGGGGCGGCCGGGAAAAATTCAGGGGGAACTGAGAAAGTCGAAGTGGGGGCAAGAGTAAAGAGGGAACTGGGAGGGGAAGAAACTACTTATGGTTTGAGACAAGAAGCTGCGATTGGCGTTCAAAGATTTCCGGCTGCAACCGAGCGTGGCAATGCGGCGTCAAGAATTAGGAGAAGATCCTCCGGGGCGTAGGGCTTAATAAGAAACTTGGCTTGAAAGCGTTGGGCAAGGTTCTGGAGATCCGGAGTGGGGTGTTCCGTGCACATCAAAACAACTGGGGTATTTTTAAGGAGAGCAAGGGCGCGTAATTGGGGGAGGAATTCACTTGGAGGGAGATCCGGCAATTCGACATCCATGAGAATGAGTGCGGGCCGATGTTCTTGGGCAAGTCCAAGGGCGAGGTCAGCGTGCATGGAGCTGAGCATTTCGTAATGGGCATTTTTTTGGACTAGTCGCTCAACGAGCTGCAGATCGAATTCGTGAGACTCGATGACAAGCACTTTGGCAAGCGGGTTTAGAGAGAGATTTGCGTCGGGGTCAAGGGTGTTAGGGAGACGTTCGACGCGGAGTTGGGGCGTTTCGGAGGGGTCTGCGAGGGGGAGTTGCGCCCAGAATACGCAGCCGCCACCATCGGGGCTTTCCATGCCGATGGTGCCGCCCATGGCCTCGATGAAGCCCTTGCAGAGGGAGAGGCCAATGCCCGTGCCTTCGACTTCACTCTCTTCGGCGCCGAGTCGCTCAAAGGGTTTGAACAGGAAGTCGTGTTTTTCGGGAGGGATTCCCGGGCCGGTATCCCGGACTTCGAATCGGGCTGCGACTGGAGTGAGCCTGAGGCTGACTTGGACAACGCCTCCTTGGTTGTTGTATTTGATGGCGTTGGAGAGGAAATTAAAAGCGACCTGTTTGAGTCGCTGGCGGTCTGCCCGGACATAAAAGAGACTGTCGCGACCGACGAGTTGGATATCGACCTGTGAGGCGGCTGCAAGTGGGTGCATTAGTTGCACTATATTGTGGAGGAAGCCGTTGAGTTCGACTGGTTCGATGGTCAGGGCGAGGCGGCCGGCCTCGATGTGCGCGATGTCCAAGACCTCGTTAATGAGGGAAAGCAGGTGCCGCCCAGCGCGAGTGATGTGCACGATGCTCTCGAGTTGGGAGGCGCTGGGCTCCTCGAGTTTGAGCAGCTGAGCAAACCCCAATATGGCGTTGAGGGGCGTGCGCAACTCGTGACTCATGCGCGAGAGAAAAGCGCTTTTGGCTTGGTTGGCAGCCTCGGCTTGTTGCATCGCTAGGCGGATTTCTGATTCCGCCTTCTGGCGTTGGACGGTGGCGGCAATGACGTTGGCGACGGATTGGAGGAAGTGGGCGTCGTTTTTGGTAAACTGCAATTCGTGCCTGCTGAATACGCCCAGCGCGCCGAAAGGTTCTTCCCCAAAAACGATGGAGACGGCCATGCCGCTGACACAGCCGGCTTCGCGAAGGCCGTCGGAGATGTCGAAGGATGTCTCTTGGGCGAGATTTTCAAAAACGACTGGGTCTCCCGAGAGGATGGCGAGGCCGTAGGGGGAGTTTTCCCCGGCAGGAATACTGGAGGGATTGAGGTTTTCGGGCCAACCGCTGGCGGCCCGCAGTGTGAGACTTTGGCGGTCTTCGGAGAGTTCACGCAAAGCACAAAAATCCACGCGAAGGATTTCAAGGATCAGGCGGTTGCTCTCCTCAATGAGGTCTGTGATGGAGCTTCCAGTGAGGGCGGATTCTCCAAGGGCGGCGACGGCGGCTTGCTGGCGCACGCGATCGCCGATGAGAGCGGTGGCGTCGGCAAGTTCGGCGGTGCGTTCAATGACGCGCTGTTCGAGGTTTTCTTGGGCGCGCGCGAGCTGTTCGCGGAATTCGAGGGACTCGGTGATATCGCGCAGGATGGAGGAGAGAAACTCCACCTGACCGGAGTTGTTTTTGTGTGCGTAAAGAATTTGGGAAACGGGGATGGGGTCGCCGGAGACGTTTTTAAAGCCGGTTTCCCCTTCCCATCTGCCGGATTGAAGTGCGGTTGGAAATCCATCTTCACGCAGAAGTTTTGCTGCCCAAGGGGGTTGTAAATTAGTGTAGTGGAGATGGTGGATGGGGGTATCCTTATCCAAGCCGGCGGTTTCGCGGGCGGACCGGTTTAAATAAAGCACGCCACCTTCGGGCGAGAATACGGCGACGAAATCAGGAGTGGTTTCCAGCACGCTGGCGAGAAGACGGAGGCGCTCTTCAATGTATTTCTGGCGGGTGACATCTGAAACCGTGACCAACAGGCCCACGGGGGAGTGGTCTGTGGTTTCAATGCGGCGAATTTCCCAATCAGTGACGTGCTGTGGTCCGTTGGGTTCTGGGGAGTCCAGGGGCCAGCCGTGAAGGGCGTGGGGATCGCCTTTGAGGATGGTTTGGGAACAGACGCGGGCGATTTCTAGAGCAGAGGCCGGCGGGAGGCGATTTTCCAAGCAGAGATCCAGCGAGCGGCCTTTTAGTGGACTAAGCTCAGAGGAAAGAATCCGGTGCAGTGCGGGGTTTGCTTGGATGAAGGAAAGGTCGAGATCCAGAAAGCCGATGCCGATGGGGGCATTTTCAAAACAGAGCCGAAGTTGTTCCGAGCGAAGTTGGCGCCGGAGGGTGTCATTAATTTTTGGAGTGACATCCCGCAGGAGGACCAGGATGAGGTCCCCTTGGGATCCCGCGGGCAAAAGGCTGGCGTCCGCGCGGAGGCGCTGCTTGCGCTGGCTTGAGGTGGTCCAGAATCGGGCTTTGAACCGGGAGCGCAGGGAACTACGTTTGAAGAGCCAGCGAAGGGCGAGGGAATGATCCGCTGGGGAGAGGACTTGGAGCCAGCCTCGGCCTAGAAGTTGATTTTCGGGGATGCCCAGCAGTTTTCCGAGAGCGCGGTTGGCAAAGATGCAATCGCCATTGGACGTGGCAACCCAAGCCGGGCAGGGGAGCAGTCCGAGTAGTTCTGCTTGAGGAAGTGAGGGGCTCTCGGCGCTCATGAAATTAAACTATTTGGATCCCTTGGAAGAAACGCGGGGATGGGCGAAAAAGCAAAACAAGCGCCGCATCGATAGCGGCGCTTGTTTGAAACGGTTTGTAGCCTAGAAAGTTCGGAAGGACTTAACCGAACCACCGTTGGGAATCCCTTCTGATGGGGATTATGCCATCAGAAGCGCCTGGCGGGAACGCTTCACTTCACGGGTAATTTTCCGATGATAATGAGCGGGCATGCCAGTAAGGCGACGCGGAAGAATCTTGCCATTTTCAGTGACAAACTTCTTTAGAAGGTCCGGGTTTTTCCAATCAATGGCATCCAAGGCGATGTCCACGCGACGGCGGGGCATGCTGCGGTTGGCCTTGCGGAAGGCAGTGCGGCGGGCGGGAGTTTTAGGCTGCATAATTCAAGTTTAAGTAGTTCAGGTAGCTGATGTGCTTGTGTTGCTTGAACTTACTTGGTTTCACGGTGCATGGTGCGCCGCCGAAGAAACGGGTTGTATTTTACCTTCTCGAGACGAG
This sequence comes from Opitutus sp. GAS368, assembly GCA_943329925.2. Taxonomy (GTDB): domain Bacteria; phylum Verrucomicrobiota; class Verrucomicrobiia; order Chthoniobacterales; family Chthoniobacteraceae; genus Chth-196. Next base: position 11,273 of record CALQFT020000059.1, read on the forward strand.
TCGGAGTGTTGGGGCTTTTTTTATTGCGGGTCGAAATATAGCGGGAAACGGGCTTTCCCTCCGCCTTTGCTTCGGTGCACTCAAGGATAATGAAGTCGCGTGCCATGGTTTGTTAGTGAATAGATAGTCGAATGTAGATCAGATTGATAGTGCTAAAGCTTACTCTTTGGCGTCAAGGGTTTGGTCCTCTTCTTCGCCTTCGGATGCTTCGTCGTCGGTGAGACCAAAAAGGGAGGTCACGGGCATACGGGCTTTGTGGAGCTTCTTTTGTCGCTCAACTTCCGCCTGACATTCCACCGTGTACCGGGCGAAGGGACGTGCTTCCAAGCGTTCGCGTTTGATCACCTTTCCGCTCATTTCACAGACCCCGTAAGTTCCCAAGTCAATTCGCTTGAGCGCCTCGTCAATTTCATAGAGCGCGTCCTGTTCCTGGCTCAGGAGCGAAAGGGCAAAGTCACGGTCGTAGGAATCGCTTCCGGCGTCGGCTTGGTGCATGCCGAAGGCGCTCGCTTCGCTGCCTTCTGCGCGGGAACGCAGCGTGTCTTTGGCGACCCCGTGCATTGATTCCACTAAATTGTCGCGGAGTTCATAAATTCGTTCACGCTGCTGAAGAACCCATTCGTCAGTGACTACCTTTTTTTCTGGGGGCAGAATTTTTTTCTTAACCAACAGATCCGCATGGACGGGCCCTGCTGTCGGTTTTTTCCCAGCTGAAGCCGTTTTTTCAGCCTTTCCACTGACTTTAATCGCGGTCGGGGTTGGGGCTTCCACCTTTTTAGGAGCCGGGGTGGGTTCACTTTTAGGGGTGGGAACGGCCTTTGTGATAGATTTGACCTTCGGCGTTGAGTCGGCTTTTTTGGAAGATGCCATTGATGCACCTTTGTTTGAAACCGGCTTCTTTGCAGCCGTAGCTGCCTTAATTGGCTTTGCCTTTGCCCCCGAAGTGGGTTGCGTTTTGGGCTTCGAGAGAGTTTTTTTGAGTTTAGACTTAGTGATATTGGCCTTTTGGGGAGCTGCTTTGGCTTTGGCGGGAGCCGGCTTGGCTTTGGCGGGAGCCGGCTTGGCTTTGGCGGGAGCCGGCTTGGCTTTGGCGGGAGCTGGCTTGGCTTTGGCAGGAGCTGGCTTGGCCTTGGCGGGAGCCGGCTTGGCCTTGGCGGGAGCCGGCGTGGCCTTGGCGGGAGCCGGCGTGGCCTTGGCGGGAGCCGGCGTGGCCTTGGCGGGAGCCGGCTTGGCCTTGGCGGGAGCCGGCTTGGCTTTCGGCGCGGGCGTTTTCTTGGCTGCTGTGGAAGCCTGCTTTAGTGCAACTTTTTTGGCTGGGGCCGCCTTACCTTTAGCTTTTGCTGTCTTGGACTTAGTCTTGGACTTAGGCATAAAATTAGGTTCCAAAGTGTCGCGATTGTGCTGGAGGAATTCGGGTGGCTGCAAAAAATGAGGGGTGGTACTTAGCTTTGCTCGTCTTGTCGTGCAAGCGTAATCGTGCCGACGTCAAAATTTCAGTGGGATTTTATGGCAAAAGCGATGCTGGGAATTTCAAGAGCGGTTGGAAGAGGTTGGCACAAGCAGTTCTCGTTGCTAGACCAAGTGTATGTCAATTGCGACCAAGACGGGAGATAGTGGCACTACGGGGCTAATGTTCGGGAGGCGCGTGTCCAAAACCCATCCTCGGGTGGAGGCGTACGGAACCTTGGACGAATTAAATGCGGCGCTGGGAATGGCTCGGGTATTTTGCGAAGTTCCTGAAATTGAAGTGCGGATTTTGCAAATTCAAAAGCAACTTATCCCCATCATGGGGGAGCTTGCGGTGGCCTCGGGAGACGCGGTGCGGTATCTGGAGAAGGGGCGGGAGGTGATTGGGCCTGAGTGGGCGGAGGAGTTGACTGCGCAGATTGTAGATTTGGAGAAAAATCACAAAATCACCTATTCGGGTTGGGCCACTCCGGGGGGCAGCAAGGGAAGTGCGTGCTTGGATGTTGCCCGAACGACTTGCAGGCGGGGGGAACGGGCGATCGTGTCGCTGATGGAAAGTGGCACCTCAGTGAATCCCAATATCTTGAAGTATGTGAACCGCTTGTCGGATTTGTGTTGGCTATGGGCACGATGGACGGAAACGCTTTTGGGTGCCGTAAAAGGCGAGGCGGAGGAGAAGACGGTCTCCGCGTGAAGGTGTTAGCGTTTGGATAAACGAGGCAACGGCCAAGTTGATGGACCCCTTTCTAAGGGATGAAGGGCCGCTTGGTTTTTGTTTGGGAAAAGCGGGGGCTGGGCTTTTGGGAACAGTGTCGCAAATTTTCTACACAACTCTGGGTTGACCGGTGCTTGAGCGGTGGTAGGTTGCGAGATTCCCGTTCTGCGATTGCCCGCTCAGATTTAATTTGGGTGTGGTGAAGCGGGGTGATTCGGTTGCTTTCATGCGTACACATGATCTCCCAAGCAACGTCTCTCGGGGCCGTCTGTATGCGATTTTTTCTCTTTCAATTCTGCATTTTAGCCATGTTCACGGCCTCTTCGGCGCGTGCAAGTTATTCGCTGTTTGCCTCCGAGCAGCCGGATAGTCTGCGGCCTGAATTGCGCAAACTTTTTGGCCCGCAGTCCGGCAGCCTTCACTACGATAAGAGGATGTTGGAAGCCGCCGAAATTGCAGCTGCTCGCGCTGCATCGTCATCGACTTACAATTGCTGGCGTTACGTGAAGACCGCGTTGCTCAACGCCCATGTAATTGATCGGTACCCCAAGACTCAATTTGCAAAAGAGGCTGCTGGAGAATTGCAGTTTGATTTCGGCTTTCAGAAACTACCCATTTCCGACCCCTATAAGGCACCTCAGGGCTCAGTGTTAGTGTACGGCGGCTCTGGACCAGGGCATATAGAGATCCGTACGGCGCAGGGATTTGTGAGTGATTTTATCTCTTCAAAACCCTCCCCCCTTCCTCTTATAGGAATTTACGTCAAACCCCGCTCCTGAGGCGGCTTGAGGCAAGCTAGTTTTGGGCTGCGGCACTTAGCGCGATACAGATCACCAGATTGTCTACTTCCAACGAGTGAACCGGCGCCGCCGGTGGCTGGCTTTTCTCTCGAAGCGGCAATTTTGCAAGTTTGCAGCGGGCCTCCAGAGCCGCCCACCGCCTCGCAAACGCCAACGCTTGGTGCGGGGCCTCGCGAATTTTCTGTACGGCTTCATCCTCCAGATAAAGCTCGGCGATTTCTTTCCAAGCAGTGCATTCCTCCACAAGTACAGCGTCCAGCCCGATGCCGCCGTTACTGCGAAGCGCCAGCCAAGCGTCTCCCCCCGCATAGCTGATCGACACCTCGATATGTTCTCCCCTCACAGAGCCCTGCATAATCGGTCCTTGAGCCGATTCCTCCAACGCAATGGGATGCCCTGCCCAGTTCAACAATATTTCTCGCAACACGTCCCGCACACGAAGGCGCCCCCTGGCGCTGCGCTCAGCTTGTCTAATTCGTACAAGCGCGACATCCGCATTGGGGAACGCAATGGAGTGGGGCCACTGATAGGTTTTCAGCACGATTAGAGAAATCCTGCGGCGAGGAGTGCCAAAATCGCCTGCGGGACCGACCCGTCGATACTGAAGACGCGACCACCTTGGTAGGTTTGGATATACTGTCCATCCCACTCAAAGCGGCGGCTTCCTTGGTAGGTGGAGAGATAGTGTCCATCCCACTCGTAGAGGCGTTTTCCTTGGTACTGTGACAAATACTTGCCATCCCATGAGTAGAGGCGGGAACCCTGATATTGGGTGATGTAGGAATCCGACGCCATGATTTGGGGAGATAAAATTCCGGAGCAGGTGATCAACAGCGTGAAAAAAGCGGCCAGGGGGCGCATTTTGGAATTTTGCTGGATGAATAGAGGGGGCAAAGGTCTGCTTGTTTCCAAAATATCCTGCGGTTGGGAGTGCACGTTTTTACGAAGTGGAGATTCCTTCACCTGTGGAAACTATAGCAAGGCGAAGGGGAGATAAATTACGTTTTTCGCAGTCTGAATATCGGACGGGGGTGTGTGTTGCGCCGCTTAGATCCTGGTGCCTGTTCTCTTTTAAAGCGCGACTTAGAAACAAGAATGGGGGCGGCGCGGGGTGTGGGTTTGATGCGGGCTACATACAAGCGGTTGTGGTGGGCGGGGATCTTACCTACCATAGCTAGGGCTTGCATCCGGCGGGGACATGGGTGAGATTCTCCCCGCCATGTATCTTCGCTCCCTCGAATTGTTCGGTTTTAAGAGTTTCGCACCTAGAACGCTGATGGAGTTTCATCGCGGGGTGACTTGCGTGGTGGGACCCAATGGGTGTGGCAAATCTAACGTACTCGACGCCATCCGCTGGGTATTAGGCGAGCAATCCGCCAAGGCTTTGCGCGGGGGGGAGATGGCGGACGTTATTTTTTCAGGGACGGATTCACGAGCCGGACTTGGGATGGCGGAGGTTTCCATGACTTTCGCGGAGTGCGAGAAGGAATTGGGCGTGGATTGGAACGAAGTAACCATCACGCGGCGGGTGTTTAGGGATGGATCTTCGGAGTATTTGCTCAATAAGACGCCTTGTCGGCTTAAGGACATCCATGGGTTATTCATGGATACGGGGATCGGTCGTTCGGCCTATTCCATTATGGAACAGGGCAAGATTGACCAGATTCTGTCTTCCCGCCCTGAAGATCGGCGTGCGATTTTCGAAGAAGCGGCCGGGATTACGCGGTTTAAGAGCCAGCGTAAGGAGGCGTTGCGAAAGTTGGATGCGACGGAGGCAAATTTGCTGCGGCTGGACGATATTATCAAGGAGGTGCGTCGTCAGATTGGCTCGATGCAGCGTCAAGCGGCCAAGGCTCGGCGTTATCAGACCTTGCTTGCGGAGCTTAAGACGTTTGAAACGCATGCCGCACGTCAACAGTGGGAGAAGATCGAAGAGCATCGCGAGGCTGGGCAGAATGAATTGGCCGGCTTCCGGGCTCGGCAGGCGGAGTTGGAGAGCGACATTGAAGGCGGGGAATCGGAGTTGGCGGCTCGGCGTGCGGGGTTGGCTGCGATGGAGGAGCGCTTGGAGGAGGCGCGGCGCAAAGTGACGGACTTGCGTTCGAGGATTTCAAATCACGAAAACCGATTGGTTTTCAACCGCGAAAAAGGCTTTGAGTACAGCGGGCTGGTGTCGCGATATCAGGCCGAGATGATCGGGGGCCGGGAGCGGATGGCCGCCGCTGAGATTGCTATAAGGGAGGCGGATTTGGAGTTGCAGGAGCTCGGGGCGCGTCTGGCTTCAGAGTTGGGGGAGTTAGAGGCGGCTCAGGTGTCGGTGCTGGCGGTGGCCGGGGAGCGTTCGGAGGCGGAGCGGGAACTGCAGGCATCAGTGCAGGAATTGCAACGCTGGGAGTTGCGGGTATCCGGATTGCGCGGGCAGTTTTCGAGCGTGAGCCAGCAGCGGGACGGGATGGAGGCGCGGTTGTCCGTCTTGGCGGGCGAGACGCAACAGTGGAGTGCCGCAGCGCTGGATTTCGAGCAGCAGTCCGAGCAGGGGAAATTGGATGTGGAGGCCGCTCAAACGGATCTCGAGCGGACTCAGTCCCGGTTGAACGAATTGGAGGGGCAGAGCCGCATGGGGCAGATGGCGCTTGCTACCGCAGAGGGGGAATTGCGTCAAGTGCAGCGGATTTGTGCTGAAAAAGAGAGCCGCTTGGAAGTGCTCAAGGGCTTGCTGGACAGTGGGGAGGGCTTTTCTGCGGGTACCCAATCTGTATTGAAGGGGTTGGATAATCCTGATTTTTTTCTGCCGGCCATTCAGGGGGCCTTAGCGGAGTTTATCGACGTGGAGCCGGAGTATGTGGCGGCTGTGGAAGCGGTATTGGGTGCCAATTTGCAGGCGGTGGTGATGGCTGACACGGAGGTCGCCGGGCACATCGTCAGGACGTTGCGTGCTGGCAAGGGCGGCCGGGCGGTGCTGGCACTGGGAGAATTAGACAGCGCTTTTGAGCACGTACAAAACGACGAATTACGCCTGCCGGAAGGCGCTTTGGGCTGGTTGATCCACAAAATTAAGGCCCGCCCAGAAGCGGAGCGGCTCATTGAGCGCTTGGTGAACTTCGCTGTGGTGGTGCCCGACGTGGAAGCCGCCTTGCGTTTGTTTCCGATGAAGGGCTGGACGATCGTTACCTTGCAGGGCGAGTTGCTGACTGGGGATGGGATGTTGCATGGCGGGATCGATTCGGGCTCGAATGCGGCGGCGTCGGTGTTAGAGCGCAAGAATCAGGTGCAATCGCTGGGGACGGAATTGGAAGAGTTGCACGGACAATTGGAGCAGAGGCAGCAGCGTAGAGAAGAGTTGGCCGGGGAATTGGAGGTGCTCGCGGGGCAGATCAGTCAGGCGCACGACGCCAGACAAACCGCCGCGTTGCAGCAGTCCAGTTTAAAGGCGCATATGGGGCAGTTGGAGCGGCAGTTGACCGACGCTCGGCGCAGGCATCAGTCCCTGGAGGGCGAGCAGTCGGCGGCGGCGGCTCGTTTTGCAGAAGCGGCGGAGCGTTTGGATGCGTTGGAGGCGGAGGTGGCCGAGGCGCTGGGAAATATCGAAACGCAGCAAAGTCTGCGGCAGGATTTGCAGGGTGGGATGGAGACCTTGCGGGCGCGGGAGGCGCAAGCGCAGTCGGAGTGGAATGAATTAAAGGTGCACGTGGCGACTGAACGGCAGCGGCAGTCTTCGCTCCAGCAGCAGCGCCAACCAATGGAGCAGCGCGTAGCTGAGTTGCAAGGGGTGATCGATGATCGTGCTCGAGACGTCGAGACTTACGAGGGGCGCATCAGTATTTTACACGGAGAAAGCGAGGAAATGGAGGCAAGCCTTGGCGGGCTCCAGACGCAGGCAGGGGAGGCGGAGGCCGTGTTGAACGAGCTGCTCACGCAAAGGGCTGCGGTGGCGGCAGAGGTGGAGGAGGAAACCGCGCAGGTGCGGGCCCGGAGATCGCAGTTGTCCGGTTTGGTGGAGAAGCGCTCTCGCTTGGAAGTGCATTTGAGCCAATGGGAAATGAAGGCGGGGTTGATTGAAGAACACGTGCTGAAGCGTTATCAGGTGGAGTTGCGGGATTTTAGTCCGGACTTCTACTCTTTGAAGGTGGCGTATCGGGATGCGGTCAAACGGCAGCGGGGTGGTAGCGGCTCTGATGTGGAGTCCTCCGAGGACGGGCAGAGTGGTAACGGGACCGCTTTGGGAGCGACGGCGGAGGGCGGAGAATCGGATGCTGACGCCTACGAATTGGACTGGACGCGGGTGGAGCAACTGGCGAGGGAAATCGATCAGCGCCTAGATGCGATGGGGCCGGTGAACATGGAGGCCATTCAGGAATACGAGGAATTAGAGCAGCGGAGCGTCTTCTTGGAAGGGCAGCACGCGGATTTGCTGAATTCAAAGGCGGAGTTGCTGGAGGTTATTGCAAAAATCAATAACACGACGCGGCAGATGTTTGCTGAAACCTTTGAAAAGATTCGGATTAACTTTCAGGAGATGTTCACCGAGCTGTTCGGTGGCGGTAAGGCGAATCTTATTTTAACCGATCCAAGTGATCCGTTGGAAAGCGGCATCGAGATTATCGCCAAGCCTCCCGGCAAGCAGTTGCAGAGCATTACCCTGCTCTCCGGGGGGGAGAAAACCATGACGGCGGTTTCCTTGCTCTTCTCCATTTACATGGTCAAACCCAGTCCGTTTTGTGTATTGGACGAAATGGATGCGCCTTTGGACGAATCCAATATCAATCGCTTTATTAAAATCCTAGATCGCTTCGTAGGACAAAGTCAGTTCGTTGTTATTTCCCATAACAAAAAGACCATTGCCCGGGCGGATGCGCTTTATGGGGTGACGATGGAGGAGCATGGCGTTTCGCGTCTGGTAGGGGTGAAGTTTACCAGAAGAGAAGACAGCCAGCA
>CALQFT020000060.1 GCA_943329925.2 Opitutus sp. GAS368
GGTTTCGGGTGAAATATGAATTCTGATCGCGTCTCTTTACAATGTCCTCCCTGCGCCTCCCCATTATTTTCATTCACCTTGCCACCTCTTTGTTGGTAGCAAGCCCAATCAGCCATCATGAGGTTGTCCGCGACTGGCCGAAACTTCCGAAGGAGTATGCGCTTGGGCTTTGCTCTGGGATCGGCGTTGATACTAAAAATCGCGTGTTCGTTTTCCACCGGAGCGGGCGCCAGTGGACAACCCCTTTTCCTGGGGAGCCGATCGAGAAGCCCACGGTGAGCGTTTTGAGTGGCGAAACAGGAGAACTTCTTTTTGCGTGGGGTGCCCGTCAGTTTGTGATGCCCCACGGCCTTAACGTGGACCACGAAGGTAACCTATGGCTCACCGATGTTGGCCTGCACCAGATTTTTAAATTCACACCAGAGGGGAAGTTGCTTTTGTCCGTTGGTGAAGCCGGCGTGCCAGGTGACGATGAAGGGCATTTCAATCTGCCCACAGATGTGGCGGTTTTTAATGATGGTTCGTTCTGTGTGAGCGACGGTTACAAAAATACACGCATTGTTAAGTTCAATTCGGCGGGGCGTTTTGTTTCTACATGGGGCTCCAAAGGTGCTGGCCCCGGTGAATTTCAACTTCCACACGGCATCGCGACGGACGGAGAAGGCAGGCTTTATGTGTGTGATCGGTCGAATTCACGAGTTCAGATTTTTGACGCCTTTGGGCGATTTTTAAGCAAGTGGCAGGGGCCGCATATAGGCCGGCCCTACGGCGTAAGCGTAGGCCCCTCCGGATCTGTTTATATTATTGATGGGGGTGACCCTGCGCTTCCAGAAACTGAAAGAGGTAAGGCTGTTATTCTTGATTCAGAAGGAAAGGTACTCGACACATTTGGCGGCCCCGGGCCAGGGGCGGGGCGGTTTCAGCTTGGTCACGACATTGCGGTGGGTCCCGATGGAGCGGTTTATGTGGCGGAGGGCACGGGGCAGCGTGTGCAGAAGTTTCTGCAAAAGAGGTAGAGCAGGTTAACGGCTATGCTGGCATGGCAGATTAAAGAGGCGGGCAAGGGGATTCTTGTCACTGCGTGTTTGGACTTTTGTCGCGCTTTGCCTTGGCGGGCGTGTTGAAGGAAATGATTGCTTGAGATATGCTTGTATTTCCCCAAATGAAAAAGCCATCGCTCATTACCTTCATCGCTTTGCAGATGTGCTCACTGGCAGCACTGCGCGCCGAGTATTCGTCTGCAATTCTGAAGCCCGACGCGCTGCGCCGTTATGTGGCAACCTTCAATAGTCAGCGTCCGGACGACACCGCCGCAGACTTGCCGAGTGATGGCTCGATTACCGCCATCAGCAACGACCAAGCTGCCGCTTGGATGGAGCGAAACGTTCCTCTTTTCGAGTGTTCCGACAAAGACATCGAAGAGACTTATCACTTTCGATGGTGGGCCTATCGCAAGCACATTTGGCACACCCCAGAGGGCTTTGTCGTCACCGAGTTCCTGCCGAAGGTGAGCTGGAGCAAGATTTACAACACCATCAACTGCCCCGTGGGACATCAACTCTACGAGGGACGCTGGATTCGCGACGCGAAGATCATCGACGACTACTCTCAGTTTCATTTTGGCAAAGGCGGCGATCCGGGAGGCTCGAGCAAGATGTATTCACAGTGGATTACGGATGCCATCTACGCCCGCTATCTGGTCAATGCCGACAAGCCGTTCGTCACTGGGTTATTGGACGCTTTGATCAAGAACCACGAGGCGTGGAAACAAGGCAACCCGGCACTCCACGCATGGCAGAAAAGCCGCCTGCTCGACAATGGCCTTTATTGGCAGGTGGATTCCTGGGAGGGGCAGGAGTTCTCCATCGGCGGCACGGGCATCCGGCCACCGATGAACTCGTATATGTTCGGCGGGGCCATTGCGATTTCCCAGATAGCTGAGTTGGCTGGCCGGAAGGAACTTGCCGGTCAATATCGCGCCGAAGCCGAGCAGTTGCGCAAACGATTTCAGGACCAGTTGTGGGATCCCGAGGCAAAGTTTTTCAAAGTGATGCGGCACGATAACGCCCCCACGAATCAATACGACAACTCCGTCTCGGAGGCCTGCGAACCAGGGCAGCGAGTTAAGGTCCGCGAAATCTTTGGTTTTGTGCCCTGGTATTTCAACCTGCCTGAGAGTGGGCACGGCTATGAAGAGGCTTGGCGCCAGTTGACCGACCCGCAGGGATTCCTCGGGTCGTATGGTCCGACGGTGGCCGAGCGTCGGCATCCGAAGTTCTTTATCAACGCTGCGGGTTGCATGTGGTGCGGAGCGAGTTGGCCCTTCTCTACATCCCAGACGCTGACCGCTTTAGCAAATGTGCTCAACAACTACAAGCAAGCTGTAGTCGGCAAAAAAGAGTATTTTGACACTCTGAAGGCCTACACACAAAGCCATCACCTGACGCTGAATGATGGAAAGGTCGTAGCCTGGCTCGACGAGTCGCTCAACCCCGACACAGGTATCTGGATGAAGGTCGGCCCGTTTCCTAAAACACGAGGCCGGGATTACAACCACTCCACCTATTGCGATCTGATTATCACCGGTCTGGTAGGACTGCGTCCACGCGCGGATGACCTGCTCGAAGTCAACCCACTCGCGCCAGAAGGCGTGTTAGATTACTTCTGTCTGGACAACGTCAGCTATCACGGACGCACGCTCACGATTCTCTGGGACAAGACCGGAAACCGCTACAACAAAGGCGCTGGCCTGCGAGTGCTCGTCGATGGCAAAGAGATTGCGCACGGCGAGACCTTGAAACGATTGACCGCAAAGTTGCCGTAATTAACTCCCCAGCGTCCAGGCTGGAAAAATCGTGCCAGGGCGGCAAATGCGGATTCTATGATTTGCTGCTGATACTCCGGGGAGGCATTCTGCAGATCCTCCGAATCCTGAATCCTCTGAAATGACCAGGCGCCCCGCCACAGCCGAAAATCTGGAATGATGGGAAACCGGAATTTTGGCCATCATCCCAGCTGGCGGCCGAAGTTGGCGTTGTCATCGCTTTTAAAATCTCGGGATCTCGCGCAAGGCGACAACCTCATGGCGTCTATACTTTCATTTTTATCGCTATGAAGGATACATTTCCTCCCACGATGGCAGTCGGGCCAACGACGAAGACCTTTCTCGTCTCGCTGATCACATCCGCAGTGTTCATTTATGATTTTTGCCCTGCATGAGCAGGCACTCCGCTACTCGCGCGAGCACACGATCCACTTTGATGGTGGCAGGAGACGCAGGGGACAGACACTCCCCCGCCTCACCGCTTTGCCGCAAATGATCTCCTCATACTCGGCCAGCACTCGATTGGAGACAGACCAGTTCAGAAGGGAAGGCCAAAAACAAAACCGTCCAGAATGACCCCGTATGGATGACTGCTGGCACGTGCTTGGATTAGCACGTTGGTATCCAAGCACACAGTCATGCAGACATTCGCCGGCTACGGTAGGCGTTGATGAACTCAGGAAGGTTAACCCACATTCCCTGCGCGTTTTCAGCAACGGCTTGTTGGGAAATATCGCGTCTGACCTTCAATTTTTCAGCCAGCAGCAAAAGCTCGTAAACTTGAGCGACATCATTTTCGGGCATAGCCGAAATACGCTGTAGAATTTGTTCGCGAAGATTTCTCGGCGTAGGCTGGTCAAGGGTCGCGTTCATTGGATGAGGTTAACATCGAGGGAGCTAGAATGCAATCGCGGGGGAGTGAGGGGACTGTAGCGAGACATGAAACGCTCTGGGCGAGAGGACACGGGGGAGAGCTGCCGCGCTCACCGCGTTCTGAGCCAAATTTTAGGCCTTTGTCACCGTTGATACATTTTCTTCCGAGAGTTCCTGAGCATTTCTCTTTGCCTTGACTGGAAAAAGGCGCAGTTCCTCTGAGAATTTGGGCGCGGGGCTTTCTTCCTTCGTAAGTCCCGAAAGAGAAAATTGGCCCGCCTAAGAGATCAGTCTGCGGGATTGTCCAAGGGGAGAGCCGAGTGTTGGCTGAGCGTGACGCAGCGCAGGGCCATCAAGACCTCCGATGAGAGGATTGTTATTGCAATTTGTTTGCATTTGACTTGCGGGCACGGTGTCGTCCACAATGCCTCAAATGAGGGATCAAAACCTAAGGAAAACATCGCGATTTACTCAGGTTATGTGCCTGTTTCTCGCCTTCAGTGTGCTCGCGATCTGCCTGATGGCGGTTCATCCGACCCTGCACGCAGTAATGCATTCATCATGCATTAGTGATGACGACTGTGCCATCGAACTGTTTCTAGCGGGTGGGACCGCCACACCGCCTCCAGCACTTCACGCGCCTACCGCCCCGGCCGCCTTTGAAGAGCGGTCCTTTCCCTTTCCAGCGGAAAGACGGGTTTTCGAGGGATTCGCCAGTCGTCACTCTGCGCGGGGACCTCCGGGTGATTCCGGCCGACGGCAACTTCCCTCTCACCTTTTAAGTCTCTCCTGAGCAGTCATGCCGGCGCGCTGCTCTGGAGCTCAATCCATCCCGCGCCCCTGCATGTTATGTCTCCTTTCTTGAAACAATTCTCGTCGTCTCTCATGGCGGCCACCCTTGGAATCTCCGCCAGCACTTCGCTCGCTGCCAGTCCTGCCAATCCCGACCTAGAGGTGCTGCGCAGACAGATCGATGCGCTGCGTGGAGATCTTGAAAACCTCCAGCAACAGCTCAACCAGCAGCGACTCGCTCAGCCGTATGCTGGAGCCCCGGAGCGCTCCAAAAAGGCAGAAGCCCTCGCCTCGGCTTCCGCCGGGGCCTTCTCGGAAAGAGTTGGTTCCGGCCAGGGTAATCCGCGTTCCACGCCCGCTGTCGGGATCAATCCAAGCATCAGCGTGGCCATCGACGCTGTTGGATCCTACTCTCGAAAGCAGGACAATGTGCGTCTCACGCCCAGAGACGCGGAGTTTGTTTTTCAGGCAAACATTGATCCGTTTGCCCGTGCCTACCTTGTGGCAAACGCAGGATCGGAGCTCGCTCCGGCCGAGAAGCAGGGCGCCTTCAGTGAGGTCACATTCGGACTGGAGGAGGCGGCAATCGAAACGACGGCCCTGCCCTTCGGGCTCCAAATTAAGGCAGGCCAGTTTTTTGCCGACTTCACAAGGTTAGGGAAGGTGCATCCGCACGACCTGCCGTTTGTGGATCATCCGCCGGTTTTGGAACAGTTGCTGGGCGGGGAGAGCAAGGGGAGGGGTGTAGAGCTAAACTGGGTGCCTGCTGTTCCTTACTACATCAAACTCACCTTTGGAGCCGTTGACGGCCTGGGGGCTGAACGAAGTGTGCTGGGCGGCTTTGACCTAAACCAGGGCTCCGCGAGTGTTTTTGAAGCCCCGGAAACCCGCGGCTTCGGCTCCCTTACCTACTACGGGCGCGGTGCGTCCGTGATGGAATTGGGCGAGTCCGTCTTTCTGCACATGGGTGCGAACCTCTTACGTGGCCGCGACGAAGGCACCCGCACGCTTTGGGGAGCCGACGCCAAACTTGTTTGGAGATTATCCGGAGGCAGTGAGGCCGAGCTAGGAGGCGAGGTGCTGTCCGGCAGACAAAGCGGCACCCTAACTCATCCTCTCGACGGCTCAGGCACCGGCGGCTCTCAAGGAAAGGGGGGATATGTTTATGTGCAGTACCGGATCGGGAAAACCTGGACCCCCGGCCTGCGCTTTGACTTTGTGCGTTCCCGTACGCTGAGTGAAACAGACTCCACAGGCGGCGCCGTGGCGGACGGCCTAGAGGCGACCGACGAAACCCTGAGGGCCGTCAGCGGCTATCTGGGCTGTCAAATCTCCGAATACCAGAGGCTAAGACTCCAGTTGACCTACGCAGCCTCCAGCCAGGCCATATCCGGAGAGTCCAAGCGCGATCTGCAGGCTTTTCTGCAATGGACGATACTCCTCGGCAGCCATCAACACGCTCTCACTCCGTGAAATCAGCTGCTTCTTCCCACATCATGAACTCACATTCTTCCTGCGGTCTTTCTCTTCGGTTAAAGACGGGAGTCACTGCGCTGCTTCTGTTCGTATTTCAAATGGGGCTTGTCTCGGCGGCGCCCTTGAAGGTCGTCACCTCGGTGCCTGACCTAGCCGACTTCGCGCGCCGAGTTGGCGGCAATTTAGTGGAGGTCCTGTCCCTCGCGTCAGGAAAGGAAAACCCGCACGCGGTGGCGCTCAAACCCAGTTACATCGCAAAAATCCGTTCAGCCGACCTCTTTATCCAAATGGGACTGGATATGGAACACGCGTACGCGCCCGCGCTTCTGGCAGAGGCGAGGAACTTGAGATTGCAGCCCGGAAAGGAAGGTTTTCTGGACCTTGGAGAGGATGTTCAGGCGCTTGGTGTGCCTGCCGTTCTGGACAGGGCGGGTGGGGACGTTCATCCAAAGGGCAATCCGCACTACAACCTTGATCCTGTGCAGGCCCAGCGTATGGTCCGCGCTATAGGCGCCCGCCTCGCCCTGCTCAGACCTGCGGAGGCGGTCCTGTTTCGCGCGAACGCAGACGCCTATGTGAGGGAGATCGAGGAAAGGCTGGGATCTTGGAAAGCTAGGCTGCGTGGAAAGGGTGTGCGCTTTATTTCCTACCACCCGGACTTCGCGTATTTCGAGGAGCGCTTCGGAGTCAGGCAGGAGGGCACCATCGAACCCAAGCCCGGCATAGACCCAGGGCCCGCTCATATCGAGGCGCTGGTCAGGGACATGCAGACGAGAAAGATCAGGCTGATCGTCAAAGAAAGCTTTTACAGTGACAGGGTGCCATTGGAACTCGCCCGCCGCACAGGCGCAGTGCTTGTTTCCGTCCCCATCTTTGTGGGGGCCACCCCAGAGGCGCGTGACTATTTGAGCATGATGGATGCTTTGGTTTCCGCTTTTACAAAATAGGACTCGCCCAACGGAGAGGGGGAATTGGTGTGTGCCCCCTCACTTCGCAGGGCCCAACGCTGAACCTTATGATCATCCTTGAGAACGCAGTGATCGGCTATGAAACTCCCGTGCTGCGTTGTGATGTGAGCGTCAAGCCCGGCGACTTTGTGATCGTCGAGGGGGCGAATGGCGCGGGCAAATCGACGCTGCTGAAAACTCTAGCCGGCCTTTTGGAACCGCTCTCGGGTCGGCGTACCGTGGGGTTCAAAAGGCTCGGATGGGTGCCTCAGCAAGATGCCATGGATTTTCCCCTGCCCATTAATGCCGGGGAAATGGTGGCGCTTGGCGCTTCCACTGCGGCACCTTTTTGGCGTGTGGGTGGAAGGCAAACGGGCTTTTTCAAATCAGCAGTGGATGCCCTTCTCGAACCAGCCTGGCTGGACCTTCCCGTTTCGCAGCTTTCCGGAGGACAGCGGCAGCGGGTGCTGCTTGCGAGGGCGCTTGCCGCAAATCCTGACTGCCTTCTGCTTGATGAACCGACGGCCGGCGTGGATGTGCACACCCAATCCGTCATGGCGTCTGTTCTGTCGGACTTTCAGCGCTACTGCGCGAGTGCAGTCGTGATGGTCACCCACGAACCTAGAGCATTTCTTGATGTTGCAAACGGCTTTCTGAAAGTCGCCTCAGGAAGACTTGAAAAGCTGGATGTCTCAGAGCGTCTCAACCCGTCGTTAGTTCGGAGCCCAGCGCGATGACTGCTGCACTACTTGAATTTCCATTTTGGCGGCCCTTGTGTGCCTCCCTTTTGCTGGGACTTTTCCTTCCGGTGTTTGGACGCCATCTGGTGCTTGGACGCTGCGCCCTTCTTGGCCTTGCCGTTCCGCAACTCACCATGACGGGCATCGTCGCCGCATTCACCGCAGCGGCGCTTCACTGGTTTCCATGGCACACGATTCGCGATGAAAGTACCCTTGCTCTTGTGGGTGGGCTCTCGACTGGCATCCCGGCGCTCCTCCTTGCTGGGAGCCTCACCGTTGTCAGGGGAAAGGCGGAGCACTGGCTCATCTTTGGGTATCTGGCCGCCATCACTTCCACGAATCTGCTCCTCGCCGCCGGGCCGGTGGGCGAAACCTACCTCAAGGATCTTCTCCAAGGCAGATTGCTACTCATCAGTCCGGTGACGCTCATTGTGCTGATCCTGGCATTGGGAACCGGGGTAGTCATTTCCATTGGTCTCCGCCAACGACTGCTTCTTGTCCTCACTGATCCTGAATACGCCAGGGTCGCAGGCCTGAATGTGGGGCGTTGGAAACAGGCGGCGCTCCTGCTCGATGGGACCGCCACAGGTGTTGCCGTGGCAATCGCGGGTCCAAACGTCACCTTCGCTCTTTTGGTGCTTCCGGTGCTTGCGGCCGCCCCCTTTGCAAAAAGCCTGTCCTCACACCTTCTGTTTTCCTGTGTGCTGGGAGCGATTGGAGCCGCGAGCGGTTTTCTTGCTTCGGTTTGGAGTGACCTGCCTTCCGGCGACTGCGTCACGGCCTTCCTGTGCCTTCTTTTTGCAGGCGCTAGCGTTACAAAAACCGTTTTCAAAGGCCGGCACGCGCAAGCACCGCCTCGTGAATGAATGGGAGTAATGATTGTAAAAAAAGCATAAAGAGGCAAGAGTAGCAACCTGGGAGTGAACACTTTAATTATTTTTAATTTCTGAAGGGACGGTCTGGTAAGGCGAGAATCATTTCGAAGTGTGGGAGTTGGTCTGTGACGCTCTTGGGGAACGTCCTTGCTCCTTTTGCCGCTGAAAACCATGACGTGTTCGTCGCCTTTTTGAGGAGACGAGTCTGAAGGACTCAGCGGCCGCTGATACGCCGAACGTCCATGGCGGTTCTTCCGATGGCGTACAACGCGGTGCGCACAGATTCGTAATAAAAGCCTCTACATCAGGACTGGGGATGCCGTGCGAGAGTAATTTTTCTGCGTATTCTGAAAGGGTGTCGAGACTCTGAAGGGGTGTCGAGACTGACCAGGAGAGTGAACTCGTGCCTTTGCCAACGGTCTAGAATTTCCGCAGTTGGACTTGTTTTATGGGGACTTCGTGCGGGGGTGTAAAGATTTGTCTGTAAAAGTCCGTACCAACCAGAAGTACATTTGTATCCAAAACAGCTCTTAAAGGTGAGGCCATTTATAGTTGGCCACTGATGGTTTGGTGCTGCCGTCTCAGGTTTTCAAAGGATCCAGCCCAATCACCGTGCTGCGTTTTAATTTGTCGAGAATTGGCAACAGCCTTGGCCGCAATCATCCTTGCTTCTGCCCCAAAACGTGACGTCCGCAGCGCCTCTAATTCAGCTTCGTGGCGGAGAAACATTTCAATCCGCGCTCCAAGATCGGGAATCGAGGCGACGCGGGCATGAACATCGGCAGGAATCTCGAAGGTCATGGTCATGAGACGTCGGTGGCTCCGTGGGCGTGGCCGCGCTTCACAGAAGCTGCTTGAGAGCGATATTATCGGTGCGGGCTGATTTTTGGGGACGTCCGCAGTTGCCAACGTTAAGTTGCGCGCTTAACTTAAAAGTATGGGAATACCACCCGTACTGGCGCGATTTTCGCGGTTTTTGAAAACATGGGCGCTTTTGTTGCTTCTACTTCAGGGGGCGTGGCATCCCGCGTTTTCCCATGGGGCACATCCTGGAGAGGTCACCGAGACTTTCGGGGGAAATCAGGCTGGTTTGGGCGACTTTCATTCTCAAGGCCCTTGCGTAGGGCAGGGTTCTGATCCTACCCGGCCGGCCCGTTCTTGTTGTGTTACGCCTGATACTGCGGATTCGGGGCCCGGCGGTAGCGACTGCGGCTCTTGGTGTTGCCGCCGCAGTTCTGAAGCGCGCGCAGCTTTCGAAGTGCCCGCCCAACGCGTAGAAGCCGAGGATGGCATGTTGCGCGAGGTGGGGTTCAAGCGACAAAGGGCTGCCTGCTGTTGCGCGCTTGAGGTGGACTTGCCTCCTCTGGAACCCTTTGTGCCGCCGACGTCTGTTCCTTCCGGAGGGATGGTCCCCGAAATTTCATGGACGACTTTGAGTCGGATGGGCCCTGTTTACACGCCGCGTCGCTGGGATCCGCATGTGGTGGGTGAAGCCCGTATTCTGGCGAGGGTGCGTGCCCAGAGGGGCGCTCGGAGTGTGGTTCATCAGGTTCAGGGAGAGGCGGTTGAGGTGTTGCATTGCAGCTTTTTGCTCTGAGTTGATCTCGTTCGGAGACGACTTGTGTCCCGCCCCGGTGATCCGGCGGTGCCCCTTGCCTTCATTGGCGACCCCCTAGGCCCATGCTCCATGTGGAGAGCGGCCCATGCAGCAGATGCAGCGCGTTCTGTTAATGCGCGCCTTTTTAAACCCATTTTCAATGAACTACTCTTTTTTCACTCATTCTTTTACAGCCTTACTGCTCAATTTGATGCTGTTCGGACCCCTGACTTTCTCCGCACGAGCCCAGGAGCCGGCTGCGATGCACGCGAAGTCGGAGCGGCGCAACCCCGCTGATTTGCAAACTACCGCCCGTGCCTCGACTGGAAGCAGAGCCTGGCAGGCAACGGGGCGCGTGGTTGAATACGAACTCGATGTTGCGGAGCAGGTGCTCTCCCCCGCCGGCAAGCCCGTGCGTGTTCTGACGATCAATGGCGAATTTCCCGGACCCACGCTGCGTTTCAACGAAGGTGATGTGGCGCGCATTCGCCTTCACAACAGTCTGGGGCGCGAGGAGACTTCCCTCCACTGGCACGGGTTGCTTCTGCCCAACGATCAGGACGGAGTGCCGCATTTAACCACGCCTCCTGTGGCGCCCGGGGGAACGTTTACTTACGAGTTTCCGGTGCGGCAAAGTGGCACGTACTGGTACCATTCTCATACTGGGATGCAGGAGCAACGCGGGGTTTTGGGCTCCATAGTTGTGCTGCCTCGTAAAACGGATGCCGTTCGCGCAGAACGAGATCAGGTGCTCGTATTGAATGATTGGACCGATGAAAGTCCGCAGGAGGTGCTGCGCACGTTGAAGCGCGGCTCGAACTGGTACGCGATCCAAAAAGGGGCTCCTCAGTCGCTGTTTGGAGCGGTGCGGGCGGGTTTTATAGGAGATTATGTGAAGCGGGAGGGAGCGCGGCTTCCCCCTATGGATGTGGCAGATGTGGCGTATGATGCGTTCTTGGTGAACGGCCAGCGCCGATTTCATGTGGAGGGAAAACCGGGGGAGACGATCCGGTTGCGGGTCATCAACGCCTCGGCCTCGAGTTATTTTTATGTGGAATCCGCGACAGGGCCTTTAACGATAGTCGCCGCAGATGGCCCGGCGGTGGAACCGGTGGGTGTCCAGCGCCTGTTGATCGGGATAGCGGAAACGTACGATGTTTTGGTGAAAGTCCCGCCTGCTGGAAGCTGGGAGATTCGGGCAACGGCGCACGACGGGACGGGCTGCGCGTCGGCTTTGGTGGGAAGCGGCCCTTTGCACGAGGCGCCTACCGTGCCGCGTCCAAATCTGTACAACATGGACGAGTTGTTGATGCCGGCGTTGGAGGAGGGTGACCTTGCCCAACCGCGGGAAGAGGAACTGATCCGCTCGGGTGTACACTCAAAAGGAGAGGGCGGGCGACCGGGGATTTGCAAGGCGTGTATGGAGCGGCCGCTCCCGCCTTATCGCCAACTGAGGGCGCAGCAGTCTACCGCCTTTCCGGAGTCACTTCCCCGGCGCACGCTTGCTTTGCATCTGACGGGCGATATGCAGCGATACGTTTGGTCCTTGAACCATAAAACGATGAGCGAGGAGAGCACTATACCGGTCAAGCGCGGCGAGGTGCTGCGCTTGGAGCTGATTAACGACACCATGATGCACCACCCGATGCATCTTCACGGGCACTTCTTTCGGTTGCTAAACGGGCAGGGCGATTACTCGCCGCTCAAGCACACCGTAGACGTGCCGCCCATGAGCCGTCGGGTCATTGAATTCGAGGCCAACGAGGAGGGCGACTGGTTGTTCCATTGTCATGTGCTGTATCACATGA
The DNA here is from genome assembly GCA_943329925.2 of Opitutus sp. GAS368. GTDB lineage: Bacteria > Verrucomicrobiota > Verrucomicrobiia > Chthoniobacterales > Chthoniobacteraceae > Chth-196. The sequence goes on from CALQFT020000060.1 coordinate 11,933, forward strand.
TGGAAGGGATGGGGCGCGTGATGCATTACGGCCCGGCGGGCGAGAAGCCTATGATGGGCGAACACGGTATGGACATGCGCTACGCGTTTGCGGATTTCAACGCGCTTTCCAACCTGTCCAGTGGGCAGGCGCGGATTCAGCAGGGGTCCAACAGCTTGCTGGTGCCTTGGGAGTTGGGCTGGCGGCACACCGAAGGCCGTACCGAGTACGAGGTGGATGCCTTGGGGGAACACGTGCTCAGCAGCAATCTCGGTTTGGTGGGCGGGATGCGCCTGAGTAATATGCAATCCGGTGGGAACCGGCCTCTGGCTGGCGGGTGGTATCGTCTGCCTTATTTGGCGATGGGTATGGCGACGATAGACGCCAAGGGGGCAGTCCGCCTCATGCTGAGCAAGGATTTTCAGCTAACCTCCCGATTAAACGTTCAAGTACGAGGCCAGTACGACACCCGCCAGCACTGGCAGGAGGCCGTCCGTGCCGACTACACCCTCTCTAAAACAGTCGCCCTCAGCGCCGCGTTCCACACCGACTACGGCTTCGGCGCTGGATTGTCCTTCCGATTTTGAGTCACCCCAAAAAACCGGTACCCCGCACGGAATCACAGTAACCCAACCATAAGTATGAACCTGACCACTAATTCTAAGCTCTCAACTCAAGCTTTTTTACACAGACTCACCCGTTTCTTGGGCATAACCTGCATCGCGCTGCTTTGGGGGGCCTGTGCCACACCGAAGTCTATTTCTGGCGCAAAACCTTATCCACTCAAGGTTTGCTTGGTGACTGGAAATGATTTGGATTCCATGGGAGACACCCGAGTGGAAGTTTACAACGGTCAGGAATTGCGTTTTTGCTGCAGACCTTGTGTGCGGAAGTTTTACGCAAAGCCCGAGAAATATTTGGCAAAGCTCAAAAGTTGATTGCTGAGTGGACGGTCTGAAGTACCAAGAGGGGCCCCTCGGCAAAAAGGGGAACGTCATCAATTTTGAGGCAAGGGGCTGTTTTCCGGAATTGACCCTGCTGCTTCTGTTGCTACTCTAGACGTTATGAGCCGATCTCTCCCTTCCGCTGCATTGCTTTTAGTCAGCCCGCTGCTGCTGGTCTTTAGCGGTTGCGATACGATTTACTCGAACAATTACTCCTACCAGAAAACAAAGTTTATGGTGGTGAAAGACTCCGCGGGGAATAATCTTTTAAAGTCGAGTTACACATTTCAACCTTATGAGCAGCAGGCTCTTGCGCGGGCGGAACTGGACAAGCAGCGCGGCGAGGCTGAGCGGATGAGCCTTGCAGCTCGGAATTCTGAAAAGGTAAATGCGGATCGTATGGCCACAGATTCTCCGGCGTTGAAATTGGATTCAGGGTTGGGCGGTCTGCCCCCAGCAGGCGCAGGTGGCATGGGCGGCCTAGGAGGGTCCTCCTCCATACCTGGACTGGATTCGATGTCATCTGGCTCCTCTCCAATGTCTTCGGGAAGCATCCCGGGTTTGGATTCGAGCATGTCGGGAAGTTCAATGTCGGGAAGTTCAATGTCAGGGGCAGCTGGGGCGGCTCCAGCGCCAGCCTCGACGATGGGCGGTATGATGGGCGCCTCCATGGACGGAGGAATGTCTCCAGCTGCGGCTCCTGCGCCCGCTGCAGCTCCGAAGCCCGCCGCTCCCGCTATGCTTCCTGGCCTGTAGAAAAGCACTTTTACAGAAAAAGCTTTTTCGGCGGAATCGAGCGCGGGATCTGATTTTCCTGGGTTGTGAGTTTTGCCCTGAACTTTCTCAGATAGAGATTCATACATTACGCGTTTTGAGTACTATTTAGCGCGTTTGTGATATTTGGCTAAACGAACTGCGGGTCGGACTTACAGACACGGAGCGCGGGAAGACACATGACAAAATCTCCCCCAACTTCAAAACCGGCAACGTGGATATCGGCTTCTTCCGGGGGAGGGGCGAAGACTCAACTTTTTAGTGAGCCATTCGTTAAGGCTGAGATTCATGTCTTTGTGGGGGCTGAACCCGTTGCCATTTATTCCATTCAACCTGGAATCTACTTATTGGGACGGGACGACAGTTGCCATCTACCCATCTACGCAGAACGCGTAGCGGGGATGCATGTGCGGCTTTCCTTTCACGGGCATCGTCTGCTGGTGGAAGATTTAGAGAATACTGGCGGAGTGTTTATCGGCGGTGCGCAGATTCGTTTGCCCACGCCGATTTATCAAAAAACCGAAGTTCATTTGGGAGCTGCGCGCTTTTACTTTGAGTTTGATGAGCTTACCCGCGCCCAGATCGCCTTGGAGCTTTCCGATCCGACTTTGGGGCTGGAGGCCATTCGGGGCGAGTTGTTGCAGGAACCCCATCAAGTGACGAGCACTTTGGGGCAGGGCGGGATGGGACTGGTCCTCGCGGCGCGGGATTTGCGGATTCACAGGTCCGTGGCGATGAAGGTGTTGCGACCTGGAAATGAGTTTTCGGCCGACAAACTGCTGCGTTTTTTGAGCGAGGCGCAACTCACTGGGCAACTGGAGCATCCCAATATTATTCCGGTGTATCAGCTGGGCGTTGGGGCTGATGCGCAGGTCTTTTACACAATGAAGCATGTCCGCGGCCGGACGCTGGAGGAGGTGCTCGACGGGCTAAAGGCTGGGGAACAGGAGACTTGTGCACAGTATCCTTTGCCCGCGCTGCTGACGGTTTTTATGAAGGTTGCTGATGCCATTGCATTTGCACATGCCCAAGGAGTGGTTCATCGGGACTTGAAACCGGCCAACATCATGATTGGCGCCTTCGGGGAAGTGCTGGTGATGGACTGGGGCTTGGCGCGGCGCATCGCCGAGGGGCCCGAGTCGGTGGGTGCCGCAGAAAGTGGGTTGCCTAAAATCATACTGCCGTCCGAGGGCCGTTTTGAAACTCTTGACGGGGCGGTGGTTGGCACGCCTCCGTTTTTGTCTCCGGAACAGGCCGCTGGAAACGCACCGTTGGACGTGCGGTCGGACATTTTCGTGATGGGAGTGATATTGTATAACATCATCGCGTTAAGGCTGCCGCTGGAGTTGCATGATCTGGACGCAGTGCTGCAGAAAATCTGTGCGGGACGGTGGGTGTCTTTGGAGGAGAGGGTGCGGCAACCGCGGAAAAACGGGGCTCCCGCGCCGGCTTTGTTGCACTGTCCCGGAGGCAAGCCGCCGGAGGGACTGGTGGCGATTGTGGAAAAAGCGATGCAGCACAATGCGCAGAATCGCTATCAAACAATGGATGCCTTTCAGCGGGATCTGGTGGCTTATCAGAACGGTTTTGCTCCTTCTGCGGAGAAGGCTGGTTTTTTTAGGCAATTGCAATTGCTCTTGGGGAGGCGGCGCAGGGAGGCGGTGGTCGGCGTGTGTTTTCTGGTGTTTTCGCAAGTGTTACTCACTTATTTTTTGGGCCGTTTGGCGGCGGATCGGCGCGAATTGCGCGAAAACGAGGGTGCATTGGCCACCACCAACCAGGATTTGAAGGGGAAGAATCAACAATTGGAACAAATCGTATTTCAGTTGCGCGCCACCTCTATGCGCAACTTTGAAGACGCCCTAGCCCAGCTCAAACAGAAGCGTGGCGGGCAGGCCCTTTCCCAGATCAATCTGGCACTGGTGGGGGTTAATGATTCGCCCAAGGTGCAAGCTAGATATCTTATCATCAGGGGCTTGGCTAACACCCAGCTCGGCTTTTATTCCGAGGCCATTATGGACTTTCGGCAGGCGGCGGCCGCCGACCCGGGCTGTATCCCGCTAGAGCAGATGGAGGCGGATCTTGAGCTCGGTTTGGAGAATGGCAGTCATCCTCAAGAGGGGTGGCCGTGGGAAAAGCGCGAATTGTCAGCGGCTGTGCAGTTTGCAGCATCTGTGAAAAAAACGCACCTCAACTCGCCTCCAAATTCGGAGGGCCACCGGATAAAACTTCGTCCTTAACTAAGTTTCGGTGTAGCGCAACGGCTCTGTTTATATTCTGCTGTGGTACGCGCAAATTTCGGCGCTAACGCTCTTTTCTTTGTTTTCCCCCCGTCTCGTCACACCTCCTGCATTCTCATGAGCGATCTGCTCTCATCTCTCGATCTTAAATTTCTGCCTGATTGGCTGAAGGAATCACCCGCACCCAACCGTTACGCTGGCTATGAGGGGGATTCCTCCGAGCGCCGGCAGGAGGGGCGTGACCGTTTTGGCCGTGGTCAAGGTGGCGGTGGACGGGGCGGTCCCGGTGGCGCAGGCGGCGGCCGTGGGGGTGGTGGACAGGGCGGGGGCCAAGGACGGCGCGATGGTGGTGGAGGTGGCGGAGGTGGCGGTGGTGCCCGCTCCGGTCGGCCAGATGGTCGCTCCCAAGGGGGCGGCGGTCGCAGTGGACCGGGAGGCCCACGGCGTGAGCATCATACGCAAGACCCCAGCCGAGGACAGGATGCTCGTCGCGAGCCTGTTGGCGGAGAGAAGCTTCCTGCCCAGGTGCGCATTCAGTTTTTGCCGGAACCTATTGCAGCGGAAAATATTGCAAAACAAATTCGCCAGAGTGGGCGGGCCTATCCGCTGTTTGGAACCGCGCGGATGTTTCTAGAAAAGCCGGAGCGCCACATGGTGCGCATTACCAGTGGCGATGCGGCGCATCCGCTGCATCAATTGGAGGATGGTGCGATAGGGTTTGATGCCGAAATTCTGGAACGCGGTGCTTTTCGCGCGTTGTGGGATCGGTTTTATCGCGAGGAAGTGGTTGAGACTGAGCCACCCAAGGGGAATTACACCAGCGTCGCCCGCTGCAGGGCCAATGGCCAGATTCTCGGGCCGACGAGTTACCATGGTTATCAGGTGGCAATGCGCAAACTTTACGAAGAGCGGTTCAGCCGCCGGATGAGTTTCCTCGAATTTCAACGCGAGGAAATCGAGATCCTCGCCGGAGAACAAGCCGTGGCAGACTGGAAGGCTCTAGCCAGTCGTCAGACGGTCTATCACACCAAGGATGACGTTGCGCCTATTCAGTTTAAGTCCCTTGAGGAAACCGAGGCGCATTTTCGGAAAGTCTGTCTGCCGAGCCTGCGCAAAACCGCGACCACGCTTTCGTGCTCAGGACGCTCCTCTCGGGAGTTGCCGGAACGCGGTCTGGTGAACGCCGCCCGCGATGCATTTGAGCGGGAACTCGCCTATCCGGCAGGGATGGTGCATGGGTTGCGGGCATTTTTTGATGAGCAAGGGCTGCAAGTCTTTAAGCACAAAAAGCGGGTGCTTTACGTCTCGGCGATTCGTCCGAAGCGCGCCGTGGTCGCCGGTTTTGCGGAGGGGCCCGCCTCGCTTTTGCGCTTGGTGGAAGCCACTCCTCGCATCACCAAGCGGGACGCCGCAATCAAACTGTTGGGCGTTGCAAACGCCGAAGAACTCGAGTCGCCCGAAATCGCAGCGAAAAAGACACAGCTCGCCGCCGATTTGTATTATCTCATTCACGCTGGGCACATTGTGGAATTTGCTGACGGCCGTTTGGATTTGCCTCTTTCTCCGCAAGGATCCGGCCCGCGCGGGAGTGCCGAAGATATGGAAGATGTTTCGGAGGAGGAAGGTGTAGGGGACGAGGGCGGATCGGAAGCCGTCGTTGATCCAGCCCCCGAGGACACTGCCGCAGTTGTGGTGGAGGCCGCTGAGGAAGCGGTTGTACATGCCGCTCAGGAGCTTGAGGTCGCTGCGGCGATGCCTGAGGGTCTGTTAGACGGGCACCAGTCCCCGGAGGAGCCTTTGGAGGAAGCCGTCGCAAGTCATCCGGACCATCAGCACCAAGAGGAACCCGTTGCAGTGGAAAATGTAGCGCCGTTGATTTCCTCGCTCCACTCTGAGGAAGCCTCTCCTGCGCCCGCAAATTTGGAACACGAGGCGCCTTTGCCTCCTGAAAATCAAAATAATCCGGCTTAACCCCAGTCTGATTTAGACTGGGGCCTTTTGATTCAAGTTTGGGGAGCGCCAAAGGTGGGCCCCCCAATTGGCAGAGTTGCAGCGGGTCGTAACCTCGCTGCATTTATTTGGTTACCGGCTCCTGCCTCCGGAGCGGGAGCCGCTGTTGGAGGAAAACCGGCGTCCGCCACCACCACCACCGCTGCCGCCACTGCGTCGGCCCCGTTCCTCGTCTCTGGGTTGGTTGAGCGGCTCGGGTTCGGCGTAGTTGAAGTCTTTGGCCAGCTTACGGATCAGCCCGCGGCCAATGAATCGCTCCAAAGCGCGCAAATTGCCGTGGTCGTCCTGACAAATGAAGCTGATGGCGTCCCCAATGGCCTTGGCCCGACCGGTGCGTCCGATCCGGTGTACATAGTCTTCCACCTGAGGGGGAAAGTCCAAGTTGACCACGTGTGAAATCCCATCCACGTCGATGCCGCGCGCTGCGATGTCCGTGGCGATTAGCACCCGGACGGCCCCTGAGCGGAAGTCTTCCAAGGCGCGTAGTCGCTGGTTTTGAGAGCGGTTGGAATGGAGCGTCGCTGTTTTAATGGAAAGCGACTCCAGCTTGCGCGCGACGCGGTCGGCACCGTGCTTGGTGCGGGTGAAGACGAGTACCATGTTCATGGTGGGGTCGTCGAGCAAGTGGCACAGTAGCGTGGCTTTGAGATGCCTCGGGACTTCGTAAACCAGTTGCGTCACCGTCTCCGCCGGATTGGAGCGGCGTCCGATTTGGATGACTTTCGGGCTGCGTTGGAATTCGTGGGTGAGCGACTCGATTTCTTTGGAAAGCGTTGCCGAAAACATCAGGGTTTGCCGCTTTTTGGGCAGCGCATTCACCACGCGACGGATGGCCGGAAGAAAGCCCATGTCCAACATGCGATCCGCCTCGTCGAGAACGAGATGCTCCAGCGCAGAAAAATCAGCGCAGCGCTGGCTCATGAGATCCAGCAGACGGCCTGGGGTAGCGATGACCATCTGTGCTCCGGAGCGGAGTGCTTGAATTTGAGGGCGTTCTGAGACGCCGCCGAAGACTTTTGTGATGCTTATCGGCAGATGATTGGCGTAGGCGCGCACGTTTTCCTCGATTTGCACCACGAGCTCGCGGGTGGGAGCCAGGATAAGGGTGCGGGTGGCGTTTTGTCTCGCAGGTACAATGCTGTGAAGGCGATGCAACAGCGGCAGAGTGAACGCAGCGGTCTTGCCCGTGCCTGTTTGGGCAATGCCTATAAGGTCGTTGCCCTTGAGGATTTCAGGAATGGCAGCTCCTTGAATGGGGGTCGGTTCTGTATAAC
>CALQFT020000061.1 GCA_943329925.2 Opitutus sp. GAS368
TTTAATCACCTAGTGGTTCTTATGAAAGTCGGTCATCGCCTGCCTGGCGTGCTGGCGTTACTTCAGCGGATGAACCTTCTGGAGTACTGCGTCTTGGGGAGCAGGGTAGGAATGCCCGATGAAGTGTTGGTCGCCGACCTTCGTGGTGCCTTGCATCAGCAGCCATCCGGGTACTTATCCACGCTGTTGATTCGCAATCCGACCCCATCAATTTTATGAAAGTAACTTTTATCGGAGCCGGCCCAGGTGCAGCAGACCTCATAACACTTCGAGGAGCCCGTGCCCTCGCAGATGCAGACATCGTACTCTATGCGGGGTCTCTGGTAAGCACGGGGATGCTCGTTCATTGCCGTAGCGAGGCAGAGCTTTTTGATACAGCGGGCATGAACCTCGATGAGCAGGTCGCCCAATACGTTAGGGCCAAGCAGCGGGGCTTGATGGTTGCGCGGCTGCATTCCGGAGACCCTGCTATATACGGTGCGATAAGCGAGCAAATGAGGGCTCTGGAGGATTTAGAGATTCCCTACGAAGTCGTGCCTGGAGTGTCCTCGTTCACTGCTTCCGCAGCTGTGCTTAAGGTATCACTGACAAGGCCTGAGGTTTCGCAGACTATCATCATCACGCGCACTGAAGGGCGTGCCTCTGCCATTCCGCATAGAGAGTCGATCGCGGAGCTCTCCGCGCATCAGGCTACGATGGCGATATTTTTATCCGGTGCCTCGTTGCAAAGTACTGTGGAGGAGCTTTTGCTTAGCTATCCCGGTGCCACACCTGCAGCGTTGGTTTGCAAGGCGAGTTGGCCACAGGAAAAAGCTTACAGTGCAACGCTTTCGACATTGCTCTCTGGGGTCTCTCCCGAGGACTGGCGACTTTCCACTATGTTGCTTGTTGGTGAGGCGCTCGCCTCAGAACCGGGCCTTGCCTCCCGACTTTACAGCCCTGATTATTCACACCGCTTCCGCAAAGCGGTTCCCCAAGGTTAGCGCTCTGTAGACTCCAGCTTTGAACTCAAATCCAAATATCGCTATATGGCTCGTTCGCGAATCAGCCAGGCCGCTTGCCGAGAGGCTGGGGGATATGCTTGAGGCGCGTGTTCTACCCGAGGCCACAGACGCAGTGGGTTCTGCGTCGAGCAACCGTGAGCGATTTGTGGAGGCTTTTCCGAGTGCGAATCAATGGGTGATGCTCATGGCTTCGGGAATTGCAACGCGCTACTTGGCTGGACTTGCTCACGATAAAAGCAGCGATCCGGGCGTTGTGGTTTTGGATGAGGCTTGCCGCTTTGCCATCTCTCTTTTAAGCGGGCACGAAGGAGGTGCCAATGCGCTGGCGTACCGAATCGCCGCAAAAACCGGCGCTGTTCCTGTCATCACTACCGCGACTGAGGCGCTTAAGCCCCTCACTTTGGGCATCGGTTGCCGTAAGGGCATCTGTGCCGAAGCGATCCACGACGCTGTAACTAATGCGCTCCAATTGATAGGAGGTTCACTGTCGGATGTGCGTGAGGTTGCGACTGTGGATCTCAAGGAACGCGAGCAGGGATTGGTTGAATGGGTTGAGCGGCATGCTATTCCGTTGCGAATTTTTTCTACTGAGCAGCTCGCCCAAAGGCCGCTGACCGCCACTCCTTCGCGGTGGGTACTATCGAGTATAGGACTGGCGGGGGTGTGCGAGCCATGCGCCCTGCTGGCGTCTCCTCGCGGTACGCTTGTGGTACCAAAGCTGGCCACCGGCGGGGTGACTGTTGCGGTGGTCTCTGACGGGTTTCCTTATCCATTTTTGAAATGAAAAACGGCCGGATTAATTTAGTCTCGGTTGGACCGGGTTCTGCAGCGTTGATCCCGCCTATGGCACAAGAGGCTTTGATGCAGAGTAGTTGTGTTGTTGGCTATGGCTTGTATCTGCAATGGATTGCGCCTTGGCTCGAAGGAAAGGTGGTGCACTCATTACCTCTCACTAAGGAGCGTGAGCGTGCGGCACTCGCACTCAAACTGGCACGGGAAGGAAATGTTGTGAGTTTGGTTTCGAGTGGTGACATTGGTGTCTACGGATTGGCTCCGTTGGTGTTTGAGATGCTGGAGCGGGGAGAGGAAACTGAGGTTAGGGTAATCCCGGGAATCACCGCCGCCCTAAGTTGCGCTTCATTGCTGGGAGCTCCGCTTGGACATGATTTTGCAACCCTTTCGCTCTCGGATTTGTTGTGTCCCTGGAAGTGGATTCAAGACCGCGCAGAACAAATTGCGAAGGCAGATATTGCGTTGGCGTTGTATAATATACAAAGTCTCGCGCGACGAGATGGAGTCTATGAAATACTGGATATTTTACTAAAGCATCGGCCGGCTGAAACGTGGTGCGGGATTGTCCGTAACGCTTATAGAGAGGATGCCTCGACTGTGATTTGCTCTCTTGCCGATCTTCGTCAGCGTAGCTTCGATATGCTGACAACGCTCATCATTGGCACGCGATTTACTCAAAGGACCGGCAACTATCTTTTTTCGCCAAGAGGCTATCACGGCTGGCAGGTTCAAGAAGCTGCACCGAAGAATGCAGTTTGGTTTTTTACTGGAACCCGCGATGGCAATGCGCTCGCCGGAGAGTGCGTGGACGAGGGGATCCCCGTTGTAATCTCCGTTGCCACGGAGTACGGAGCGGCTCAAGCGCGCCGCCATGTGCCGCAAGCACATATCGTCCAAGGACACATCGGAGCCACAGCACGGCGTGCATTGCTTGCTGAAAGCGGGGCGCTCGCCGTGGTGGACGGCACCCATCCGTTTGCAACCCAGATTTCCGCCCAGCTCACGCGCATCTGCGCCGAGCTTAAAGTTCCTTACCTCCGCTACGAACGCCCTGAACAGGCGCTTCCTAAGGATGTGCAGAGCTTCGATACGATGGAGGCTGTGGCTGCCGCCGCGATTGGCGCTCATAAGCGGATCTTCCTTGGTACAGGAGTGAAGGATATCTCTACTTTTCTGCGGGCGGATCAATTTAAACAATGCCAGTGGTTTGCACGTGTGACTCCAAATCAGGACTCTGTTTCAAGATCTGTGGACGCGGGAATTCCAGCTTCGCATTTGTGTGCGATGCAGGGGCCGTTTTCCAAGCGGGCTAACGAGGTGCTCTGGGCTGACTGGAACATCGATTGCGTTGTCACCAAAGAATCTGGGGAAGCTGGCGGGTTGCCCGCAAAAATCGAAGCAGCCCGTGCCCTCCAGATTCCAGTGTTGGTAGTCAACCGGCCTTTTTTCGAGTATCCAAACATGACTCAGGAATCAGCGGAGGTTCTCCGCTGGATTAGCGCCTTACAAACTCACGAGAACAATCCGAATATTTTCAATCCAGATTCCAACGCAACCTTATGAAACGCCCCATTCTTCTAACTCCATCCAGACTAGTCTTCGCTGCAGTGCTCGCATCGCTGAGCACTGCGCATGCGCATCACGCTGAGGCGATGTCCGGGAAGCCCTTTCTACAGGGACTTAGTATGCCGCTGCATGGATTGGACCATCTGCTTTCTGCGCTGGCCGTCGGGCTCGTGGCGGCTCAGGTCGGAGGTCGTTTACGGTTTTGGTTTCCGCTGCTTTTCTCCATTTTATTACTCGCCGGAGGTTGCTTGAATCTCTGCGGAGTTTCTCTTCCTGAGCTTGCTGTTCCAGCTGCTGCAATCGCGGTAGGGGCAGTTATTTATTATGGGAAAAAAGGAACGATCTCTCTGGCAGCTCTGGGTGTCGTACTGATTGCAGTGGTTAACGGGCAAGCTCTTTTGGTGAAACCATTTTTGATGTCGTCGCCACTGTTTTTTCTAGGCTGTCTCTTTAGCGGTCTGATGGTGTGTCTGGTAGGTTTTATTTCTGGAACGGTTCTCAACCTAAATGCAAAACAATCAGTGGCACGTCTTACTGGCGCGGCTTTAGCCTTGGCCGCCGCGCTTCTGGCGTTGGTGCCAGAATGGAACGATAGCGTGATCCGTTTGATTGAAGGCGCGCGCTAAGCTTAACAACTACATCCCATGAAAATTCCTGTCACCATTGTCACCGGGTTTCTCGGTTCGGGAAAGACGACTTTAATTTGCGGATTACTAAAGAAGAATCCGGAAAGGCGACTTGCTGTGCTGGTCAATGAATTCGGTGAGGTGTCCGTCGACGGTGCACTGTTGCGTTCGGCTGGCGACGGGTGTGGAGTGGAAATTCACGACCTGCCCAATGGCTGCATTTGTTGTTCAGTTAATGATGATTTTGTTCCGGTGATGCGGCAGCTTCAGGCAAGAAAACATCAAGTGGACCATGTGATCATTGAGACATCGGGCTTGGCGCTGCCGCAGCCGGTGATGCAGGCGCTAAACTGGCCAGAGATCCGGGCGGACTTTCAGCTGGATGCAGTTGTGACCATAGTTGATGTTCCGCAACTGCTTGCAGGCAATTTAGATAACGGAAGGCAGGCTCCGGGTGCAGACGCCTCGGATGCACCAGCGCATGTGGAGGCCGTTGACGCTATATTGCTGCAGCAGCTCGAAAACGCGGATGTCGTGGTGCTAAACAAAATCGACGAAATCACCGAAGACGATTTGCTCCGAGCGGAGGAGACAATCCGGGCGCGGGCTCCGAAGGTTCGGTTTATGGAACTGGCCTATCACGCGCAGCTGGACACTCGTTTGTGCATGGGGCTCCACCTTCACGATGGACCTGCACCCGCGGTTCATGAGCATGGTCACCACCACCACGGTCCGCTCCACCAAATGCCCGCACCTCTAGACGCTCCTCTCGGTGATCAAGCGCAGTTCGATGGGCATGCTCACACGGGTCTGGACGCGCATCATCACGGCGAAGAAACGCATGAACATTTTCACGGACACGATCCGGGCTGGCAGTCCTTTGTGTTGAGGAGTTCTCAGCCGCAGGATGCTGAAGTGCTCAAGCGGGCTATTTCTGAAGTTGCTCTAGCCCAGCCGGTTCTTAGGGCTAAAGGGCACGCTTTTGTGCTAGGAAAGCATCACGCTTTAGTACTACAGGCGGTGCGTGCGCGCGTGCAGTCTTATTACGATGCCCATGATCACGCGCCCGCGGAATCTTCGGTGGTGTTTATCGGGTACCACCCGAAGCGGAACATCATCGCGGACATTCTACACGCTGTCACCGGCACGCATTGGGCTTAAGCGCAGCATTCTTAATTTCTCGCCTTGCACTGGGTAGGCACACAGGAAGGGCGTTTCGATGCCGAACGGGCGCTGATTCTGAGTGATCAGTCGCCCGCTGACATCGTGTTTCTAAGTGCGGCCGACACGGATCTCGCTGCCGTGGCCGTTTCATGGGGCGGCACTCTTGGTTCCCGGCTGCGTTTAAGTGCCGCTGGTGCCCTTCGTCAACCCGTAGCGGCCGACCACTTTGTTGCGACTGTTGTGAAGGATTCAAAGCTTCTCATTGCGCGGCTTCTGGGAGGGCGTAGCTACTTTCCTCACTTGCTCCAGGCATTGGAGGATCTGCGGGAAATTTCTCCGCGAGCGCGATTAATGCTTTTGCCGGGGACAGGGGAGGCGGACGCGGATCTTGCCAGCCTGAACGACTTTCCTCGGGATGTTGCCGATGTGCTGCACGCTTTGTTAAGCGAAGGTGGGCCGTTAAATTTGGCCAGTGCAGGTGAACTTGTAAGCCTGCTGGTGGATTGGGATACAGGCGAACCGCTTTGCTTGCCAGTGGTCGAAAAGGTTTCGTCCTGTGGTTGGTACAAGGCGGTGTCTCGGACGCCCTCCGGTCCTGTGGCTTGGCTAACCTTTTACCGCGCGTGGCATCAAACTAACGATCTGGAGATTATTGATGCTCTCGTTGATGTTTTGGAGAAGAGAGGCTTTGAGGTGGGAGCTTTCTATTGTCAGTCCCTTCGGGAACCCATTGTACAGGAGACTCTTTTGGATGCTTTAGGCTCTGGCGTGCGGCCTGCCGTTATCCTCACGATGCAGAGTTTTACTCTGAGCACGGCGCACTCAGAAGGGGGCGGTTTTCTTGAGGCGTTTGGCTGTCCGGTGTTGCAGGTTCCTGTGTCTAGCGGATCGAAAGCGGCTTGGGAATCTCTTCCCGGCGGACTGTCTCCCAGCGAAGTTGCGGTGCAGATCGCATTGCCGGAAATTGATGGACGCGTGCTTTCGAGCGTAGCCGGATTTAAAGAGGACAGTGAACGCCTCGTTGCCGCTCAATGCGTATTGAAACGCTTGAGGGCTGATGTTTCACAGATTGAGTTCATCTGCCAACTGGCGCAGAACTGGGCGCGTCTTCGCAGTCTCCCTTCGCCTCAAAAGCGTGTGGCAATCATTCTTGCGAATTATCCGAATCGCGACGGACGCGTAGGGAACGGTGTGGGATTGGACACTCCGGCTAGCGCGGCCGCTGTTTTACGCGCGCTACAGGCCGGAGGTTTTTTAGTAGAGGGCATGCCTGAAGATGGCGCTGAGTTAATGCGCCAGCTATTGGCAGGCGTGACGAATGATCCGGATGGCTCATTTGGAAAAAGCTATGCTCAAGGTATATCGGCGGAAACGCTCCAGGCGTTTATGTCCACGTGGCCTGAGGGTCGAGTTTCCGAGATGGCGCGGCACTGGCCCGAGGTTCTTCCCGAATATCTGCCTGTTTCGGGGGTGCAGCTTGGAAATGTATTTGTCGGTATTCAGCCGCCTCGAGGGTTTTCGATGCAATCGCAGGCGATTTATCACAGCCCTGAGCTTCCCCCTCCGCCAGTGTACGTCGGGTTCTATTATTGGATACGGGAGGTGTTTAAAGCAGACGTAATTGTGCACCTTGGGAAGCACGGTAATTTGGAGTGGTTGCCCGGACGCCCTTCGGCACTTGGGCCGGATGATTATCCTCGGCTTTGTTTGGGGCCGATGCCGCATCTTTATCCGTTCATTGTGAATAATCCTGGCGAGGGAACGCAGGCCAAGCGGCGTACGGGAGCGGTGATCATAGACCATCTGACCCCGCCGCTTACAAGGGCGGGTTTGTATGGGCAACTCGAACAATTGGAGCGGCTTTTGGAAGAGCACGCTCAATGTTCCTCTCTTTATCCGAGGAGAGCGGGGGAGTTGGAAGGTGAAATTAACGCGCTTTTAGAAGCGGCCCCGTGGCGAACGGATATTCCTGAGGCTGGGCGAACAATTTCAGGCGCGGCTAACTTTCTTTGCGAACTCAAAGAATCTCAGATTCGTTCGGGATTGCACGTTTTTGGGAGTGCACCCACTGGCGTTGCTGCTGTGGATTTTGTTGCAAGCTTGCTGCGGCTTCCCAGCGGCGGCAGGCCGGGGCTACTAGAGGCGATTGCAGGGGCTCCGGTTATTCTCGAAACAATGAGTGTTTCCGAACGTGACGGCTTGCATGCCCAAGCTCGGAGCTGGGTGGAAAGTTTGTTCCAGAGGGGCGAGTGTAAGTCTGAGTGTGTTGCTTTAGAAGTGTTAAGGGAATTTGCAACACACACACTGATTCCTCTATTGGAGCGAACCGACGAGGAGATGAGCCATCTTTTGTCCGGGCTAGCCGGGCGCTTTATCCCACCGGGTCCTGCGGGTGCTCCGACTCGCGGCCGAATCGATGTGTTACCCACGGGGCGCAACTTTTATGCGCTGGATCCCCGGGTGGTGCCGACTCCCACCGCGTGGCGATGTGGGCGGTTGTTGGGTGAGTCTTTGCTTAAGCGTCATTTTCAGGATCACGGTGAACCGCTAAAAACCTTGGCATTGGTGGTTTGGGGAACTTCTAACATGCGTACAGGTGGAGACGACCTTGCGCAGGCGATTTGGCTTTGGGGCTGCGAGCCGGTTTGGGAAGAAGGCTCGGGGCGAGTGATTGATTTTAATATTATTCCTGCGAGCTTGTTGGGGCGGCCTCGAGTGGACCTCACACTGCGCGTTTCTGGTTTGTTTCGAGACGCCTTTGGGGACACTGTGCGTCTGCTTGCCGCCATTCCCAAGCGCCTCGCTCTACTGGATGAGCCCGAATCGCTCAACCCCATTAGGGCCGCTTGGGTGCGAGAGCGGGCGATGTTAGTGGAAAGCGGGCTTTCTGCAGTGGTGGCTGAGCGGACTTCTTGTCTGCGTGTATTTACATCCGGCCCAGGTTGTTATGGCGCTGGAATTTTGCCGCTCCTCGACTCCGGTAATTGGGAAAGTAAAGCCGATCTCGCCGAGGTGTTTCTACGCTGGGGTGATCACGCAGTGAGTTCAGATGGCGTCTTAACTTGTGAGCCCACGGCTTTGCGGGAGCGCTTGCGCCACGTCGAAGCCATCGCGCAAAACCAGGATAACCGAGAGCACGATATTTTGGACTCCGATGATTACTTTCAATTTCAGGGTGGGCTTCAGGTGGCGGTGGAACAATTGCGCGGCTCTGTTCCGGCAAATTACCACGGCGACTCAAGCGACCCCGAGATGCCTCGCATGCGCACGGTGGGAGAGGAATTGGTGCGAGTGCTGCACAGTCGCGCATTGAATCCGCGTTGGATCGCAGCGATGCGTAAGCACGGTTATAAGGGGGCCTTTGAGCTAGCCGCCACGGTGGATTACCTCTTCGGGTACAGTGCGACAACTGGACTTGTGCGGGATCATCATTTTCAAGCCGTTGCGCAAAAGCTGGTTCTGGAGCAGGAATCGTTTTTCATGGAACACAATCCCGACGCAATGAGGGAGGCCGCAGCGCGTCTTCTTGAGGCTGTTGAACGCGGGTTGTGGCCGGCACCCGATGCTGAGACAGTGGAGGCGTTGCAGACGACGTTGCTGCGGTTGGAGGGAGATCGCGAGTAAGCACGGGCTCCCTGCCATTTTGTTTTTGAGACTGGGAACGCTACTTCGGCTGGACGCCGTGGACTAGCCTGAAGCCGATCATCTCGGAGGGGTCATCCGGGCTGTAACAATAGCGGTAGCCAACAGTGCAATAGTGCGGGGGACTATACCAACCACCCCCGCGCACCACGCGATTCGAGCCTCTGGCGGGGCCTTGGGGGTTTTGCGTGGCGTCCTCAAGGTAACCATTGACGTACCAGTCCCAGCACCACTCCCAAGCGTTGCCGACCATGTTGTAAAGACCGTAGCCGTTGGGCAGGTAACTCAGCACGGGTTTTGTGCCGGCAGTCTGGTTGTCGAAATTCGCGTCGCGGCTATCCAAGGAGTTTCCGGTGGGAAACCTTTTTCGAGCTAATCGTCCTCGCGCGGCCTTTTCCCATTCGGCCTCGGTGGGGAGTCTAAGGCCGTCGCATTCGGTGTTCACCTCAAGCTTCGACGCTTGCTTGCCAGTCCTAAATACGATACCCAACCCCGTGGGTGCCATGGTGTAATAGCAGGGGCGAAATCCGGCGCGCTCGCTCTTGGCGTTGCACCATTTGACGGCGTCCAGCCAGTTGATTTTTACAACTGGGTGATTGTCGGCCTTGCCGGCGCCATCGTTATCAAAGTCGTAGCCGTGCTCTTTGGCCCAATCACGGACGACTTTCCACTCCCCATAAGAGACCTCAGTTTCGGCCATATAAAAGGAGCGGAGCTCCACCGAATGGAGGGGTGTGTTGGAAAGCGTGACGGTCGCAGATGGCCCACTGGATTTTTCGGTGGAAAGTTCGGTCGCGGCCAGATCTACGGATTCGCCCATTTCAAAGACCCCGCCTGGAATCATGCGGAACGTCGCGTTGACTGATGCGCGCTCGTTTGCGCGCAGCTGATCCCGGCTCCTGAGCATTTCTGCATTAGAATGCGCTTTGGAGTCCGCCTGCAGTTTCAAAGGCGAGAGGAGAACGATGCCCGAGAGCGCGGCGGTCAGCCCGTAAGTCGTCCAAGAGGAGTGGCGCACGTTCGCAAAGCAGGTCGTTGGGGTATTCGCCGCGCTGCGTTTAGAGTTAAGGGGTGAGTTGGGCATACGCAAGATGGTGAGAAATACGAGCGCCTTGTACCACACACAATTGCATCGGGTAAAGGCTCGTGGGAGAAAGTGTCCACCGCGAAGCTCACAGGTGAGAGCACACCGGGCAGCTTCGCCAAAATTGGGCAGGTCCATCTGCCACGCGTAAGTCGCCAATTCTTCTGCGGTGAGCTGGCTTGGCATCATGGCGAAGCTCTCATTTCCTCCACCGCGCCGTTTTCGATCCGGAATAGACGGTCTGCGAGTTGGGCCGCTTCCTGTCTGTTGTGGGTGATGTGCAGGACCGTGATCGAGAGGGTTCGTTGAACTTCCTTTAGGAGTTGAACCAGTTCTGCATGGGTTTCCTCATCCAGCGCTGAAAGCGGTTCGTCCAGCAAAAGTGCGTTGGGTTTTGACACGAGCGCCCTGCCGAGGGCGACGCGCTGGCGTTCCCCGCCGGACAGATGTTCGGGTCTACGCTCCAAGAGTGCTGCGAGGTGGAGCAGATGCGCTAAACGCTCCACCTCCATATCGGACTGTCGCCGACTTTGCCCCCGTAAGCGAAGCGCAAACGCTAGATTCTCTCGCACATTCATGGTTGGAAAAAGCGCGCCATCCTGGGGAACATATCCAATTCCTCTAAGCGCAGGATCGTTGAATGTGACGTCGGTATCGGCGAGCCAGACTTTGCCCGAAGTCGGCGTGCGTAGGCCGCAGAGGATTTCCGCCAAGGTGGTCTTGCCGCACCCCGTGCGCCCCATGAGTACGCCGTAAGTGCCACTGGGAACCTCGAAGGAAACCGGTCCTAGTCGGAATGCCCCTGCCTGCCAGACAATGTTTTCAAAACGGATCATGGCTAGGCAAGGAGTCAATCATGGGATCCGAGACCGGCACAAGGAGAAGACGCGGAGATGAAAGCCCAAGCCAGCCTGGGTTCTCTAAAACGGAAAGGAATTGCATTTTGCTCCTCGGCGGGAGTTTTAAGCCAAATGCGGGGCAGTAGTTAGCCATGCAACGTAGGTCGCTTCTTGCTGGGGAAAAGTTCTGGCGTCATCAAGTAGTAAGCAAATAAGGACTCCGCCATATTCGTCTGGCCGCAGACCAGCCTTGATGAAGTTCTCGGCACATGGTTCGGCGATAAGGATGAAACTCCGTCTCGCTGCGGGCGATGTGGATAGCCTTTCATCGTGGTTTGATTTAATTGGCTCTCTAATATTTGCAACCTTTCGGAGTGAATTCATTGTACGTTTCACCTCCACTCCATGACCCCCCTGAAAATATTTCTAACGGCATTTGGTTTGCTTGCCATTTCGTCTGCGTCAACAAAAGCCGAAGCCCTGCGCGCGGGCGCGGCTGTCGTAGACATTACCCCGGTGGAATTCCCGGTGAACATGCCGGGCGGCTTCAGCGCTAACGGCGCAACCAGTGCCCACGACCCCCTTCACGCCCGGGCGTTGGTTTTGGCCGACGGCACCATCACTCTCGCCATGGTCGTCCTCGACACTCTTGGTGCCGGACCGGATGTCCTCGACGAGGCTAAGCAAATTGCCTTTGAGCGAACCGGAGTTCCAGTGGCCAATATGCTGGTGTGTTCGACGCATTCCCACACAGCCGCCAGTTATTCGAAAACTGGTTCTGCTCCGCATGTGGCCTACCGCAAGCGCCTTATTGAAGGACTCGCCGAGGCCATTGTGAGCGCACACGCAGCGCTGCGGCCGGCGGCCATAGGGGCGGCGTCCCATCCGCTTGCCGACGAGGTATTCAACCGGCGCTGGTATCTCAAGCCGGGAAAGATGCAGCCGAATCCCTTCGGCAAGATGGATGCGGTGAAGATGAATCCTGCCAGCAGTCCCGACTTTCTGGACCGTCCGGCGGGCCCAACGGATCCCGATGTGGATGTGCTTTTCGTGCAGGACACCAAGCGCAAGCCGCTTGCTCTGTTTGCTAACTACGCACTTCATTATGTGGGCGGTTCTCCAAAGGGAGAGGTCTCCGCGGATTATTTCGGAGAGTTCGCCCGCGTCTTTCCCTCTCGCGTGGGGGCGGGCGAAGACTTTGTGGCGATGATGTCCAACGGGGCTTCGGGTGATATTAACAACATCCCGTTTAATGTTGTGCGCCCGCCGCGCGAACCCTTTGAACAGATCCGCATCGTGGCCCAGAAGGTCGCCGATACCGCCTGGGTGGCGTTCCGCAAGATTAACGACTACCGCTCCGATGTTCGCCTCGGAATGCTCCAGCGCACGGTGGCGCTTAAATATCGCCGCCCGAACGAGGAGCAACTCGCCGAGGCTCGTGCCATTCTAGCAGTGAAGGATCCGGCCGCGGTGGAGCTGCTTCCACGCCTCGCCCAAAACTACGCACGTAATACGGTGGCCTCTGCCGAGCGCGTCGAGGAGACACTCAACGTGACGCTCCAAGTGATCCGGATCGGCGAGATTGCGGTGTGCGGCATTCCTTTTGAAGCGTTTGTGGAGATGGGACTGGATCTTAAAAAACGCAGTCCGTTTTCCAAGACGCTGGTCATTGGTTTGGCAAATGGAAGGCACGGCTACCTGCCCACATTTGAGCAGCACCCCTTGGGCGGTTATGAGACATGGTTAGGCACCAATGTCGTGCAGGAAGACGCCTCGGTAATTTTGACAGACGCCTTGCTCGAGATGCTTTCCGAGCTTAAGCAGCAGTGAGGCTGGACAAGGCGTTCCTAAGCGCAAACCTCACTTCACGGGAGTTGGCTCAGGTGGGGATTGGGCGCACTTTGAGTGGAGTGCAGTATAGGTTGGAGCCGTTGCGGGGGCACTGCATCAAACCCCGCTGGGTGCCGCTTGCTTGCTGCAGACCACTTGGTACAAGGGGAGCAGCGAAGTAGGGGAAGTCTTCCCGTAATTTGCCTTTTGGGAGGTTCCTAATCCTGATTTGCCGCCGAAAGCCTCAGCGGAAATCCGCAGGGCAAGCCGCCTTGGGTGAGAATGGGCGGCTTGCCGCTGGATTCTTGGCTTACAAAATCAAGATCTTCCCCGCCTATTTGCGGGCTTGGATAATGATTTTCTGCGTTACCTCGATGCTGCCTTGGCTGTGCTCGCCCCTGCCTATGGAGACGAGATACTCGTCCAAGGCTTGCAGCGCAGCTCCGCGTGTCACAAGTTCAGATTTATCAATGAGCTCCAACCGCTCATGGTGATCGCGGAAGTCCATGCGCACCTTTCCTACCGTTAATAACTGCAGCACAAAACCAAAGGTTTGAGAATTCAGAGCACCCAAGCGGGGGATGAATTCCGTCAACTTTCCATGGAGGGTTGTGAGCTGTGTATCGTTGGGACTTGGCTTGTGCTAAGGATCGTCCAATTTTGTGGCTTTGATTTTTATTTCAGCAAATGTTTTCATGATTTGTTTTTGGGATAATCAATTGGACGTGAACGCCTTTTGGCGAATTTTAGACTTTTTTTAGAGTTGCGCCGCTAGCGCTTTCTGGAACACCTGTCGCCTTCCAAAATTTCATGGGCTGCGACTCGATGTCAATATGTTAATGGGGTCGTCCGACGCTGTTTTTGGCGCTCGCGGGGCCTTTGGGCTTGTGATTTAGCAATTGCAAAACTCATCTCCCTATTGCGCGAGGCGAGGCGCCTCTACCCGCCGAAATACTTGGTGTAGTGATTCAATCATTGCCAACCGATTTTGGGTGTGGCGCATGTATTCGTGTGTCCGGCCCTCTTTTTGGACTTAACATCCTTGTTTGCAAAGGATTCAGAGTTTGTTGACAGGTTCTGAAGTAGTCCAAAACGCGTCGCACTGAGTTGTTAGAAGCGCGGTGATGCGGCAAGCGTCTGCTTGAGAAGGTGTTGCGGAGATCTCTCCGCGCCTCCGTGTGAGATTTAGCAACGGCAAGTTGTTTTAGTACACGTCCTTTTTGTAGCGCTTTGATTTTTTCAAGGCGTCCACATACTCCGCCGCTTCCTCCACGGAAGATCCCTTTTCCCGCTGCACAATCGCATGCAACTCCGCGTCGACATCCTTCGCCATGCGCTCCCCGTCGCCGCACACAAAGAAATGCGCGCCTTCTTCCAGCCAGGCAAACAACTCTCTGGAAGCCTGCTGCATGCGGTGCTGTACGTAGACTTTCTCCGTCTGGTCTCTTGAAAAAGCAAGGTCCAGCCGGGTTAAAGTTCCTTCTTCCTGCATTCCAAGTAGTTCTGTTTGGTATAAAAAGTCGGAATCCCTGCGTTGTTCACCGAAAAAAAGCCAATTTTTGCCGTGGCCTCCCAACGCTTTGCGTTCTTGCAAGTAGGCGCGAAACGGGGCCACTCCAGTGCCAGGTCCCACCATGATCACCGGTGTGGTTGGGTCTTCCGGTAAACGAAAGTGTTTTGCCGTATGGACAAATACAGGCACAGGGATTTCTGGCGGTGTGCGATCGGCAAAAAAGGTGGACGCCACGCCATTGCGTTTTCTGCCAAACGTTTCGTAGCGCACTGTCGCAATGGTAAGATGTACCGCTTCGCCCACAGCTTTCTGACTGGAGGCGATGGAGTAGAGGCGGGGCTGAAGTTTGCGCAAACTCTTAACAAACTCTTCCGGAGTCCATCTCATGCGGGGATAACTCAGTAGAAAATCTATTACTTCCCGCCCCCATAGGTAACTTTCCAATTCCTTTTTTTTCGTCGCATCTCCAGTGAGTAGCGCAATCTCTTCAGCTTCAGCTCCGGCTTTTGCCACGATAGCCGCTAGGAATTCCTTGGAGGGAGTTGTGATGATGTAGTCTTTCCAGAGGACTTCTCTCAGGGACTTAAGCGCGCCATCATGACTGGTTACGGCCTCCTCTCCAGTGGCTCCGAGGGTTGTGAGAAGCTCCTGAACCAGAAGGGGATCATTGCTGGGAAACACCCCAAGGGAGTCGCCCACTTCATAGGCCAATCCTGAGCCCGCTAACGAGATTTCGTGGTGCCGGGTTTCCTTCTGGGAAGCCGCCCCGCTCAGAAGGCGGTTTACGGTGTGGCGGGCTGGAAACGGTTTTTTGCGGGAATAAAGACTAGCGGGATCCGTGGACATAAAACGGAATCTATAATCCCCAGACGCTACTGTGATCAAGCAATCGCGGCGCATAGGGCATTCGGAACCTTGTCCACTTTGAGCTCAACGCAGAGGGAAATCTTTGCCTGAACTTTTCTTAATTTCCTCAAACTATTTTCACTCCTTTTCCGTAGTAAAGAGAGGAGGGGAACTGAGAAGGATGGCAACTTTCCGGTCTTGAACAGCGCGGTGAGCCTCGCGGTGGCGGGGTGGGCTGAGTTCAACAGGATCAAAGGGCTGTGTTTACTCACTGTATTGGGCGGCTTGGCTAAAACACACACTTGCAAACGCACCTTCAAACGCACCTGCAAAGCTGCGGTTTCTAGGGCACTGGGCAGCAATCCAAACCGGGTTGCACCCAGACCTAGTGAAGGGCGCTGTTGGTGTTGCTCCAAGTCCGCGCAAATACAGTCCTAAATAGAGCCGGCCCCCGCCTCTTTTCGCCTCTTGAAGTGCCCAACAGAACAAGTCCTAAAAACAAGTCCTAAAAACAAGTTCTAACCATCACCGCGCACGCCTCGCGCACTGCGCCTATTCAGTATCACAAAGAAAAACAGCACACTATGAACACGCTCGCCAAATGGAATCCGTTTCAAACAGGCTACCGCAATCCCTTCCGCGAACTGGAAGAAATTGAGGCCCGCCTCGAATCACTCTTTGATCGCTCCCCCTTCGCTCTAGGCCGCGCCCGGGACGAATCCCTTTTTGCCAGGGAGTGGAGCCCTTCGGTGGATCTTACCGAGGACGAAAAGGAGTACACGGTGAAGGCCGATCTTCCGGACGTCGCAAAGGCCGACATTAGGCTCTTTGTGCGCGATGGGGTTCTGGAGATTTCCGGGGAACGCAAAATGGAACATGAGCAGGAGGGAAAGCGCTTTCATCGCTCAGAGCGCTGTTACGGCATGTTTCAGCGCTCCTTCACCCTGCCCCAAGGCGCTGAGGGGGAAAAGGCGAAGGCTGACTTCCATCACGGCGTTTTGACCGTGCACATTCCCAAAAACGAAAAAAGCATGCGCAAGGGCGTCGAGGTGAAAATCGCTTAAAAAGCGGCTTCTCTTAGGTTGTGTCGCGGGCTTTTCCCAAGTGAAACCGGTCTTATTTCTACTGTGTGACTGGTTTCACTCTGGGGAGATCCCCCGCGCGGACTGTAGGGAAGCGGGGCGGGGGGCTTTGCTCTACGCCTTGGCCAGAGGCGCTCCGTTGCTGTGCGCTGCGCACTGAACTTTGAGGGATCCGGTTTAGGGCGGATGCTTAAGGTTTGGGTAGCAGTGACTTGGCGGAATCTAGGATGTTTTTTGCGGCTTCGGGCAGGGCTTGGAGTGGTGCAGGTAGTATTTTCTCTGCTCCATTGAGAACGCCTTTGAGCGCACCTTTTACTGTGCCTTGGACGGCCTCCACTGTGGCGGCGGCTAGGCGCGCGGAGAGGTCTTCCACGGGGTGATCTAGCGAACCGGAAACTTCAAGCGGGGTCCAAACGTAGCCGTCTCTGGCTTCCGCGAAAATCTTAGTTGGGGATCCCGGTAGCCATTGGAGAAGAGAGGGGGAGATGCCCAGTTTAAGGGCACCTTGGATCCGACCGTTTTGGATGGCGAGGGAGCCTTGGACGCGCAGCAGGCCGTCGGCATCCAGATCAAGGTCATGGAATTCGGTGCGGGTGGCAGTTCGGAGAATGCGGGTGGTGGCGGTTTTAAGGGGGACTTGACGGAAGCGTGGGACGCCGAGGAAAGAGTCGAGTTGGGAGAGCAGGGGGAGGGCTTCGAGCTTGCCGCCTGTGAGTCGGAGTTCGCCTGAGATTTCACCGGGTAGGTTGGGGGCGTTTTTGGTGTAATGAAGGGTGCCTTGGAGAGCGCCTTGGAGGCGTGCCTGCCACCATTCCGGGAGGAAGGGGTGGATGGTGACGTTTTCCAGTTGGGCGTGGAATTCTGCGGTGTTATCACGGCTCCACTGCCCGGAGAGGGTGGTTTGGCCTCCAGTTTTGAGGAGCAACCGGGCGTTGCGCAGGATGCACTCGGCGATGTCGCCAGACTTGTAGATCACCCGTGCCTGGGAGAGTTCCATCGCGGGGGCTCCTGGCCAGTGCAGGTCGCCGCTTGCGAGGTCTATGGACCATCCGCCTTCAACCGGTTTGGCTTCCAGTCTGGTTTGTCGCAATTCCGCGTCTTGGAAGGTGACGGTGGCGCGGTCTGTTTGGATTGCTGAGATTTCTGTGTGGTTTGGAAGAAGGTTGGAAAGCCACGTGCGAGTGGGCGGCGTTGTTGGTGACTGGGGAGAGACGGAAGGAGCGGAGACCTTTGCCGACTCCGGTGATTGCGGTGCTGGTTGGGGCGCTTGTTGCGTATTCAGATCCAGGTCCAACCGTCCGAAAGTCAGAGTATTGAGCCGCCATGTCCTGTGCCAGAGTCCGTTGAGATCCACTTCGGCTCGGCCGGATTGAATTTTAGCTTTTTTAAAGAATGCCCCCTGAAGGCCGTTCATCGCGAGGGCGTCGCTTGAGACGATTGTTCCCTGCCGGTTTAGGGGCCCAAGTTCAGTATCCGCGTGAAGTGCGCGTCCTATTGCCGACTCAGTTTTGACGCGAAACGACTCACTTTTGAGGTAACCTTCCAACCAAGCTTGCCCTGCAAACAGCGCGAAAACGGCCCCGGCAAACAGCAATCCGCCGCTCCAAAGCAGGTAAGATGGCGACTTGTTTGCCGTCCGCTTGCGTTTCGGTAATTCGCCTGTGCTCGAATCGTCGGTCATGAGGGGTGTTTCTGAAAGAGAAGATGGCTTCTATTTTTGGTAAAAGCTCGTGGAGAGGGTGTTAAACGGCCAGTTTTTTATACAGGCTATCCAAGCTTTCCGCCGCCCTCGCCCATGGGAAGGTTGCTCGCATGGCGTTGTTCATCGGAACTTCCCAGGCAGCCTTGTTCTTGAACAAATCCAGGGCTCGGAGCAGTGCATCCCACAAGGCCTCGCTTGAGTCCGGTCCATAGAGAAGTGCATTACCTTTGCCTGAGGTCGGGTCGAAATCAGAGAGGTTTTCCAGCAGTCCACCGGTGGCGTGCGCCAGAGGCAACGCGCCGAGACGCATAGCGTTGAGGGGGGCTAGTCCGCATGGCTCAAAGTGGGACGGGACAATTAGGACATCTGCACAGGCAAAAAGGCGTTGGGGAAAGTCCGGATCCGGGGAGGGCAGAAAGGCCATTTTGTTTGGATGCTGCCTGCATGCGGCGAGAAGATCTCGGCGAAGCGCGGCGTCTCCATCGCCTGCTATGATCAGTCGGGCGTCAGCCGCCAGCAGTCTAGGAAGGAGCGGGAGGAGAAGGTCGTAACCTTTTTGGTCGGCGAGACGGCCGAACATCGCAAAGACAGGGGCGGAAGGCTGTGGGGCGAGTTGGAGCTCGGAGAGCAGGGTTTCGCGGCAAATAAGTTTACCGTGAAGTTGATCGATTGAAAACGGGGCGCAGACAATGTCTGGGTTCTCAGGGTTCCATCGCTCCAAGTCCACGCCATTGGGGACGGTATAGAGTTGGTTCGCTCGCTCAGTAAGGACTGCGTGCAGGCCGCTACCTCCACTAGGAGTTAAGATTTGTTGCCGGTAAATATCAGTCACCGTGGTGAGCATATCTGCTGTTAAAATGCCTCCCTTGAGCAGGTTCATGCTCCCATAAAATTCAAATCCCTGATGGGTGAGCCAGTGGCTGGGAAGGTTCGTGCATGCGAAATCAGCCATGGGGAAGCTGCCTTGATAAGCCACGTTGTGAAGGGAAAGCACGGTGCGAAAGGGGAGCTGTTGTTCCGCCACCAAGGCCGGTACCAGGGCGGTTTGCCAGTCGTGGAGGTGCAGAATTTCGGGCGAGGGCTCGAGGCGTTTGGCCAGTTCCACGATCGCTCTGGAAA
>CALQFT020000062.1 GCA_943329925.2 Opitutus sp. GAS368
AGCACATAGCGTAAACGAAGGGGTTCGCTGGCGGCCCATAGAGGCGGAACCACGGCGGCAGCGGCGAGTGTTTGGAGGAATGTGCGGCGGGGTAGCATGAAGTTGGGGTGGTGAATCTTCTGGAGTGAAGCGTTTTGAGGGGCTCTTAATTAGCAGGTTTCTGGGGGCTGTTCTGGGGGGTGTTCTGGGGGATATACTGCGGGCGGGTTGGCTGCCCTTGTTGGCCCAAGTACAACGCCAGAAGGAACCACGTCGGAAACACGTTCAGTCCCGGGATCAATTCAGGGATGAGCACCAGCGCTATTTCCCAGCGAAACCCCCAAATGAAAAAGAAAGCGCCCGCGGTCAATAGATCGATGAGAATCACCGCAGGAGGAATACCCTCCAAAGGAATCTCCACTGCATCAGCCGCCACGCCCACTAACACGCTCAAGGCAAAGCGCATCGTGTGGCTCATTTCCACCCTTCCAGACGCTTTTGATCCTGCTTTGCCTTCGCCTTCGGCGGCAGGTCCTTTCCCCACAAACTCCAACGGCACTTCCTTTGCCTCAGTTGAGGGCGGCTTATCGGGAGAATTTGCGTCGGCCATAGGGTGGAGTGAGTATCAGATTTTTCGCGCGAGAATTACACTACGATCCACCGCGGTGGGATATTGCCCCGCCCAATCCAGCCCGTAACGTTCCAGCCAGATGCGAACTTCCGCCACGGAGTAGCAGCGTCCTTCGGTGGAATGCATCAGCAGCGCCGAATACATGGCCACGGGAAGAGGGCCGGTTTTTGCGGCGTCCAGAAAGGCGTCATGAACCAGCAACACGCCGCCGGAGGGAAGGGCGCGCGCCGCTTTGGCGAGCAAGGCTTCCGCCACAGGTTCGTCCCAATCGTGGAGCATGTTAGAGAGTAAAACCGCGTCAAAGCCCCCGGGAAGTTCGCCTTCGAACATGTCCCCAGCCAGAACCTCAACGCGTTCCTGCAAGCCTCGCCTCTGGATAGCCCTCCGTGCAATGCGATCCACGGGAGGCTTCTCAAACACCGCGGTGCGAAGGTGCGGATACCGCATCGCGAAGGCGCAGGAGTAGATTCCCGAACCGCCCGCGACATCCAAGAGCGCCTTATGCTCTGAAAGATCCACTTTTTTTGCCAGCGCCGGGGCAAGTATCACGCCTCGACAATCCATTGCGGCGGTGAATTCATCGGCAAACGCGTCTGATTCCATCGACTGCGCCCACGCGGCGGCGTGTGAACTGCTCCAGTTGGCGGTGCGCCCGGTGCGCAGTACTTCGACGTACTCTAGCGTCTGCGGACGGTTTTTGAGCGTGTCGTAGTAGGGTTTGAGGCTCCAGGGCGAGGTGGCCACCAAGTGCTCGCGCGCTCGCGCCGTCACATGGAACACCCCGCCGGCTTGGGTCACTAAACCCAGCGCATAGCACATCGTAAAAAGCACGTCTGCGGGGCGGGGCTGGATTTGAAAATGCACGCAGGCCGCCCCCAGCGTGGAGGGGTGGCCGGCCAGCCAAGTAAAGAAGTCGAGGTGCGAAACCGCAGCAGCCAAGAGGTCAACTCCCATTAAACCATCACGCAACCGGTAAAGCGGCAGGGGGTCTGTGATGGGTTCATCCGTAAAAATAGAGTTCATGAGCAGGGGCAAAATTGGGGAGATCCCCTGTCGAGGTTGGGCCCAGATTGGGCGGCATCTGGGTGTGGGCAGCGTCTTTACCGGGGCCAGCTCCGCGCTCCCGGGAAAGGACGAAAGGACTGCTTACCGGCTCTTCGCTGGGGATGTTGCACGCACCACGCGGAAGCCGTAATTGGAACTTTCACGGTCGGGCATGGAGTGAATGCGGCAGGAAGAGAGCAAGCTAAGCCGCAGGGCGCCTTGGTCCCAGGAACCGCCGCGCAGCACGCGGGAGCGCGCCTTGGGGTTCCACGGGTCCATGCACCACTGCCAGACGTTGCCACCCATGTCATAGAGTCCCAATGCGTTGGGGGCGAATGCGCCGACTGGCGAGGTGTGAACGTAGCCGTCATCAAATCCGGCTATGGCAACTTGTGCGCCCGTCTCCTTGCCCGTGTAATTACCCGAGTTTTTGGGCGGCGGCCACTGGGTGCCCCATGGGTACTGATCTTGAATGCCCATATCGCGCATTTCGGGTGTATCACCTTTTTCAGAGGGAAGCCCGACGGCCTTGCTCCATTCCGAGTCAGTGGGCAGCCGGTAAGATTCGTTGGCGGCGAGAATTCCCGCAGCCCGATCCTTGTCGGTGAGCCATTTACAGAAGGAAAGCGCGTCTGTCCAACTCACATTAACCACTGGATGATCTTCGGTTTGTTCGAAGCCTGGATTCTTCCAGCCAGTCTTCGGGTAGCCAGTTTCCTTCACAAATTGCGCGTAATCCTTTACCCGCGTTCCACGGGTGGAGAACTGCACAGCGCCGACCTTCACGAAGGTCATTCCGAGACTATTTTCAGCGGAAACTGCGGGTTGCTGAGGCGCGGCGGGAGGCTGCGGAGTGGCAGCTACCACAGGTGCTGCGGGCACCTTGGCTGGCTCCTGTTTCGCCGTGGCTGGCTTTGCCGACTTTCCTGTGTTGTCTGCTTTGTCGCCTTTTTCCAGCTTGGCCGTGGGAGCCGGTTCAGGGGGCATTACGGGCGGAACTGCTGCAGGCGTGGTTTTTTGAGCCTTAATACGCTCTATTTCTTCAAGTTCCTTTTTGGCGAGGCTTTCCTGTTCCTTCTTCGCCAAAACTTCCTGTTCCTTCATCGGCTGGGCAGCCTCCGCCTTGGCTTTGACTTCAGCCTTCGCGGCATCGGCTTTGACGCTCTCCGCTTTCAAGCGCAACGCTTCCAATGCTTTTTTAGAGGCGGCTTCGGTGTCTTCCAAATGCGGTACCGCAGTAGTCGCTGCCGGCGTTGCAGAAGCCAGTGTGGCGGGTTCCGGTTGGGCGGGGAGTGTTGGCGGCTTTGTCGCAGCAGTGGGCGGGGTCGTCGGCTCAGGAGTGATGGGCGTGGGCAAGGCTTCCACCGTCGGATCCGGACCGTTGAGCGGCGCGGACTTTGTGCGGGGCAATTGCCCAGGACGCAAGGCTGCCAGGTCGGGTGTGGATCCGGGCTCTGAAGGGGCCGTAAACTTAATATCGGGTGCTTTTTCCGCAGCCGGGGCTGGCTTGCCTGCGTGGGCAGCCGCTGTGGCATCATCTTCATCGAGATCCAAATCCGGCCTCTGGAAAAGGAAGTTTGATCCCATCCACGCACCAATGGCTCCAGCTGCGACCAGCGCCACCAAAGCGAGCGCCTTCCTGGAGCCCTTCCTCTTCTCGGGCGGGAAGGACGTCAACAGAGGCCGCGGCGCGGAAACCCTTTCACTGACCTCATGTTTGTGGTGCTCTTCTTCAAGATCTTCACCCGCAACGCCCATGTGTTCGGGCGGCAGAGCTCCGGCAGCGGCTGCAGCTTTGGCTGGCACTTCAAATTCAGCTTCCCCACCGATTCCCAGCCGACGCGCGAGATCCACGATGTTTACGGGCCGCTCGGATGAATCCTTGGAAAGACATTGCGCAATCGCGCGCTCCCAATTGCGGGGCAAGGCTTCGCCAACCTGGTTGAGTTTGTGGCGTAACTCGATCACCCCAGGAGGTCGCTCCGTGCGGATGCGTGCCTCAACATCTGCGCCCTCAAAGACGCGCTTGCCGGTGAGCAACTCAAACAACGTCGCTCCCAGCGCATAAATGTCGTCACTGACCGTCGGTGCCGAACCACCCAAAACCTGAGGGCTGGTATAGCAAAGATATTTACCCTCCCGTACGTCGGCGTTGCGCAAGGCGTCCACAATGGCACGACGGGTGCCGAAATTGGATAAAAGCACGCCGCCTTCAGAAGTAAGAATAACGTCTGCAGGGCAGATGTTTCCATGCAAAACGGGCACGCCGTGGACGTCTGTGAGAGTCTGGATGATGGTCTCCAGCGAGTGCAAAATCTCACTCGCTTCCATAGAGCCGCCGGGAGCCTCCTGCAGGGTGCGGGCGAAGGACTGGCCATCGTACGCATTGGTGACAACAGCCGCCCAGTCGGGCCCTTCCACCAACTCGTGCACGCGCAGAATGTTGTCGTGGTGCAGATTCTTCGTCTTGCGGACAATCTCCTTAAGCGTCTTCCGTAGCGCGGGATCCGCGGCCACTTCCGCAGGAACAAAATGAAGCGCCACCTGCCGCCCGGCCACTTCGTCTTCAGCCAGCCATACCGGAAATTCCCCCAACGCGGAGGGAATCACGCTGCGTAAGGTGAAGGTCTGAGAAATGCGCTGACCCGCCTTGAGGTATTCCGGGTCGAAGCCGGCTGTGGAAGGCGCACTTGCGTTGCCAGAAAATTCGTTGGGCATCTGAGAGGCTGCTGAAAGGTGGACTTCGGGGTGTAAAATCAGGCGATGGACGCCCTGATCATTGGGGGAATCTGCGGGCCGGAGGGCGAACAAGATGCTGCAACGCAGAGTTCGATGTCTGTTTTTCTACTTAAAACTGCCGCCCCCCGGCATCGCCCAAGAGCGAGTGCAGCGCCTTTCGGTGCTATCGTGGAGCAGACAGATCCCTAGGCAAAAAGACTACGGTGTCTACGGCAGAGCTTAATTCGCCCATTGCCTACGCCATATCGCTACTCCGATTGTGCCCGACTCGCCAACAGGAAATTGCCCATTTTCTCTCCATCCCTCGCTTTGGTTCTGGAGCAATCGACTCGAAACCCTCAAAAATAGCGCTTTTCTAAGCCCCCTTCTCCTCGCATGGAACCCATTCCTTTAGCCGAATACCTCTATAACGGCGTCCAAATTACCCACGTCTCTCAGTTCCTGCAGTATGCCCAGACCGCTGAGGCCTCCGACGTGCTTCTTTGTAGCGGCGCCGTCCCCACTTGGCGTCTTAACGGCAACCTCGCCCCCATCTTCCCGGATTCGGAGCTCCTCACCGCAGCTCACACGCGCATGTTGGCCGAAAACTTCCTCACTCCCGAGCAACTTCAAATGCTCGACTCCCGCGGCGACGTGGATTTCGCGTATGATGCGGGTTTTGGGCGTTTCCGCAGCTCGGTGGTGCGTCAGCGTCTCGGCTATGATCTGGTTTTCCGCGTTATTTATCCCAGAGTCAGGACGTTGAGTGAGCTCGGCTTGCCTGAGAGCCTCAAGAAGCTCACCGAATTTCACAACGGCTTGGTGCTTGTCACCGGCCCGGTAGGTTCGGGAAAATCCACAACCCTCGCCGCGCTCATCACGGCCCTCAACGAGGATCGCAACGACCACATCATCACCCTCGAAGATCCCGTCGAGTACATCATTCCCTCGGCCAACTGCCACGTCACCCAGCGTGAAGTGGGCAGTCACACCAAAAGCTTCGCCGCCGCTTTGCGTGGTGCCCTGCGCGAGGATCCCGACATCATCATGGTGGGTGAAATGCGCGATTTGGAAACCATCCAGCTCGCCATCAGCGCCTCGGAAACCGGCCACCTTGTGCTCGGCACCCTCACCACTGGCAACGCCGCGCGCACCTTGGACCGCGTTCTGGACGTGTTCCCCTCCGACCAGCGCGACCAGATCCGCGTCATGGTTTCCGAATCACTCCGCGGCATTGTCTCCCAGCAGCTTTTGCCGCGTGCCGATGGACAAGGGCGCGCGCTGGCCCTGGAAGTGCTGACCAACAACTCTGCCGTGGGAAACCTCATCCGCGAGGGAAAGACCTTTATGCTCCCCGGCATCATTCAGACCGGTCGGCGCGCCGGCATGAAGCTCATGGATGATTCGCTCATGGAACTCCTCGAAGCGGGCACTGTCACCGCCGAAGAGGCCTACGCGCGTTGCGAACAAAAGGCGCTCTTTCGCAAATACTTGAAATCCTAAACTCCTTCCCCCGTTATGGCTTACCTAGATCAGTTTTTTCAGGTGCTCGTGACCTCAGGCGGCTCAGACCTCCACATGGCGCAGGGCTCTCCACCCAAAATCCGCCGACACGGCGGCCTCCACGCCATCCGCCCCGAGCCACTCTCCGAAGAGGAGATGACTTACATGATGGCCGAGATCTGCGAACCCGAACGCTGGCAGAAGTTCTTGGAAATCGGTGACATGGATTTCGCCTATCAGATGGATGCGGCTTCCCGCTTTAGGTGCAATTACCTCAAGCAGACCAATGGCTTGGGGTGCGTTTTTCGTATCATCCCGACCAAAATTATGACTCTGGAACAGTTGGGAATTCCGGAGGTGGTCAAGGAATTCGGGAAGTTGCGCGGCGGCATCGTGCTGGTCACTGGGCCGACGGGATCCGGAAAGTCGACCACGCTGGCGGCCCTCATTGACTACATAAACACCAACTTTACCAGGCACATCGTCACCATCGAGGAGCCCATTGAGTTCGTGCAT
The DNA here is from genome assembly GCA_943329925.2 of Opitutus sp. GAS368. GTDB lineage: Bacteria > Verrucomicrobiota > Verrucomicrobiia > Chthoniobacterales > Chthoniobacteraceae > Chth-196. Next base: position 6,392 of record CALQFT020000062.1, read on the forward strand.
CCCAACAAGCGCTCCGTCATCACGCAGCGTGAAGTGCACGACCACGCACCGAGCTTTCCCGTGGCACTAAAGGCTGCGTTGCGCGAGGACGCCGACATCCTGCTCGTGGGCGAAATGCGCGACTTGGAAACCATCAGCCTGGCGCTAACGGCCGCTGAAACCGGCTTGCTCGTGTTCGGCACTCTGCACACCAACAACGCGCGAAAAACGGTAGACCGTCTCATCGATGTTTTCCCCGCTGACCAGCAGTCCCAAGTGCGCACCATGCTCGCCAACTCCCTGCGCGGCGTAGTGGCCCAGTTGCTTATGAAAACGGCCAACGGCAAGGGCCGCAAGGCCGTCAACGAGATCCTCATTGTCAACCCGGCCGCTAGCGCAATTATCCGAGAAGGCGCCACGCAAAAACTTCAGGACGTTTTGGTTGGAGGAAAAAGCGAGGGGATGCAATTCATGGATGACGCAATCATGGACGCCCTTCAACAGGGCATCGTTTCCGGGGAAGAGGCCTACATCAAAGCCACCGATAAGAACCGCTTTAAGCAGTTCATGCCGACCGGCGCCCCAGCCCACTAAGCGCTGTAAAAAGGAGTAATTCTCCAAGCTGGAACGCGGCAATTTCGCTCGTTGCGAAGTTGTGCTTTAGAGCATCGCAATGAAGCGAAACTGCGCCTTGGAAAACGCAGTTGCATTCTTCCTCGCCTCTCTCAGGGCGCTTCCGGCGGCGCCCACACTTTGAGGTATTCCACCTCGAAGTAGTTAGGGAAAACGGTGGCCCCATCGGGTTCGTCGGAAGGGCCTATGCGGCTGCTCACCCCGTTGCTCAAAATCACGTACATCGGCACTGAAGGTACGTGCGGGCCGCGGGCAATTCGCTTCACTATTCCGTTCTGAATCCAGGCAGCGTAGCCCGGTAGCCACAGCAGGCCGTAGGTGTTCCATTCGCCTTCGAAGTTGACGTCGTCATTGGCGCCGCTATCCCAATTAATTTCGGGAAAGTCGCCATGGCACAGACCCAAGTGCATCATCTTGCGACCCGCATAGTACTCGGCGATATCAAATTCCGGAGGCCATTGGTGCGCCTGTGGCATAAGCCAGAATGCCGGCCACACTCCCTTTCCACCCGGAAAGCGCGCGCGGATTTCAACATACCCGTAGCGGAACGTGAACTTGTCGTGAGACGAAATCATGCCGGCGCTGTAGTCGTAGGCACCCGGTGGATTGTCGCCCTCCACCGAGCGGCGTTCAGCGCGCAAGCGCAGGTGGCCTTTTTCAAGAAGCACATCCTCGTCGCTTAAATAATTGAGATAACTGTCGTTATGATAACGGTCTCCCCATCGACCAAACACCTTGAGGCTTGTGTTCCAAATCGAGCGGTTGAGTTCCGGCCCCTTGAAGAGCTCCTCCAACTGCAACCGTGCACCTTTGGCCGGCGCAAACTTCGCCCCCTCTTGCATCTCCGTAACGCCGCGTTTGACCTCTTCCCCAAACCCGGAGATGCACACTAACCCGATACTCAACCCCATGGCCCATAGGCGTTTTGTTGACATCATTTGAGAATACTACACGGCTATCCACCTTCCAGTAGCGATTTGTAGTTTGCCCAAAACCCCATAACCCCCTTACCATCTCCACCCCCGCACTTGCTGCGGTTCGCTCTTTTCTCATGTCCAGCCTAATGCCGCCCCGTCCCGAGCCGTGCTCCACACCGTGGAGAGTGGCCGTCGTAGCCAGCCTCTATAACCCTCAATGGGTCAATGGGTTGGTTTCCCACTTTGAATCGGAGCTCCGCGCTATCAGCCCGAATTCCCAGATCCAGCTGCACCATGTGCCCGGTTCTTTTGAAATCCCGCTCGCGGCCGAAATCCTGGCGGGCAGCCGCCGCGTTGATGCCGTGGCGACCTTCGGAGTCTTGTTGGATGGCTCCACGGCCCACGCGACGCTGGTGGCTCAAGCCGTGACGGGAGCCCTGCTTCAAACCTCTCTGCGCCACCGTATTCCAGTGCTCCACGAGATCCTGTTGGTTAAAGACGCGGCTCAAGCAGTCGCCCGTTGTCTGGAGCCCGAGCTTAATCGCGGCACCGAGGCTGCCCGCGCCGCGGTTCGGATGTTACGTACGCTCGAAGCCCTGCGCCTGCCCCACTCCTCTCCCACCGAATGAGCGACTCCTCTACTCCGTCCAAAGCGAACCGCCCCCAATCAGGCCTCCGTCGGGAGGGGCGTGAAGCCGCCATTCAATTTCTCTTTCAGCGGGATTTTCAGTCGGCTGAAATTACTCAAGAGCAAGATATTAACGTGCCTCTTGAGTTGCCTGTGCCGGATCCAGATTTTTGGAAATTGCGCGCCGGGGCTGCCGATCCAGACGAACTCAACCCGCTCCCTGCCCGCGGGCCAATAGCACCAAAGGCCCGTGCTTTTGCCGAGTCTTTGATAAAGGGCGTTTGCCTCCATCAGGCCGCCATTGATGAGCTCATCACCCGGCTCGCAAAAAATTATCGCCTTTCGAGAATCGCAGCTGTTGATCGTAACATCCTGCGCCTTGCCATCTTCGAAATCATCCACACCTGTGAGGTTCCGCCCGTTGTCGCCATCAACGAAGCCATAGAGCTCGCTAAACAATTCGGCTCCGAAGATTCCGGTCGGTTCGTCAACGGGTTGTTGGACAAGGTGCGCGCGGAGTTTCCACGCGCCGCCCGGCAGGCTACCCGAGCGACCGCCGCCGTGCCCGCAGAGCTTGAGGCTGCCCCGCTGCTTGAACCTGCCCCGCTCACGACGCCGGGCTAAAAGCCGCGCTTTGAATTTTCTCTGCGCCCCTGCGTAGACTTGGCGCGCAGCTTCGGGCATCCACCTTATTTTTTCATGGCATTCACTTTTTTAAAATCTCTTGTTCAACGTTTTACAGGACGACCTGTGGATTGGGATGAATTGGAAGAACTGCTCATCCGCTCGGATCTCGGGGTGCCGATGACCACGCGCATTCTCACGCAATTACAGGCACATCCCGATAAACTTACGGCAGAAAAAGTAGTCGAAGTCGCCCGCGAGGAGATCGTCAAAATTCTGCCGAGAGACACCCACATGCTGCGCCCGCTTCCGGACCGCCCAAAGGTGATCCTCGTCGTTGGAGTTAATGGCACAGGAAAGACAACCTCCACGGCCAAGCTCGCTCATTTACTGAAACGAAAAGGGCATAGTGTCCTACTCGCCGCCGCGGACACCTTCCGAGCAGCAGCCATCGAGCAGCTTGAAATCTGGGCCGGGCGCATTGGTTGTGACATCGTCAAAGGCCAGTACAACGCCGATCCCGCCGGCGTCTGCCACGATGCCTACCGCGCTGCCGCGGCACGCAATATAGAGTTTCTCATCTGCGACACCGCCGGGCGCCTGCACAACAAAGCCAACCTCATGTCGGAGTTGAGCAAGGTGTGCCGCGCCATTGGGAAAAGCGACGCCACCGCGCCACACGAAACGCTGCTTGTTGTGGACGCTACCACGGGCGGGAACGCCTTGGTTCAGGCTCGCGAATTCAAGGAAGCCACCGGCCTCACCGGGGTGATTGTGACAAAGCTAGATGGCTCAGGCAAAGGAGGTTGCATTATCTCAATCCAGAACGAACTGGGCCTCCCCACGCGTTTCACCGGCACCGGCGAGCGGCTGGAAGACTTTGAATTCTTTGAGGCACGCAAATTCGTCGAACAGATGATGTAGCCGCCCCAGTAGGCAGTGAGGTCTAATTTGACGATTCTGGCGACGCCGCGTTGAACGAGTGCGATTGGTGTTTTGCCGATTAATTGCTTCGGCGAGTCACCCAAAGTCGTCGTGGGGATCTTCGATTTGTCATGCCGGAGGCATGAAAGCCAATTGCCGGTGGTTGAGGAGCGACGCGACGACACCACCGGTTTGTCAGGCCGAAACGGCCCGCATCCCAAGGGGATGGCAGCGGCGTCGCATCTTAGGCACAGCAGGCAATTATTTGTGGGAAACAGGGTGTGTGTCAGCGCGAAATAACAATGGCCCAGCAGCCTGAGTGGCTAACATCCCGAGGGATGATCTGTGTTTTTTACCCAAATTAGACCTCACTGCCTACTCGCCCCTCACGTCTTCCATCCGCCGCGTCGCAATACAATCCAACCCAGCGCCCATCCCAAGGCCCCTGCCGCGCACACGTCCGACAAATGATGCGCTCCCACCCAGACGCGAGCCCACATCATGAGCGCGGTCCCCACGATTGCCAAACAGAGAAGTCCGTAGCGGCGTCTGCGCCTCGCCACGAGACCAAGGGGCGCGAAAAAGCCGGCCACCACGGCGGTGTGCGCTGAGGGAAACGACTGAAAGTCCCGCGCGTTTTTCGCAAAGCGTAGTCCCTGCGCCGGCCCGTACCAGCCGGGAGCCGCCTGCGCATTTGGCCGGGCGCGGCCTGTCGTCGCGCGGATCACGTTGGCCCCCAACCCGCTTATGGCGGCACACAAACCCATCAACACGAGAAGCCTCTGCACGCCAACTCGCCCACGCCGCCGCCCCCAAAACCACACAGCCATTCCCACGGCGACCACTCCGTACCAGTCTCCCCAATAACTCACGCGCCCGGCCAACCAGCGGCTCCATCCCACAGATTCCGTGCGCACGAGCGCGACAACCGTCGCGTCCACTTGGAAAGCGAGAGCGAGAATCAAACCGCTAAAAAGCGCTGCAGCGACCCATAATACCAAAAGGGACAGTCTGTTCTGTTGAAATAAAGTTCGAGGGAGGGTGGACATTGCAACTAAATACAGTTCACGTTCAAAGTCATCGACCAAGCCAAACCGTTTGTCGCCCTTCAATTTTTCTTTTATGCACCTCACCCCCGTTAACGAGCGGCCGAAACTAACCCACTTGCTGCTGCTCTTTATCGGCTTCACCCTGCTCTTTAGTCTCGGTAATCAGACCCTTCCCCTCATTGATCGTGACGAACCCCGCTTTGCCGAGGCTTCCCGCGAGATGCTCCAAACGGGCGACTGGATCGTGCCTCATTTCAACGCGGCGCCCCGTTATGACAAACCGCCGCTAGTATATTGGATGCAGCTGGGTTGCTATCGCGTCTTTGGCAGCACGGGAGGAGCCGGGGCCTTCGCCGCGCGCCTCCCAGCGGTACTTTGCACGGCTATGAGCTGCGTCTTGCTCGCCATGTGGGGGGCGCGTCTGGGCGGGGAAAAGATAGGGATGCGAGCCGCGATTATCTACGGACTTTGTGTGCAGGTGTTTGTTCACGGGCGGGCCGCCGTCGCCGATCCGCCCATGGTGCTCTTTACCATAGCGGCAGCATGGGCGGGGTGGGAATGGTTGCAGCACCCGAGGCGATTCGTTGCCGCGCTTATTTTTTGGATCTCGCTGGCCATGGGCTTTCTGGCAAAGGGCCCCATAGCGTGGGTGCCCTTGGGGATGGTGGGGTGGGCTTTCTGGCGCACTTACGGGATAGCAAAAGAGGAAGAAACCCGCCCACCCGGCTGGTTTCCGATGCTTCTTGGCTCCACGTTAATGCTCGGGATCGTCGCCGTTTGGGGCATCCCTGCACTCTTGCGCACCCAGGGCGAGTTTGCCGCAGTTGGGCTGGGGGAGCACGTTGTAGGGCGATCCCTCGTATCCATGGAAGGTCATGGGGCGAAGAATTTAATGGGATATATTCTCACCCTGCCTTTGTATTTTATCACCGTCTTTCCCAGCTTTGCCCCTTGGTCTTTTTGGCTCCCTGCTGCTCTACGCTTTCATTGGCGCAATCCAAGCCCCGCCAACCTTTACCTCGGTTCCGGAGTGATTATCACCTTCGGGATTTTCACGCTAAGCCGCACCAAGTTGCCGCATTACACCTTGCCGTGCTTCCCTTTTCTCGCAGTACTTGTGGCCTGTTGGTGGGAGGAAAATAGAAACGTGAAGCTCTGCCGCAACGTCGCGCTTGCCACAGTTGCCGTGTTCGTTCTCGCGCCGGTGGTTTTGTTTGGCCCAGTGCGCGCGCTTTCCGTAACGGAAGCCATGGTCCGAGAACTCGCTCCTGTGCTCAAGGCGGATACGGCAGTGGCGCTCGTGGATTTCCAAGAGCCCAGCCTTATATGGGGCGTGCGAGGCGTCGTTAACGGCTATCCAGAAGTCATTGGCGTAGATCGGGTTTCAGAGTGGCTCGCGTTGCCTGGTCCACGTGTGTGCATTCTCACGGAGGAGGCATCTCAGAAAATTCCGGGCACGTGGCCCCAAACCCGTGCTTTGGGTTGGAACTTTGCCAAAGGAAAGCGCGTGGCGCTCATCGCCTTGCATTCAAACAGCTAACAGACAAAGACGTTTGAAACTCAGTCCCCGCGGCCGAACTGGTAACTGCGCGGAGCACTTTTACGGAGCAGTATGCGGCCGCCCCGCGCGTTTCTGAAACGGTCAAAGATCATATCCGAGCCGTCGACTTTCATCTGGTAGACCATTTGCAAAAGCTGACCCAGGCGGCCCTTTGGAAATCCACCCTTGCCGGCAAACCATCCTAGATACTCCACTGGCAACTCATACAACGGCAAGCCGTTTGGCGGGTAATGTTGCGGGCCGTACTTGCCAAAAGGCATGAAGGAGTCGCCGATTTCTTGGAGATCCTGCTGCGCTTGGGCTTGAAGCTCTTCGATATTCATAAGTCGAAACGTTGCGGCTCAAGCTCCGGTGCGGCGGATGCCAGAATTTACTTCAGGGCAGCCTCCAATGCGGCCGCCACAGTCTGGCCGAGGAAGTCGTACCCTGCTGCGGTAAAGTGCACATCATTAGGATTTTGTAATGTGGCAAGTTGCGGAGTAATAGCCCCGAAAAGATCGTCTGTCTTTACTCCGCATTTCTCCATCAGCTTGGAGGCGAGCTCGTTGCGCTCCACCACTGAAGCTGCCGTTTGGTGTTTCGGGGCGTCGTCGGGAATGGGCGTAGTGCTGGCCCAAACCAGCTTCGCCCCGGTCTTGGCCATACGCTGAACCAGTTGCTCCAGCCGTTCTCCGTACTCGGCGAGAGGCGTGTTCCGATCGTGGATGCCGAAGTTGAAATGAATAACATCCCATTTCTCCTCCCCCAACCAGATGTCAATTTTCTTCAAACCATTGGCCGTCGGGCCGCAGTTTTCAGGGGCTCGATGCACGTTTGCCTTACCCGCTAAAGCCTTGCGGACCGCCTGCGTGTATCCGCGCGAGACGGAGTCGCCGATGAGGAGAATTTTGGGAAGTCCGGGCACATCTTGGGCGAAGTCCCAGGCGGTGGAGTTTCCCGCCACCTTTTCCCGCTTGTGGATGGGCAGGTAGAATGAGGTGCCGAGATTCTGCTGGAGAAGGGCTTCCCAAGCCTGTTGGGCTGGCGGCATTGCGGCAACCAGCGCTGTGTATTTTTCCTCGATGATGGCGTCAGCGGCCGCCTTTTTGGCAGCGGCTTCAGCGGCATTGGTAGGTTCAATTTTTGGAGCCTGTGCGCGCAGGACCGGACCACTCAGCAAGGCGGCGGCAAGCAGGAGTCTGAAGGAGAGTTTGATTTTCATGGGGGGGGGGTAAAAATTGAGAAGAGCGCCGCAACGGACGCACTCAGCGCAAATCGCTTCTCCAAAAACGCACGGGCAGCGAGGCGAACCCAATCAGCACTAATTGCGTGGTGACAAATAACATCAGCCAAGTGAATGCCGCCGACATAAAGCCGTACGAATGCAACCCGATGCCGAGCATGTTCACGCCAAACCACGACCACGCCGTGACTACGTTCCCAAAAATAGCCAAGCTTATCAGCCCCCGTTCCCGTGCCATCCCGCCCCAACGCGCGTGGAGAAACAAGGCGTTCCAAAGCACGATCATTAGCGCACCGTTTTCCTTTGCGTCCCAGCCCCAGAAACGGCCCCAACTTTGGTCGGCCCAAATCCCGCCCAGTACCGTCCCGATGAAGCTGAAGAGCGCTGCAAAACAGACAATCCCGTACACCATTTTGGAGAGGGACTTGGCCATGTCCTGCGTGAGCGACTTAGTGAACACTCCCAGCACCACGTACAAGACGGCAAGCAGCCCTGCCACGAAGGTAGAGGAGTAACCCAATGTCACCACCACGACATGGGTGGCCAACCAGAAGTTGGTGTCCAGCACAGCGCGCATCATCTCCATGGTGTCCCCGCCCAACGCGAGGTTGTGTGCGATGATCAAAGTCAAAAAACCAGCCGAGGACGACACCAGAACCCCGATCCCATTTTTCCAAACCCGCTCCAAGACCATCCCGAGCACGCACGCTCCCCAACCGATAAATATCGCCGAGGAATACAAGTTCGTCACTGGCGGGCGCCCTTCCAAAACCATTCGGTAAATCAACCCGGCAGAATGCAGCGCGAGGGTCATTAGAAGCAGCAGACGTGCGGTATCTCGCAGCATTCCGAGCTTGCCGGGGGCGAGAGTAAAAATCATTACACACAGGCCCGCAGTGATATAAAGGATGATGCACTTGTAAAACGGTTCGAGGTGATTGAACAATTGTTCACGTGCGCCCTTCGCGAGAAGGGCTGGCGCGCTCTGCCCCAATTCACCCCGGTAGCGTTCCACCGCCGCCTTGAATGCCACCGGGTCGCCGCCGCGGAACGCTGTTCCCATCGCTGCATAAGCCCGCAGCGCCGGCGGCATCGTGTCGCCACGCGCCAGATTAAACAGAACCTCGTCTACGCGCAGCCAACCCGTCTTGCTTTCGCCAGACTCCGGCGGCGGGATGATCATCGCTGGAGCAAGTTCCTTCATCACCGAGGCCCGCTGCAATTGGCGGATCAACTGCTCGAGTGGCGCCGATTCAAACGGCTGGCCGGCCTGCTGCGCTTTGGCCGCCTCACGTCCGGCGGGAACCGCATCCACAAAAGACTGCAACTCACGCTCCCAGTTCTTGGAATCCTGCGGCTGCACGGTGTTCTGTGTACGCATGTAAAGGCCGACCGCGTTCCAGAGCTGCAACACCGCTCGGTCAAACGGAGTGCGCGAGGATTCCGCCACGGCACTCGCCCGGCGCGCTTCGTCCCGGAGCTCTGCAAGCTTATCCCGGATCTGGTTCCACGAGAAATGTTTGCCATCAGAATGCGTCGCAGGGTCGGCTTCCATGGGAAGACCAAGGAGTCCCTTGAGCTCGGTATGGAGGATGCGGAAGGCCGGCCGCGTATCGGCAAGTTCCTGTTGGAAAAACATTTCCAACATCCACTCGGCAGCCGACAACGATCTGGCAGGCTCCTCTCCGGGGCCGGTGCGTACGCTCTGTTTTTCACAGATTTGGAGCAACGTGTTGCGAGCAAGCGAATCCAGCGGTTGAATGCGGCCGTTGGAAAGCACCGGAAGCCGGGCGAATGCATTGGCTGGAATGGCCTGCGCTCGGTCGTTTGGCGTGCGCCAGTCGGAGGCCACCCACAGTGCAAATATCGCCGCAATCAGGTGAGGAATGTATTTTTTCATCGCTTAAGCCTTTGCGGGAAGTGAGTTGCCTTTCGGGGTTCGCGGCTTGGAGAGAAAGCCGACGAGGTGGTAAAGAAATTGCCACGCCATTCCAAGGCTCACAATTGCGCACCCCAAATACGGTGTGATCCAACCGGGATTACGCACCACTTGCAGCGCGCTGGTTCCCTTGCCGCCGGTGGCCTCGGTGCGCCCCATCTGATGCTGGTAAAACGTCAACCCGCCGTAGCGCATCGGGTTGTTCATGGAAATGTCCACCTCGCGCTTCTCCCCCTTCTCTTTGTTTTCCAACAGGATACGACTCTGGAAATTCTTGGGAATCTCAGTGCCCGGATACACTTCGTGGGTAGTCTTAACTAAAGTCAGTGAGAACGGCTGGTAGTAGCGTTCATTGCGGAATCCGATTTTAAACGTTCGCCCTTCTACCTGCACCTCCTGCAGCGTCAATTCCGGCGAGACCGCCCATACTCCGAGGCTCGTCCCCTTCGCGAACAATTCGACTTTCGCAGACGGCACGTTTTGCTCGTCCATCCCGCGCACTGCGGCGAGGGGAAGTAGCAGCACGCGCTGGCCAGCACCCTGCGTGGAGGCGGGTTGTAGGGCGTCCGGATTTACTGTGCGGCCGGCCGCAAGTTCGCCTCCGACGTATTTCATCGAGCGCATGCGTTCATTGGCCATCTGCATTGGAGGAACACGCTGGAAGGCGCCGAGCATCTGTTCCCGGAAGCGGGCTTTTAACTCGGCGCGCAGTTTTCCTTCGCGGGCGGGATCGGCGGCGATACGGCGCGCGGCGGCTACGATGTCCTTACCCGATTCGCCCACCGTTTTGAGCGCTTCCAGCCACACGGCTGCGCGGCCCTCAGTTTCGGCGGCTCGCTCTGCCTCTGGAACAAGGCCTTCTGGCGTAGCATATTTCGCTTCCAAAGTTGCGAGCGCCGTGGTGAGTTGCGCCGAGACTTCGCTCACCGAAGAAAGGGAGAGTACCTGGGAGTTTTCGGCGTATTCCAGCACCTTGATTTCAAAGGGCAGTTCGGCGTTCTGAAGTGGCTGGCGGCGGCTGACTGCCTTGCCGGTAAAAGAGATCACCCGTTCGCGGCCGTCCTTGTCCGCTTCGCCGATGGCGACGAGTTCCACGTCACGATGGGCCTCGGAGTAAGAGCGGGTCTCCCCCTCCACAAACCGCATGAAGCTTTCGCGGGAAAGCATGTCCGTCACCAACTGCCCGAGTAACAGGAGAACGACTCCCGCGTGGGTGAGATGAATCCCCACTTTTTTCCAGCCAAACTGAAACCGGTTGATGTGGGCGGCCAGCAAGTTGATCAGCATCGAAAAGCCGATGGTATAGCCACCGAGAAAAACAGGTGGCACCCACCACACATCGCCTTCCCTCCGGAAAACCAGGTAGCTCTTAAACCACCGCTCCTGTGCCTCCCACAGGCCCTCATTCACCTGCGCCAGCGTCCCAAGGAACACTAGGAGGGTTGCCAGCAGCAGCAGTACCACTGTGACTTTTAGCGAGGTCAGAAACTTCCAGAGACGTTGACTCATGATGGGGTGGAGAATTTGGCACAACTAGCAGGGTGCCGTCTGGCACAATGGCAGCTAGGAGGACTACCCGCAAAATCAATTAAGACTTAGGGACGCTTTAATTAAGTTAAAGCCGCGCCCGCCCAGGTGCCGCTGGGCCGCTTTCAAGATGCGTATTTTGATAACAAAAACAAAAATCATTGACGGCAATGCGGGGGGGGGTAAGGTGCGTGGGCCGCATAGCGGTGTTCAAATTACTAAAATATGAAAACTACCCCTCGTATCATCAGCGCCCTCGCGATCGCCGGCGCACTCGTCACCACCGTAGCCCAAGCCGCAGAAACCGGGCCGTATATACGGTTGGAAAATGGAGTGAACTCGATCTCGGGCGCGGATCTGCGTCTGCAGTCGACTACGGTCACGGTTCTCAAACGTCTTGGCTACGACGCGAAAGATTCTCAAAAATTGAAGTTCAAGGAAGGTTACATCTTCGGAGGCGCTGTTGGATACCGTTTTGGCGAGTCTTTCTCAACCGAAATTGAGCTGGACCATGCAGAGAACAAAGTCGACACCATCGGCGGCTATTCAGTGCAGAATAGCGCCGTCGGGGATTTCCTCGGTCAGTCGAGTGTTACTTTTAAGCAAACCAATCTTTTGGTGAGTGGCATTTACAGTCCCAAATTAAGTGAAACGGTCACACTAAACTTGGGCGTTGGTTTGGGGGCTCAGTTTTCCTCTGCAAATCTCACCGAAGGATCTCAAACCTCCACTGTGGGCGGCGTGGCGTACACGCTTTCGGGCAAAAGCAAATCAGACGCCGCATTTTTGGCGCAGCTTAAAACCGGCGTTTCAATTGCACTGGCGAAAAACTTCACTTTCGACGCCGGTTACAAACTGCGCTTTGTAGGTTCAACAGATGTTTATGAGGCCACTCTTAGAAGCACCCCTCTCAGCGGATCAGAAAGATTCACAGTTGACTCGCACTTGAATCACGTATTTTCGGCGGGATTCACCTACTCCTTCTAGGTTCAGGTAGTTCCCTTTAGTTGTGTGTTGTTACCCCGGCGGGCCTTGAGTGGCTCGTCGGGGTTTTTTTGCGCTGGCGCTAAATGGCACCTGCATTAGGCGCGTCTTTGCAGCCGACTCAGGGCGAATTTTGCCATGTAAACGATTGCGGGTTCTCCGTATTCGCGTTTTGCTGAGGTGCAAACTCCTTGACTTGACTGTTGCTTCATAAAGTTTTGCCTTCAGGCTATTTTTCTGATGAAATGTTCAGTCGACGTACTCGTTGAACAGTCCAGCTGACACCTCCCGAGAAATTGGCTAAGGTACAACCCTCCACAGCGGCACCCCCGCTGCACTC
>CALQFT020000063.1 GCA_943329925.2 Opitutus sp. GAS368
ATATGATGCCGCTGATACAGGAAATGCAGCAGGATCTCCAGTCGCAAATAGAGAAGTTGAACGAGGAATCCAAGTAAACAAAACGGCCCCATTCCAGCCGCTCTGTTGAGAGATATCGACCCTCTGATACCCGCGCAAAAACGCAATTACATCCAAAGACGTACGCCCAGCGCCTTGGCTGAAAAATAAGGCCACTCGCCGGGGGTAAAATCACTTCACATCGAGGAAACAGCCATTGCCTCACCGACAGGAACAATCTTGTTGGCTTTGGCCGAAAGAATGCGAGCGACAAACGTCGCCCCCTTGGCTTCCCTCTGCTTCGTGTCCTTCACGCATCCGATTTCATATAAGCTCAAGAGATCCAAAAAGTCCTTGCAACACTGCTGAGGGATCCCGCTGGAGAGCGAACCACGGCCGTCTAGGCTCCACTCAGGGGCTCTTTATGCCGTTATCGTGGTTTAATTCGGCACTGGGTGCCTCGTTCAACAACAACCAGTAGAGCCCGAGACTTCGAACTGCCTCGGAAAACTGGTCGAAATCTACCGGTTTGACGATGTAACTATTGGCGCCCAGCTTGTAGCTTTCGATTAAATCGCGCTCCTCGCGAGAGGACGTCAAGACCACCACGGGTAAGAACTTGGTGTGCGGATCAGACCTGATGCGCCGCAGCACCTCGACTCCATCGACTCTCGGCATCTTTAAATCCAACAACACCACCTTGGGACGCGATCGCGTATTGCCGTCCTTCCATAAACCGGTGCCGAAAAGGTAATCCAGCGCCTCCTGCCCGTCGGTGACATGCACAATGTTGTTTAGCAAACGGTGCGCTTTAAGGGCGCGGATGGTGAGTTCAGCGTCGTAGGGATTGTCTTCGACAAGAAGAATGGCAGTTTGCTCGCTCATAATTTTTTTGGATCTGGAATTGTAAAATAAAAGGTGGCACCCCGATTGACCTCAGCCTCCGCCCAGATGCGTCCGCCGTGTCGTTCCAGAATGCGATGCACCAGAGATAGACCAACGCCCGTGCCCTCAAACTGATCATCGTTGTGGAGACGCTGGAAAACAGTGAACAGCTTGCCCGCGTAGCGCATATCAAAACCAACCCCGTTATCCCTCACCACGTACACAGGCACACCGTCCTCCCCCATCATGGAGCTGACGGTGATATCAGCCACCTCGCGCTCTCTAGTGAACTTAATCGCGTTGCCCAAAAGATTCAGCCAAACTTGCCGGATCAGCGCTGGGGTTCCCAGCGCCGGAGGCAAGGGCTGCAAATCCAGATGCAACTTACGGAGCGGCTCGCCGAGGGACAATTCGTCAAAAACCGAGCGCACAAGCGCAACCATATCGATTTTTTCGGGCTCCAAACTCACTCGGCCAATCCGAGAAAATGCCAGTAAATCATCAATAAGCTGGCTCATACGCTGTGCCTCGCTCCGGATGGCCCGCAGCATGCGCTGCCCCTCTTCGCTGAGTGCCTTGGCGCTTTCCTCCTCTAATAGCCGTGAAAAGCCAGACACTGCGCGCAGAGGCGCTCGAAGGTCGTGGGAAACCGAGTAGGAAAACGCATCCAGTTCCTTCATTGCGAGTTCCAGCTTTTGGGTGCGCTCCAAGACCCGCTCCTCCAAGGTGACATTGAGCGCCCATATGCTTTCCGAGGCCGCATCCCGCTCAAGGGCTAGACTGGCGATGTGCGCGGCACGCGTAATCAGATCCAGTTCTAAATCCGTGGGCGAGCGAGGGTGCTGGTAATAGATGGCAAAAGTGCCAAGGACTTTACCCCAACGGCCCAGAATCGGCGCCGACCAACACGCCTTGAGCCCGTGGGCGCTAGCGATATCCCGGAATTTTTCCCAGCGTGGATCGTGTTCGATGTCGCTCACAATCACTCGCTCTTTGGTAAAAGCCGCAGTGCCACAGGATCCCACCATAGCGCCGATACTTAGACCATCCACAGCACGATTGAAGGCTTCAGGAAGATTGGGCGCCGCCCCGTGACGCAAATGAACTCCGTCGGCATCCAGCAGCAGGATGGAGCAAAACGCGTCTGGGACCACCTTTTCAAGCCCTAGGGTGAAGCTCCTAAGCAGATCCCCCAAAGAAATACTACTCAACGTCAATTCCAGCGCCTGCATCTCCCACGCCAAGACTTCAGCCAACATTTTTCGATCCGTGATCTCCCCGATCAACCCAATCACGGTGCCGCCCGAAAACCCGAGCTCCTTCAAGGGCTGACCAAAGGTGCCCGCAAAAGCCCGCCCCCGAGTGCGAATCCAGCCCGCGGCCCCGTTTTTTTTGACGATGCGGCACTCCTCAGCCCAGTCCCCGTGAGCCTCCATACTCGCGCTAAAGGACGCAGCTATCCGAGGGCGGTCGCTGGGATGAATGTGTTCTAGTAACCTCTCGTACGTCCAAGCAGGCGGAGTGCTGTATCCAAAAATTTCGTCAAGCTTACCCGAAGTTCTAATCCTGTGCGTGGCAAGATCCATTTCCCAACATCCGACTTCTGCGGCATCCACGGTGAGTCTGAATCTAGATTCACTAAAACGCAGCATCTCGCAGACAATAAGGCGCTTTTGAGCCTCGCCCATTAACAGAAACCAAGCGGTCGTTAACAGGAAAAGCGCCCCGCCAAGCAGCATAAACCCAAACGCCGCACCTGCCCTCATAGGAAACTCCCCCTGAACTAGCCGCAGCAAATAAGCTGGAGCATCCACCCACCCCATCAAAAGCCCCACGCCCAGAGCGACAAAAAAACCCGCCATAACCTTCAGCGTCACAACGAGCGCGCCAATCCGCTTCGCGTCCAATAGCACCGCCACCGAGTCCTCCAGCGGCGCCGTCGCCTCCTTGAGCACTTCATCAGGCAAAAACGACTTCTCCTCCCAGTTCGATGTTCGCGTCGAGTGCGGTGTACTTTGCGAGTGTGGCGTTTGTGGCGTTTGTGGCGTTTGTGGCGGGTGCCCCTCCGCGCTCGCCCCATTTAAGATGGATGGTTCCATGTTGCTCCTCCTCCAAGGCACGGGGGCGACGCGCCTTTTTGGAAAGTCGTCCATGTGCGCAGGGAACGCAAATGATTATCCCAAAAAGAGCAACGAAAAGTAGCCCGCCAGACCACCACACACACTCAAAACACGCCCACCCAGAGCCCACTCCCCAAAATCAAACCACAAAATCAAACGCTGTCTGTTTTTTAGCAACTTATACCATCTCTTTTAGGTTTATGGATGATTAAAAGACCTCAGCACCCGGGAGAGAAGGACCAGTTTTCTTCAAGACTTGGTATTATACCGCAATTTACACTGCACCCCAAGGCAGCCATCTCACCGCCGCTGGACTGCCTTCAAAACCCTCAAGGAAGCTGCCAATGCTCGTCGAAGAACCCTGCATTTTCAACGGCGCCGGGCGCCAGATTAGACGGGGGCGTGGTTAGATCGACAATCGCCCAATCGGGGAGTTTGGGAGTTTGAAGGGCATTGGTGGTATCGCTGCCCTGCCGGAAGGTGAAAGTGCTGTTGAGGACAATGTAGCGTCCGGGTGCAAGCGGATTGGGGTAAACCAGCACCGGCACATGGGAGGCTGCGGGATAAACCTCTTTGCCAAAACGCAACTCCTTGGCGTCCCATTGCAGTGGCAAGCGCGTTTGGTTGGCGGCCTTGGAGGAAAGCAGTTTGGTCAGAAGCAGGTTGGAGCCGGGATCACCCCAGAGAACGAGGTGGTGGGTGGCCATGAGTTCGGGCGTGACCTCGGTGTCGGCCACCACACGGATTTCCCCACGAAACACAAGACGCCACTGGGCGATAGCGCGTTCCATTTCGGCGCGGGCCCAGGCATCAGCGACTGGGAGAAGCGCCTTGCCGGTGGGACGCACAAAAACAAAGGCATCCTGAAAGGCATCGTCAATCGGCCCTTGAAGGCCGTGGCGTTTGCGCAGCCCACTTTCAGATGCGGCGGCTATTACCCAGCCTTTCTCGGTTTTTTGGAGGCGCAGCGGTGCACCGTTGGGAGCCGAGAGAACCTGCCCGTCACAAGTGATTTTCCAACCACTCTTTCGCCCCCAAGCCTCTGGCGGAAAAAGCGTCAAACTGGTGACGCCCTGCGTTTGTACCGAGAGCGCCCCCTGACCGGTGTGGGTGGCGGTGAGAGTGGACTCCTCCCAGTGGCGCTGCAGAGCGTTGATTTTCACCCAATCCATGCGGTTGTAGCGCAGTGTGTAGGTGGTCAGGTGAACCTTTTCCGGTGCGTCGGGGGAGCCCTTTAGAGCAGCGGCGTCCACGAGGGCGGCGACTTCAATCTTGGTATCCGGGTGGTATTTATGCCCGGTGGCAGGGCCGATAAGATGAGGGAGGGTGATGCCTTTTTCCGAGGCTGCGGAGACCATGAGATCGGCGGCCGCTTTTTGAGCATCGAGCTCGCCGGAATAAACCACCATGGGACGGTTGGCGAGATTTGCCACGTAACCGGGCACGTCGTAGAGACGCCAGAGGACTTGCTCCCACCAAGGCGGAACGGGTTTGTCCGGGGCGAAGACTTTGGCGTACAGGGCGGTTTCCACAAAGCCGGCACCGGGGTTAGAAACTGCCCATTTGGAGGTGTAATGAGCGGCGAGATGCCAGCAACCGGCGCCGCCCATGGAGAAGCCGCGCAGGGCGATATGTTGAGGATCCGCCTTGTATTGGGAAAGGGCGTGTTCGAGGGATTCGAGCACATCAGTTTCGCCGGCAAACTTGAAGCCGTTGCAGCAGCGACCGTAGGGGTGCAGCACGAAAGTATTGCCGGGAATAAACTCGCTTTTGCCCCGGAGTCGATCGGAGAGGAAGGCGAGTTCGCTCAGTTTGTCGTTGCGCCCGTGCAACCAGATGTCGAGGCGAGGGTGCTCGTTGACCGTTTCCTGCGGCACGATGATGCCGTAGGGTTGCACCGAGCCGTCGATGCGGGAACGGAAGCCACGCACAACGGCTCCTCTGGCGCGAGTCCAGGGGGCATCCCCGGCTTTAAGGGCATCGAGGCGGCTGCGGCCTTCCTTGAGCAAAGCGACGGCTGAATCGGGTTGCTTGAGGTCGTAGAACTGGTTCCACTCCAAGGCCCGGCGCACGGCGATGGGAAAAATTTCGATGTCGGGAAGGAGCACGGCGAGCCATGGCTCAAGCTGGCCGGCTTGGACTGTCGCGGCGAAGTCCGCTTGAAACTGGGCAAGTTCAGCGGCAAGCGAGGCGCGGGTCTGCGCCGGGATTTCGATGCCTAGGGGCGGAGATTTGGCGGTGGGCGTCTGAGCGAATCCAAGCTGGATGGAGGCCAGAAGCAGAGCAAACAGGGTTCGGACTTTCATAGGGGGAAAGGCCACATTACAGAATCCACCCTATTGTGACAATCTGGTAAGAGATCTCCGATTTGCGTTAAAAATCAGCGACGTTGAGCGCACGCCAATCTCACGCGAGCCATCGCCGAGGTCTGGCGTTCTTGCAGGATGGCTTGAGCCTTGCGCACCTTGCTCGCCGCTGCGGCCGGATCTGTCGCCAAAGAAAGCACCGCAGGCACAATTCCGGCTAATTCCCCTTCTTGATCCAAGTCGAAAAGCCATTCGCTTAGGCCGATGTCTTTCCACATATTACCCTTGGACGTCTGTTCGGCCCAACGGCAAACAATCGCCGGAATCCCGTTGCCAATACACATGATGGGCGAATGCATCTCGTTACCAAAAAGCCCCGCGCTGTGGGTATAGACGCTCAACGCCTCGTCGGTGAGCCAATAGTCGGGTCGCCAGACCACTCGCGACTTCACCGCCTCAGGCAATGGGTCGAGAAGGATCTCCTTACCCAACTGCATTTGAGTGCGATCCTCGGGACAAATGAGCACCTTGAGTTCCGTCTGCTTGACGATCTGGATAATTGCCTCCCGAAGCTG
This sequence comes from Opitutus sp. GAS368, assembly GCA_943329925.2. GTDB lineage: Bacteria > Verrucomicrobiota > Verrucomicrobiia > Chthoniobacterales > Chthoniobacteraceae > Chth-196. The sequence goes on from CALQFT020000063.1 coordinate 5,905, forward strand.
CGCGTGGTCGTGCTCCTTGAACTCGTCATTGCGCTTTTGCTTGGCCGCGTCAAAAGGCCGTTCCTTTTTAATCAGCCAGTAGGGGGTGTTGCGATAACGCGGAATACAACACAAAAACTTGCCGGAAATCAGCCCGTTGGCCTGCAGGAAAGCCGCGGCTTTTTCCTCATTGCGTAAGTCCGTGGCGAAGGCGCCGTCAGGTCCGAATTCCATGACCCGACACTTCGCCCCCGCCGCCTGCGCCGCGCGCAGCGAGACGGAATCCCTAAAGTAAACGAACTGCGCGCCGTTGAATATTTCGAGGGTAGCCGGGCTGTGCTGGCTGGAGGTGATCCCTAAAATGCCGTAGGGCTTTTCGCCCAGTTGCCGCCAGCGGGCCACGTCCTTTTCGGCGACGAGCGAGGGCCCCGAGCCGTGCAGAAGAAAGTCATTTTCGTCGTAGAGTTTTTGGAGATCAGTTTTTCCAGACTGAATTTTTAGCTTCGGGAAACGCCGCTGCAACATCTCGCCCACCCCGTTATCCACGCTACTGGGCCACAGAGTGATTTGCGCAGCGGGAAAATGCCTTTCCAACAACGCTAGCATCCCCGGGGTGTGGGCGATGTCGCCAATATTGACCGTCTGCCAGGAAGACCGCAGCACGACTCGCGGGGCGCGCTGCCCCTCGCTGGCACCGGCGAAGCGCGCCGTCAGTGCGGCGAGGAATGAGGCTTCCAGAAAAAGGCGGCGGGAGAACATTAGGCCATTTAAAGCCCAAACCCTTTTTCAGGAGAAGCTCGAAGAGACTCCGCGCCCGGCCTTAATGTGAAGCGCGCTATTTCCCCTTCTTTTTACTGGAGTGCCGCCCCGAACCGTCGCCGTCATCCAGAATACCACCCGCGGGATTGAGTTGATCCAAGGCGTCTTGCAGCACCTTGCGCGCGGCGAGGGGAGCTTCGTCTTTGGTGTCCGCGGCGAGGAGCTTTTCCTCGAAGGGTGCGACGCTCATATCAAAGAGCGCGCCCTCCTGGTTCAACTTCCAGTTCGCATTGCGCACGTACCATTCCTTGCCCAGCTCAATAAAGATCCATTCCCTGGGCTTGCCGGGTTGCCCGAGGAGCTGGGGAGCGAAAGAGCGGCCGTCGAGGATTGTATTTGAAGGCAAGCTCGAGCCGGTCAACTCCGCGAAGGTGGGCAGAAAATCCGTGGAGTCAATCAGGTCTGAGGAGACCTTGCCTGCCGCCACTTTGGCAGGCCAACTCACGATCATCGGCACGAGGGCGCCGCCTTCCTGCATGCTGCCTTTTTGTCCAAGGATACGGCGTCCTCCGATGGTGGAGCGATCGGATTGCGCCTTGCCGGTGCCGTTATCGCCCAGAAAAACGATGAGCGTTTTCTCTCGCAACTTCAGTTGGTCGAGCGTCTCGAGGAGCTTGCCCACCAATTTGTCCATGTAGAGAATGTTGTCCGCGAAGAGGTCGGTGCTGTTGGGGGCGCTGTCAGGGGTGGGAAGTATTTCGCCATGCACGTGAGAGAGCGGGTAATACAGGAAGAAGGGTTCTTCGCGGTGCTTGGTGATAAAATCGACCGCGTGGGCATGCATGACATCCGGCATGTACTCCTTATCGCCCAATACTTTCTGAGTGCCATTGACCGTATACTTCTCCCCCTTTTTGCCCTCATTCCAATATACGCCGCTGCCCCTAAAGCGCAGAAAATCATCAAAACCAAAGTCGCTTGGCTCAAGCGGTAACTGGCCCCACTTACCCACCGAAGAGGAAACGTAACCGGCGGACTTGAGAACGGCCGGCATCATGACCTCTACCCCGGGCTTCATGAGCCCTGTGCGGTCTTGATTGGTCGCGCCGGTGCGGAAGGCGTAGCGACCCGTCATGATGAGGGCCCGGGAAGGGCCGCACAAAGGAGCAGTGAAGCCGCGGGTATAGCGGGTGCCAGTGGCGGCTAAGGCATCGATATTTGGCGTTTTGTAATTATCGGCTCCGTAACACCCTACATTTCCGATGCCCAAATCGTCTGCGAGAATGAAGATGATGTTGGGCTTGCTTGGCGCATCAGCCGCGTCCGCAGAAGGAGGGCTTATCAAAAACACGACGAGAAGCAGCGCCAAGCCGGCGGCCGGGAAACTCTTGAATTGGGGGAGCACTTTCATGGCTAAAGGGTCTGAGAGGAAGGAGTGCGGGGATCATCGTGCGCGCCTGCGTCTCTGGATTATTTTCTTCCAACTTAAAGGAATACCACGCCCAGTTGATCCCAACCACAAGGCGAATGCAAAGCGGTTTATGAAGATCACGTCCGCCATCCAAACCCTCGAGAGTCGAAACTCTTACGCAATGTTTTCTTACTTCTATTTAATAAGTTACAAATAGCCAATCAATTAAAACGCACCGACTCCAGTCGCTATAATCTCCGGCTGCTTTGCGTAACTGCCGAAAGCTACCGCAGCAACTCCATGGCTAGGCGCACTTCTGGGGTTGATGGATAATCCGCCTTTAACTCCTCCACCAGAGCCGCGGCCTTTGTTCGCTCGCCACTGCCAAGGAATCCCCTAACCGCACCCAAAAGCGCTTTGGGCTGAAGCAACCGTTGATTAGGAAGAAACACTTCCACAGACAAAAAATAACGGACCGCCTCCTTCCATTGACTCGCCTTAAGCGCTGCCTCGCCCAAGTCCAACCACGACAATCCTGCAGCGAGAGACGCCGCCCCGGGCTTGGCCAACGCTTTTCTCGCTAATTGGGCTCCAGCCGGATCCGTCCTGCTCGCCACCAGCAATCGGAACGCAATGTCCAAATCCTGATCCCCAGTCGGAGTCCAATCCTTTTGCAAGTCCGCAAAGGCCTCCGGTCCGGGCTCCAAGGCGATAGCGGGCAGCCGCAACCGCATCACATCCACCCATTGATTGCCCTGCACATCCATGTAAACGCGTTGCGAAATCGCAGCCGTCGCCGTTTTTTCCAACACGCCTTTGGCATCGCCCGCTCTCCAAAGCTGGCGAGCCTCGGCCAACGCCACGCTTTCCGGAAACTCAATACGCTCCACTTGGTTGAGAGGAACAAGTGTCTCTGAGGCACCTCCCTCAGAATTCGCAATTTTAAGAAAAATAAATGCGCCGTCCCTACGTATTTCTATAGCGTTCTGGACCTTTCCATCCTTCAGAAAAATCGTTTCCGAGTGGGAGCGAAAAGCTATTCCAAAGCTCAGCGCGATGAATATCGCGCAAAAAAGCGGTCGCTGCGTTCGATTCATGGGGCCTCTCCTGCAACAAGATTTAATCGCTTCCGCGCCAAAGCCACCTCGGGCAGTGAGGCCAAACGCGGCTTGGAAGCGAGTTCACGGTAATGAGCTGCAGCTTTCTCAGGCTCACTCATCTTCTCGAAGCACTCGGCGGCCTGAATATAAGCCTGCGCCACAAATTTGTCGTACCGCTGATAAGCAACAAACACGCGTTGAAAATACTGCACCGCCCCCGCCAAATCTCCTTTACCCAACTGCACCTTACCTAAAAGAAAAACCGCCTCAGCCGTGCATTCGCCACGCCACTCACGCGTAGAGGCCACCTGCTCCAAGATTGCCTTGGCCTCGTCGATTTTCCCCAACAAAAACAACGCCTTCCCCTGCCCCAAAGTGACCTCCTTAAGCTTTGATGCCGCACCGACTTTGTCCACTGCATCCACAAAAAAACGCAATGCCTCCGCTCCATTTCCAGCTTCTAAAGCAATCTGCCCCAATCCATTATAAACATAATCTAAAAGCTCAGACTTCGGAAATGTGCGCTGCAACTCTTTGTAAAACTCCGCCGCCCGCTCCCCCTTGCCCAAAGCCAAAAGCCGATCCCCACATTGCGCTAAGAGCGACGCCCCCAATTCACCAGGCGGAACCTCGTTGCATATGCGCTCCAGCGCCGAGGCAGACTCCTCCGTTTTGCGTAACAACCGAGCAAGCTCCGCCTCCGCAAACCAAACCCGCGCCTTAACCAAAGACGTTTTAGCAACATCTCCCAAATCGAGATATTTCGAGAGGTTCGCCCGCGCATCATACCCTGAAGAGGGCGCGCCTCCTCCCGGTGCGTCCGCAGATCCCGGCCGGGGAGCCTTTGCGCAAAGTTGGGCCAGTTGGGAAAGCAGTTGTTCCACTGCATCTCGCTGGCGATCAGAAATGAACTGTCGAATTTTCCCACTCAAGAAGGCCTTGGCCTCTTCTGATTTTCCGGCACGGGCCGTGGCGCGCGCCACCCAATACATGGCCGAAACGTTAGCGGGATGGTCCGGCTTAGCCGCGAGAAACTCCCGAAACATTTCCGCCGCCACTTCCCACCGACCCAGCGCCTGCAGAATCTTGTTCGCCTCAAAAACCGCGTACTGAACCACTTCGTCACTGGCTCCGCAAAGACTCGCACGCCGGTACACGACAACCGCCTCCTCCTTGCGCTCCAACGCATTCAGCGCGTCTCCATGCAGGGCGAGCACATCCCCCGCAACGGGATGATCCCCGTACTTCGCCTCCCACGCTGCGCAGCGCTCCGCCACAACAGCCGACTTTCCCGCCGCCTGATAACAGGCGGCAATTCGATACGACGCATCAGGGGCAAACAACCCCTCTGGATGGGTTTTAACGTAAGCTTCAAATGCATCCAGCGCAGGCTGATACTCCCCCAGAAAAAACCGCGCCAAAGCCGCACGGTAGTCTGCTTCCTGGGCGTATTCTCCATTGGGAGATTGCTTGAGATATTTTTGATAATTCCCTGTCGCCTCCTTAAAAAGACTCAGCGAAAACTGCGCGTTACCCAGTAAAAACATCCCCAACTCAGCGTGTGAACTTTTTGGAAACTCCTTCAGCAGCCGAGTCAAGGATGCCGCAGCAGGTTCTAAGGCGTTCGCCTGCAATTGCTGACTGCCCAGAATAAAAAGAGCGGTGTCGGCGCTGCGCCCTTTTGGGAATTCGGAAAGATACGATTGCATGGATTTCACAGCTTCCTCAACTAAGCCGGTACGAACATGCAGGGAACCGAGATTGAGCAGCGCCTCCTCTCGGATGACAGGATCCTGAGTATCCAACATTGATTCAAACAGCAGGGCAGCCTCTTCATAACGCCCAATTGATTGATAAGCAGATGCTTGCCTCGCCCGAAGCGCAGCCAAATTACCCTTGGATCCAAGCGCATTTTCCATCGCCGTTTTGGCCGACTCCACCTGCGCTCGCAACCGAACGTTAGCGTTTGAAAGCTCTGCAACCTTTGATGAATCCGCCTTCGCCGCGGCGATATTCGACTCCATTTTCCGGATCAGACTCTGTATCCGCCGTTGCTGCAATTGCGCCAATTCTTCAATCCGCCGCACCATCGCATATGCCGTGAGCGCTTTTTTAAACTCGCCCGCATGCAGAAAAGAGTCCCCCACATCAAATGCCAGAGCGTTTAACTGCAATGGATTATCGACTATATTAAGCAGCCGTCCCTGCAACGTGTCCAAAATCTTCAATGCGGCATCCCGCGCCCCGCGCTCCGCCTCCACGGACCCCAGAAGCAAAGCACCCTGCACCGCCTCAGGTGATTGCAGCCCATCGGCGACTAGCGCTTGGAGCACCTCCGCCGCCGGACCAAGCTTGCCCATCTCCCGAAGCAGCGCCCCCTGCGATAGCAACGCCCCCGCCTTTCCTGCACCGCCTTTGCGGGCAATTTCCGCAAAAAGCGTAACCGCCTTATCCCTTGATCCCACCGACGCATAACATTGGGCCAAAGCATTTTGAGCCTCAGCCAACTTCGTCCCAGCAGGATACAGTTTGATGTAACGCTCAAAAGCGCCGCCCGCCCTGACCATGTCCCCTAAATTAAACTCCGCCGCGGCGATGGAAAAGTGAACACTCTCCATTCCAGCCCCATCCCCGCCCAAAGTGAGCATTTCCCTCAATCCCACTAGCGCACCAACGAAGTCGCCCCCAGCAAAAGCCGCCATCGCCTTGGAGTAAACCTCAGGAGCCTGGGCACTTGAAGCTGCTGGCGCTTGGGCGAAGAGCAACCCGCCGCAAGTCGCCGTATGGAGCGCGATCCCAGCAAGCAATGCGAGGGAAGCCCCCACCCAACGGCCTTTGGACCGTGGATGAGGAATAACCGCGTTCAAAGAGGGGGAATCACTCATCAAAAAACGACGCACCCTTTTTCGCGAACCACCCGGAATCGCCATCAAGGACGCGCCCAATGCCCTTATTCAAAGGTCTCGTTCCATGCCGCGATCAAATCCTTTTCGGATTCAAACAATGCATCGGTGGAATCCAAGATTTCGACAGACTCGATGACATCCCCCTTCTCAATGGAATCCACAACATCCTGCCCCTTGGTTACTTCTCCGAAAACCGTGTGCTTTCCATCAAGGTGCGGCGTAGGGAGGTGGGTGATAAAAAACTGGCTGCCATTGGTATTTCGACCAGCGTTGGCCATTGAAAAAATACCAGGCTTGGAGTGCGTTAGAGTCTTACGAATTTCATCGGGAAAACGGTACCCCGGCCCGCCGCTGCCAGTGCCTGTAGGGTCTCCGCCTTGCACCATGAAATCTTCAATCACCCGGTGAAAAGTGACGTCATTATAGAAGCCCCGCTTGGCCAAGTTCAGAAAATTGGCTGCTGTCATGGGCACTTCTGAAGCAAACAAAGTAGCTTCAATAGGGCCGCGGGAGGTATTTAGGATGATTCGAATGTTGTCCATCGACTTTATTATACCCGCGAATCTAACGAAGGGGAATACTTGCGTGATGCCGAATGTTTGCTGAAAATCTAACCGATTATGAAAAGAGCAACCCTCCTAACCACTGCGGCCAGCCTGCTGCTTAGCACGCTGCCCACCTTCGCCCAAACCCCCGCGGCGCCAACCACTCCAACCGAGGCACCTGCGCCGCTGCCCACCCCCGCTGCAAAAGAGGTCGCGGTCATTAAAACCAACAAGGGAGAAATGACCGTTGAATTCTGGAGCGAGGTCGCACCGGAGACCGTTAAAAACTTCAAAAAACTATCCAAAGAAGGATTTTACAAAGACACAGCGTTTCACCGCATCATCAAGGGCTTCATGATTCAAGGCGGCGACCCAAAAACCAAAGACGCCTCCCAAGAATCCGCTTGGGGCACTGGGGATCCCGGGTACAAAATCAAAGCCGAGTTCAACGACCGCAAGCATGAGCGAGGCGTGCTCTCCATGGCGCGCAGCAATGATCCGGATTCTGCAGGCTCCCAGTTTTTTATCTGCCTAGACTCCGCCCCTTTTCTGGACGGGAAATACACCGCCTTTGGACACGTCATCAAAGGCGAAGATGTGCTGCTTAAAATCGGAGATACGCCGGTTGTCTCCAACGGTCGCGAGAAGAGCAAACCCTCGGAACGCATTGCTGTGGAAAGCATCACCATTGTCTCTCCTCCGGCTCCAACACCCGCCCCCACTGCACCCGCGGCAACTCCACCCACCACAAAATAGTTTCGTCTAAAATCCCCCTCACCCCGTACCTCTCTCCATTCCCACCGAATGAACCGAGGCCGTCAAACGGGCTGAGGGGGTTCCTCGCAAAGTCTGCTACAGAGCAATTACGCTTTTTTTAACGCCTCTTTTCTTGCCAGTTGGCAAACATTTCAAATGTTTCATACGAAGTCTGTCAAAGTTGGTCTGGTCCAAATGCATTGCAGCGCTGACGTTCAGGCAAATCTGCTCAAAGCCATGGAACGCACCCGCCAGGCCGCCAGCCAGGGAGCGCAAATCATCTGCCTGCAAGAACTTTTCACGTCTGTTTATTTTTGCCAGGTAGAAGACCACAAGTACTTTGCGCTCGCCGAAGAAATCCCCGGACCAAGCACACAGCTCTTCGCCAATCTCGCCAAGGAACTCGGCGTGGTCATCATCGCCTCGCTTTTCGAGCGACGCGCAGCCGGGCTGTATCACAACACTGCCGTAATCCTCGATGCAGACGGCACCTACATGGGCAAGTACCGGAAAATGCATATCCCGGACGACCCTTTGTTCTACGAAAAGTTTTACTTCACCCCCGGAGATCTGGGCTTCCGCGCATGGAACACTCGCTTTGGCCGAATCGGCGTATGCATTTGCTGGGACCAATGGTACCCAGAGGCAGCCCGCCTCACCGCCCTTCACGGGGCGCAGATCTTGTTCTACCCGACGGCCATAGGTTGGCATCCCAGCGAAAAAATGCAGTACGGTGAGCGTCAGCACAGCGCCTGGGAAACCGTGCAGCGCGGCCACGCCATCGCCAACGGTTGTTATGTGGTGGCCCCCAATCGCGTCGGGCACGAGGCACCCGACGGAGGTGACGGCATTGAGTTTTGGGGACAAAGCTTTGTCGCCGATCCTTCCGGACAAATTCTTCGTCGCGGCTCTGTTGATCAGGAGGAAATCATTGTGGTGGATGTGGATCTAGATTCCGTCGACACCCAGCGAACCCACTGGCCGTTTCTGCGCGACCGTCGCATTGACGCCTACCAAGGCATCGAACAGCGCTATCTGGGGGATCAGCATGTTTAAAAAACACGGTTTGGATTCACCTTCCCCAGCCAGCCTAGGGTACCGCATGCCAGCCGAATGGGAACCGCACGCCGCCACATGGCTCTCTTGGCCCCGCCCCGACGGCATCTCCTTTCCAGACGCCTATGACAAGGTGATGCCGGCCTTTGCTCAAATGGTTGATGCGCTCGCAGATTCCGAGCCCGTATGCATCAACGTCTGGGATCACGCCCACGAAGCCGATGTACGCCGAGAACTGCTTCGTGCAGGCGCCAGGGATGCTCATGTTCGTTTTTTCAGACATCCCACTTACGAGCCCTGGTGCAGAGACCACGGCCCCATCTTTCTCAAGCGCGACGCGGATGCTTCTACCGTCATTGTCGACTGGGATTATAACGCTTGGGGCGGGAAATATCCGCCACACGACCTCGACGATTGCGTCCCAACAAAAATTGCTGAACTGCTTGGTCTAGAAGTTTATGCACCAAATATGATTCTTGAGGGCGGCTCTGTCGAACTCAACGGAAGCGGCACGCTACTCACCACGCGGAGTTGTCTGTTAAACCCCAACCGCAATCCTAATTTCTCCCAGCAGGAAATTGAATCGCTACTAAAAGCATTCTTAGGCGTTACTAACATTCTTTGGCTGGGCGACGGCATCGAGGGCGACGATACCGACGGACACATCGACGACCTCACCCGGTTCGTCAACCGCAACACCGTCCTCTCCGTGGTGGAATCCAACCAGACAGACCCCAACCACATCCCGCTCACCGAAAATCTGGAAGCGCTGACTCACTTGCGCCTAGAGGACGGAGCGCCACTGGATGTCGTTCAATTGCCGATGCCCGCCAAGATCGAACGAGAAGGCCTAAGACTGCCAGCGAGTTACGCGAACTTCTATATCGCCAACTCGGTGGTGTTGCTGCCAATTTTCAACGATCCCAAAGACGCCTTAGCCATCTCGGTTTTAAAAAAGGCATTCCCAAATCGGAAGATCGCCGCCATCGATTGTCGCGAACTTATTTGGGGACTCGGTGCCTTCCACTGTCTAACCCAACAGCAGCCGCTGTAATTCCTCATCGGATTTTCCTTCCGCATCCTCCCACTTTTGAGACTGTCTTAAACCCTATGGCCCGCCCTGCAGCTCTTTCCCTCGGACATTCTCCAGACCCCGACGACGCGTTCATGTTCTACGCACTCGCGGAACACAAAATTAATACCCGCGGCTGGAGCTTTGAACACACTCTCCAAGACATCCAGACGCTCAACGAGCGGGCCACCCGCAGCGAACTGGCTATCTCGGCCATCTCCATTCACGCCTACGCTTTTGTCTCGGACCGTTACGCACTTCTCCCCTGCGGAGCCAGCATGGGTGACGGCTACGGCCCGATGCTCGTGGTCAAGCACGGCGTGGAGTTCCCCACTGAGGCGCACGCGCTAAAAGTTTGGCTGCGAGAACGGCTCATCGCGGTGCCCGGGTTGATGACCAGCGCGTGGCTCAGCCTCCAGTTATATTTAGCGGATCCAAGCCACACCTCGCTCCCAGCCCACATAGTAGTCCCTTTCGACGAAATTTTCCCGACGGTGCTAGAAGGCAAAGCGGAAGTCGGCCTGATTATCCACGAAGGCCAGCTTACCTATCGGCAAGAGGGATTCGAAAAGGTGCTGGACTTGGGAGAGTGGTGGAAAGCTGAAACTGGCCTCCCGTTGCCTCTGGGTGGCAATGTGATACGCAAGGACTTTTCCCCTGCCGAGCGCAGCGAAATCAACGTCGTTCTGCGTGAAAGCATCGAATATGGACTGCAACATCGCAAGGCCGGTGTGGCCCATGCGATGCCACTTGCACGGGGTATGGACGAGACCCTCGCCGACGAATTCATCGGCATGTACGTTAACGATTACACGCTGGATTACGGCGACACGGGCCGGGCTGCCATCCGCGAATTTCTCGGCCGGGCCCACGCTGCTGGGCTAATCCCCGAAATCGTCGAACTGGAATTTGTCGTTTAATCGCCGCGCCCCAAGGCTCGTTAAGTTAATTGCTTCCGTGGTCCAATGCACGCTCTGGCGTGCCAGGCGCTCTGGATGCTTTGCACAAAAAAGGCCCTAACCGAACTGTCTTGGTTAAACGCGGCCCTTGGCTCAGATTCCTTTCCGCACACTTGCTCTGTAACGCGGGGCACGTTAAGCTTCCTAACCGTTTTCGAACAGAGCTACCCTTATGAGTCATTCCACGCACTCCAGTCCCGCTTCCAGCACACCGCACTCCGCTGCCCCGCAAACTTCCGCCGCACTCGAACGCGGCGAAGCCACAAGCGGCGCAGATGTCCTTGTCGCATGCCTTGAACGGGAAGGAGTTGATACGATTTTTGCTTATCCAGGCGGCGCCTCAATGCACATGCATCAGGCCCTGACTAGATCCACGAAAATCCGCACATTTTTGCCGCGCCACGAGCAGGGCGGCGGCTTTTCGGCCGAAGGTTACGCACGAGCGACAGGTAGAGTAGGTGTGGTGATGGCCACATCCGGCCCTGGCGCCACAAATCTGGTGACCTGTATCGCAGACGCTTATCTGGATTCCATTCCGCTGGTGGCTATCACCGGTCAGGTGCCTCAACACATGATCGGCAAGGGCGCTTTCCAAGAGACCGACGTTTTTTCAGTTACCGCTCAAGTTGTTAAGCACAACTACCTTATATTGGACGTTAACGACATTCCCCGCATCGTTAAGGAAGCCTTCCACATTGCACAAACGGGTCGCCCAGGCCCTGTGCTCATCGACATTCCTAAAAACATCCAGCAGGCGATTGTGCGACCCGTATTTCCAACAGAGGTCAAACTTCGCGGCTATGAACCGATGCGGCACGCGGATGACCTCGCTTTGAACGAGCTCGTAGGCCTGATCGAACAGGCCAAGCGTCCGATGCTGTACGTCGGCGGCGGTGTGATTTCCAGTGGTGCAGCGGCAGAATTAAAAGAGTTTGCGCTGCGCACGGGCATCCCAGTAGCGTCAACGCTCATGGGGATAGGATGCTTCCCAGAAACCCATCCTTTGTCATTGCGCTGGTTGGGGATGCACGGGACCGTATACGCCAATAATGCGGTCAACGAAGCCGATCTCCTTCTTGCCGTGGGCGTGCGCTTTGATGATCGAGTCACGGGCAAGATTTCAGAATTTGCCAAACACGGCACCATCGTCCACATCGAGATTGACGAGTCGGAGGTCAACAAAAACAAACACGTTCGCTTACCGATTATCAGTGACGTGAAGTATGCCCTCACCCGCTTGAACGGACTGCTCGAACGCTCAGGAAAAAAGCCCGCAGACCACGCCGAGCTTACCCAATTCACCCAGTTCCCTGAATGGTACAAGCAAATTGCCGAATGGCGGGATGCATTCCCCTTCACCTACGACGATACGCCGGATCTCATTCAACCGCAGTATGCTATCGAACTCCTCTACGAACTCACTAAAGGGGACGCGATTATTACCACGGGCGTGGGGCAGCACCAAATGTGGGCCGCTCAATTTTATAAGTACAACGAACCAAGATCCTTCATCACATCGGCCGGCTTGGGCTCCATGGGCTTTGGTTATCCAGCGGCAATTGGCGCAAAAGTCGCCTGCCCCGATAAGCAGGTCGTCGACATCGACGGGGATGGTTCTTTCCTGATGAACGTGCAGGAACTCGCCCTGGCTCACATCGAAAAAATCGCGGCCAAGGCCCTCATCCTCAACAACCAATGGCTCGGTATGGTAGTTCAATGGGAGGACCGCTTCTACAATTCCAACCGCGGTCACACTTTCTTGGGCGACCCCAACGACCTCACTCGAATTTATCCCGATTACATTAATATTTGCAAAGGCTTCGGGGTCCCCTGTGAACGAGTCATCCACAAGAAAGATCTGCGAGCAGCAATGCAGCGGATGCTGGCTTCCAAGGAAGCGTACGTGCTCGACGTCATGGTACCCTACACCGAACACGTGTTGCCAATGATCCCCAGCGGCGGCACTTACAAGGAAGTCATTTACAAGGGGCGCCAGAAACTTGAAGCCGGTAGCGGACTCTAATTCTTGTATTGGGGGCCTACCATTGAGAGCCCCATCCTCACTCACAAA
>CALQFT020000064.1 GCA_943329925.2 Opitutus sp. GAS368
CACTCTTTCCCTCCAAGAGGCCTTTTTGGAAATCCATCTGCGCGACCTCTCTGATAACTACGATTTCATCAGCAGCAGGTTCGGTATCCAGCCCTTTTCCTCTGACTTCCGCGGGTTCGTCTTCTCGGACAGCAACCTTGGGGCGCGCATCTTTGGGAACGCCTCCAACAACAAGTCCCAGTACAACCTGCTGTATTTCAACATGCGGGAAAAGGACACCTACTCCGAGCTCAACACCTTCGACTCCAGAAAACAGCAGGTCTTCATCGCCAACGTCTACCGTCAGGACTTCCTCACCAAAGGATACACCGCCCAACTCAGCTTCCACGCTAACCTAGACGGAGACAGCGCCAAATACGACCGCAACGGTTTCCTTGTGCGCCCAGCCCCGCTTGGCACCGTCCCCCAAAACGAGGCTGACGGCTCTCCCCTCGGCCACAATCTTCAGTCCTACTACCTCGGCTGGGCTGGGGATGGGCACGTGGGAAAACTCAACATCAACCACGCCTTTTACCAAGTCTTGGGTCGCGACGAATTCAACCAACTCGCTGGACGCAGCGTTTCCCTCAACGCTCAGATGGCCGCCCTTGAACTGAGCCTCGACAAGGACTGGATCCGCTGGAAAATCTCCGGCTTCTACGCAAGCGGCGATTCCAACCCCACCGATGGCGTCGCCCGCGGCTTCGACTCAATTCTAGACAACCCCGTCTTTTTTGGCGGCCCCTTCAGTTGGTACGCGCGCGAGGGTATCAACCTGCCGGGCACCGGGGTCAACCTCAAGGAGCGCAACTCCTTGGTGCCCAGTCTTCGCACCAGCAAAACACAGGGCCAGTCCAACTTCGTCAACCCTGGGGTCTGGATCATCGGAGTGGGCACCGACGTGGACGTCACCCCAAAACTCAAGGCCTTTGGCAACCTCAACTACGTCCAACTTGCGGAAACCGCCGCCGTCAAATATGCCCTGCAAACCGACCAGGCACGCTCCGATCTGGGTGTGGATGCCAGTGTGGGCGTCAAATATCGGCCGTTTTTAACCGAAAACGTGATCGTCTCCTTCGGCGTCGGTCTCTTTTTCCCAGGCGGCGGTTACCGGGACCTGTACCGGCAAAACACAGTGTCAGTTCCCGGCTATGACTCCGGGTCAGGCAAGGTGGACCCCTGCCTCTACAACGCCCTTCTGACCCTGACGCTTAACTACTAATTTTGATGAGCCTTTTTCGTCCTTTTCTTCGAAAAAAAGTGCTGAGCCTCCTGCTTCCGCTTTCGATGCTGCTGGTTGGTGCCTGGTGCGCGCTGGCACAATCTTCCACTGCCCCCGGAGCAGGTCCCGCCATCGGGGCGCCCGCCGCGCCTCCCAATTCCCCCATTTCCTCTCTATTTCGCGCCAACGGCGCCGCCCCACAGTCCCGCGCCTATTACGCCCCGGCGACCTCTGTAAGCGCGGCTCCAGAAACCGACCCTCCCGCCAAGACGACAGCCTCCTCCCCTGCTCCAGGCAATGGCCCCGCCAAGGCTGCCCATGGACCCGCCGTCTCCACCAAAACGCTTCCCGTGCACGCAGGTCCGCGTCCGCCCAAAAACTGGATTGACCAAAGCCCAGAAGAAGCCAAACGCAAAAGCGCCGGCTGCGTGGAGTGCCATACCCAAACCGACGCCCACACCATGCACGCCTCGCCCAATGTGGTGTTGGGTTGCACCGACTGTCACGGAGGGGATCCGAGCAAAGGTCTCACCATCGTCGACGCCCATGTTCACCCTCGGCATCCTGAATTTTGGAAAGGTTCAGCCAACCCGCCCAACTCCAATGTAGCCCTAAACCACGAGACCCCAGAGTTTATCCGCTTCATGAACCCCGGCGATCTGCGCGTGGCCAAGGAGGCCTGCGGTCTTTGCCATGGGGACATCGTCGACCGCGTCTCCAACTCCATGATGAACCACGGCGGGATGCTCTGGAACGCCGCCGCTTACAACAACGGCGCCATCAACATCAAGGACGCCGTCGTCGGCCAGGCCTACGGCGCGGATGGCGTGCCCCTCGCCCTTAAAAACCCCTTCGTCCCCACTGAAGAAGAGACCCGCACGCTGGGCATCCTTCCCTCCCTGAGCCCCCTGCCCCGATTCAACATCACCCAGCCGGGCAACTTGTTCCGTATTTTTGAAAAAGGCGGCAGCGACCAGCTCACCCTCGGCATTCCCACCCTCGATGAGCCCCCCGGCAAACCCGAACGACGGCTCTCCCAACGGGGCCTTGGCACACTCAACCGCATCGACCCCGTCTTTTTGGGCGCCCAGAAAACCAGACTCCACGACCCCCTGCTCGGCTTTCTAGGCTCCAACGACCGGCCCGGCGATTATCGCTCCAGCGGCTGCACCGCCTGCCATGTCGTCTACGCCAATGACCGCTCCCCCAGCAACTCAGGCTGGTGGAGCAAATACGGCAACCAAGGGCTGAGTTTTTCCAAGGATCCCACCATCCCGAAAAATGAACGGGGCCACCCGATTGTCCACCAGTTCACCCGTGCGGTGCCTTCCAGTATGTGCATGAACTGCCACATGCACCAAGGCAACGCCTTCGTAAACCCATACCTCGGCTATACTTGGTGGGATCAGGAAACCGACGGCGAATTCATGTATCCCAAAAAACAGCGCGACCCTTCCGAAGAAGAAATGGCGCGGACTGCAGTCAAAGCTCCCGAAGCCGCCTCGGTACGCGGGTTGTGGGGAGATTTGGACTTTCTGGAAAAAGTGGCGGAGCTCAACCCCAAGCTCAAACACACGCAGTTTGCGGACTACCACGGCCACGGCTGGATATTCCGGGCCATTTTCAAGCAGGACCGCAAGGGAAACCGCCTCGATCTCGACGATAAAATCGTGGCGCACTCCGACTTCAAACGCGCTGTGCACCTCAAGGACATCCATCTCGCCAAGGGCATGCAATGCGCGGACTGCCATTTCAACGTCGACGTCCACGGCAACGGCAACCTTTACGGAGAAGTCCGCAACGCCGAGACCATCGAGTGCATCGACTGCCACGGCACCGTCTCGGAGCGCCCGCGCAAAATCGTGGACGGACGCATCACCATGCCGACCTCCGGCGCCAGCGGGGAAACCACTCCTGAGGACCGGCGCACGATCAAACCGGTGGATTTGATGACCACAAAAACCTCGTGGCGCCCCCGTTTTGAGTGGGAAGGCGACAAGCTTTTCCAAAACTCCACCATGTCGGCCGACATTCGCTGGGAAGTCCCGCAAACCGTCGACGTCATCGACCCCAACTCGCCCCGCTACAACGCCAAGGCGCGTTACGCAAAAACCATCGAGCGCGACGGCAAGACTTGGGGCGCCGCGGCCTCGAGCGCCGATGACTGCGCCCGCATGGCGCACAACAACAAGGCGATGGACTGCCAGATTTGCCACTCCTCCTGGGCCACCAGTTGCTTCGGTTGTCACCTGCCCATGAAGGCCAACACCCGCACCCCCCAGAACAAGTACGAAGGCGCGGTGGACCGCAATTTCATCACCTACAACCCGCAGGTGGTCCGCGACGACGTCTTCATGCTGGGACTGGACGGCACCGTCAAAAAGAACCGCCTCGCCGTCATCCGCTCCTCCAGCGCCGTGTTGGTAGGATCCCAGAACAACAATAGGGAATGGGTCTATTCCCAGCAGCAAACCGTCAGCGCCGAAGGATACAGCGGACAAGCCTTCAACCCGCACTTCGCCCACACCACCAGCGGCAAAGGCACCACAAAAAACTGCACCGACTGCCACCTTTCCAAAGCAGGCGACAACAATGCCTGGATGACCCAGCTGCTGGGCTTCGGTACCGGGACAGTCAACTTCTTCGGCCGCTATGCTTATGTGGGCGGAGAAAAGGCGGTGCACGGAGTGGTTTGGACCGAACAGGACGAGCCGCAAAGCGCCATTGGCAGCTCCTTCCAAAAACTCGCTTACCCGCGCAATTTCGAAGAGCACCTCGCCAGAGGCCGGCGCTTGGAGGAAGGTTACGAGCACCACGCACACACCATCAACGACCTCACGCTGCGGGGCGAATACCTCTACACCGCCAACGGTCCGGGCGGCTTGGAAGTCTTCGATGTCGCCAATATTGATAACAAGGGGTTTAGCGAGCGCATCACCAGTTCGCCCGTCTCCCCTTGGGGCGGTCAGCGCACGGTGGTACGTTCCAAGTTCGCCACCTCCGTCGCCCTGCCCAGCACCCTGATGATTGATCCGGAACGCACCAGACTTCCGCGCAACGAGGAAACTCCGATACACCCCTCCTACAGCTTCGTGTACGTCACCGACCGCGAAGAAGGGCTTATCGTCGTGAAGGCGAGCGCCTTATTCGACGGCGATCCAAAAAACAACTTCCTCTCCCGCAGCCAGCTCAAGGAGGCCACGGGCAAATCGATAGGCAATCATTTCAATCCAAAGGGAGTGCTCTCGGGCGCCGAATATGGCATCTGCGCCGGCCACCGCTTGTACGTCTGCACCAAGCGCGGTCTCGCCGTGGTGGATCTCAACGAACCGGAACGCCCGCGCCTCGTCGGGGAACTCGCTGACGGCTCCCTGCGCAACCCAAAGGCGATCGCCATCCAGTTTCAGTACGCCTTTGTGACGGATGACGACGGGCTCAAAGTAATCAGTCTGGAAGATCCCGAGCATCCAAAGCTCGTCCCCAACGCCACCGTCGCCCTAAAGCACGCCCACAAACTCTACGTGGCGCGCACCTACGTCTACGTGGCCAACGGCCCCGAAGGGATCGCCATCATTAACATCGAAAAGCCCGCCCACCCCAGCCTCGAGCGCATGTACGACGCCGATGGCGCGCTCAACGACACCCACTCCCTTCAGATCGGCTCCATCGCGGCCTCCATGTACGCCCTGGTGGCCGATGGCAAAAACGGATTGCGCGTCCTCCAGCTCATCTCCCCAGACACCGTCGAAGGCGCCGCAGGATTCAGTCCGGCCCCCGCGCCACGCCTCATTGCCACCTATCCCACACCCACCCCGATGCTCGCCGTTTCTCGCGGCCTGGATCGCGACCGCGTGGTGGATGAAACCGGCAAACAAACCGTCGTTTTCGGCCGGCGCGGCTCGAAGCCCTTCACGCTGGAAGACATGGCCCGCTTCCTTAAACACCCCGGCGGCGCCACCTTCAGGGTCGAAGACGTGACGGGTTCCGGAAGCGAAGTTCGCACCAAATCCGGCAACCCGCTCCCAGCCCCGGTTGGGGACCGCTGATTTTTTAGCGCGGCACAATAGGAGGAAGCGAGGCGCCTTGTCCCGCTTCAAAAGCAGGTTGCAGCGAGGCATTTTCCAGCTTGAAATCTTCCCCTAGGAGCAGCTTGAGATTGTCTAAGGCGAAGCTCGTGAAGGGGTGCGACGCATCCTTCGCCAGTTGTGAAAGTACCGGAAGCGACACCTCTTTGGGCCGTTCCATCAAGTCCGCAAATAAGACACTTAATACCCGACCATGTGTCTGTGCGTTGGCCAGGATTGGCTGAGCCACACCCCGCCAATCCGCATTGGACAACCGTTCCAGGGCCTGCTCGGTAGCCGTCTCCAGCGCCTCCTCTGGAAGGTAGGACAGCAACTCCAATATTGCCTTGGCGGCACCGGTTCCTCCCCCGACACGGGCTATAACCTCCTTTAATTGCAATTCCCATCCCAGCGCTGCCTTGCTGAAGTTCAACTGCGGCACCCCGCTCCGCCCTCCGGCTGTCGCGGCCGACCATCCCGCTGCCTGATTCCAAGCCTGAAGCCGAGCAGACACGTCTTCGGTTCGGCTAACCACTCTCCGATGCTCGCCGGCTGGCGCAGCCAAGTGCAACTCGCCCTCGGAAAGTGCCTCTACCTTAGCCGCCTCTTTCCCCGCGTGATGTTTACTCGCCCCCTCGTTGTCCACCCCCATAAACCAGGCGAACAACGCCCCCAACAAACACAACCCCGCAACTTTAACCGGCGGCGAAATCTTCATACACACTACGCGCCTCTATACGGGGTTTCTTTTTTGGAACTGCCTCGAGTCGTTTAGCATCCAAAATACATCTCTAAAAATGCCGCCGCCACTGGCGACGGCGACACATCTGAGATGCAACTATTTCGGAAGCGCGTCAAACGCCTTGGCGACGTCCTTGGCGTGATCGGTAGTCGAGGCGCTCAACATGTTCCACGCCACCTTGCCGTCCTTCACCAGAAAGGACATCCGCTTGGAGAGGCCTCCATTAAAAGGAACGCCAAATGCAGCGGCGACTTTCCCTTCGGGATCAGCTACCAAGGTAAAGGGCAGCTTGTACTTTTCTTCAAATTTCTTCTGCGCCTCCGGCTTGTCGCCGCTGACTCCCAACACCTGGATCCCTTTGCCTTTCAACACCGCCCAGTCATCCCGCAGACTGCAAGCCTGCTTGGTGCATCCGGGTGTGTCTGCTTTTGGATAAAAATAAACCAGCGTCGTTCCCTTGGCGAAGACGTCCTTGAGGACCAAAGCCTGGCCATTTTGATCCAAGGCCGTAACTTCTGGAACCGCTGCACCGACAGCCAAGGGATCTCCTTTGGCGACCAGCATCAGACCTAGAAATGAAACTACTGTGGTGAGAAATTTCTTACACATACAATTTAGATTGGGTTGAACACTGAATGAGACTGAATAGCAGAGGATCTCTTAGATGTCAGTTGGTGGAAATGATTCTCTTCACTGTTATGCATGTAAAAACCACGCCAGAGCCCCCCGCAACACGGCTTGGAGAATCCCCCAGCCTGCCATTGTCCCAATACTCTAATCCCCTGCCTTTTCCACTGCCCTTTTGAAAACGATACGCACCCTGCCTGCACTCCAAAGCGCCCTTCAACGCGCCCACGGCCCCCTCGTGCTTGTCCCCACCATGGGGGCTCTCCACGCCGGACACGCTGCCCTGCTGGTGCGCGCCCGCAAACTCGTCGGCCGCCTCGGAACAGTCTGCTCCTCCATTTTTGTCAACCCCACCCAGTTCGGACCAACCGAGGATCTTTCCCGCTACCCGCGCCCATTCACCAAGGATCAGGCATTGTGCCGCGCCCACGGAGTGAATTTACTCTTCGCGCCGACCCCAGAAACCCTCTACCCGGAGGGCTTTTCGACGTGGGTCAACGAGGATTCCGTGAGCCTCGGTCTTTGTGGCGGCACGCGGCCCGGGCATTTTCGCGGAGTATGCACGGTGGTGCTCAAGCTGCTGCTGCTGTCGCGAGCAACCCACGCGGTTTTTGGCCGAAAAGACCTCCAACAATGCGCCGTCATTGCGCGCATGGTGCGGGATTTGAACCTGCCCGTTAAACTAGATTTCGTGGACACAGTGCGCGAGGCGGATGGCTTGGCGCTTTCCTCGCGTAACGCCTATTTGACCCCGGAACAAAGACAGGCAGCCCCGTCTATTTACGCGGCATTGGTGGCGGCACAAGACGCCGTGACCCGGGGAGAGTGCGCCGCGCACAGGCTGCGCCGCGCGTTGGAGCGGAGGCTGGCGGCCATCACCGAAGCGCGCGTGGACTACGTCGCCATAGTGGACGGTTGCACGCTCCAACCCGTCTCCAAGGTCTCAGCAGGATGCGTCGCGGCCGTGGCCGTGTGGTTAGGCAAGACGAGGCTGATTGACAATGTCGCGCTAAGGGCAACTTAATAGTCATCACAAAATCATTCACTGCAGTTACTTAACCATAAACAAAAAACACCCTCGGGCCCCTATCAAGCTAACCGCTTGACCCTGCCTGTAGATCATCGCTTATACCTGCTCATGCGAATTCAGACTCTCTGGGAAGGCCGCGCCATTTTTGCCGCCCTTATTTTATTAGGTGGCGCCGGCTGGGGCCTGCACTGGCCTTGGCTCATCGGCGTGGCAATTCTCGGAATTCTCTTTTGCCTCAACTTCTTCCGCGACCCAGACCGGGCCGGCTCCACCGATGCGCGCGATATCTTGTCCGCCGCCGACGGTACCGTGACGGAAATCGTAGAGATGGAGGAAACCGAATTCGCCAAAAAACCAATGAAGCGCATCGGCGTATTTTTGTCGGTGTTCGATGTGCACACCAACCGGGCGCCGATGGACGGCAAAGTCACTTATGTGAATCATTTTCCCGGGACGTATCCAGGACCGTATCTGGACGCCCGGCACAAAGAGTGTTCGAGCAAAAACGAAGCGCAGACCTGGGCCTTTGAGGGCGCGCAGGCCGTGTTGGTCGTCCGCCAAATTACCGGAGCCATCGCTCGGCGCATAGTGCCGTGGCGCAAGGTCGGCGACGCGGTTTTAAAAGGAGAGCGCTTCGGTATGATACGTTTCGGCTCGCGCACGGAAGTCTTTGTGCCACTAGATGCTGAAGTGACGGTGATCCCCGGCCAGAAAGTCAAAGGTGGCCAAACCGTCATCGCGCGACTGCCGTAAAGTCGCCGTTCCAGACACTCGCCAGACACTCGCCAGTCACCCCCTTTTTCTAACCACTCTTTCCATGGGCGACGACAACAGCGTCAAAATCTACCTCCTGCCCAATCTCATGACGGCGGGCAACCTGTTTTGCGGGTTTGCAGCGTCATTGAAAATCGTCGAGAACGCCACGGTCTACGTGATTCCAGGCGGAACCCCGGCGGTCATGGCGGCCGATTCCCACCAGATCCACTACGCAATCTGGCTGATCCTCGCCTCCTGCATTTTCGATCTGCTCGACGGCCGCTTGGCGCGACTCGGCGGCCATGAAAGCCCCTTTGGGAGGGAGTTTGATTCGCTCGCTGACATCGTCTCCTTCGGCGTCGCACCCGCCCTGATGGTGTACAAAATCGTGCTCTTCCAATTCCCGCGTACCGGTTGGCTCATTGCCTCGGTGTACCTTGTTTGCGGGGCCCTGCGTCTGGCTCGCTTCAACTGCCTGGCGGCCGCAAATTCGGCAGAAGCCAACCGCGAATTCACCGGGTTCCCCATCCCCGCTGCCGCAGGCCTCATCGCGTCCTTGACGCTGTTTATTTTGTTTTTGGACGAAAACGAAACCCAGCTTGGGACCACCAAGTGGATCCTCCCTCCACTCATGCTATTCCTTGCATGGATGATGTTTAGCAAATTTCGTTATCCGAGCTTCAAGGGCCTCTCCTGGCGCTCCACCCGCTCGCTTTCCAAGTTCGTTGGCATTCTCGTTGTCGCCGTACTCACCGCACTGAATTTCGAGTGGATGCCCTTCCTGCTCTTTCTTGCGTACCTCCTCTACGGATTTTTGCGTCCTTTCCTCTCCCGTGAAATGAAGCGCGACATCGAGGAAGACGAAGAAGACGAAGAGGCAAAACTGGCGGCTTTAGAATTGTCTTCCGGCGCGGAGTCCTCCACTCCCGATTCCAATTCTGCAGCGCCGACAAAGGAAAAGCCGCAGCCCTGACACCGGACGGGCGATCTCCCTCCACGCCTCACCTTCGCCATGAGCGACTTCGCGCAAACAGGCGTCATCTGCACCCTGCAGAGGCTCAACGACACGCACCTCGCACCATTGGACGCCGAGTGGCTGCCAAACCGGGCCGCACGCAACAGCGTCTCGCTGGTACTGCCCTGCCATGCGCCGGATTTACAGCAACCGGCACTCCGGCACATTTGCGACCAACTCGCCGGGGCGCAGTGGCTGCATCACGTAGTGATCCCCATCAACGGTCTTCCTGACTCAGAGCAACACGCTGTACGCTTGCGATTTGCACAGCAACTCCCCATCGCCCACACCTTACTGTTCACCGATTCACCGCCACTCAACGACGCACTGGCCCTCGCCGCGGGTCGGCCAAAGGGAACGCTGCGCCCAGGCAAAGGCCTCAACGTATGGGCCGCTCTGGGCTGGCTCCACGCCCAACGCATTGGCGGGATCTACGCGCTGCAGGACGCCGATGTACTTTCATTCAACCGCCCGACCTTGGCGCGATTGTGCTTTGCGCTGGCCGAAGAAGACCTCCAGTTTGACTTCGCAAAGATGTACTACAGTCGGGTCACAGACCGCCTGTACGGGCGGGTGAGCCGACTTTTTCTCACCCCACTTCTCCACGCTCTAGTCCGGGTACTGGGGCATCATCCGCTGTTAGATTTCCTGCAGGGATTCCGTTATCCGCTGGCGGGTGAATGCGCGTTGCGGGCTTCATTGGCTTCCAGCCTACCGTTTCACGAAGGTTGGTCCTTGGAAATAGGTATGTTATGTGAAGTGTTCCGCCGCATCGAACCCTCCCGCGTCTGCCAAGTGGACGGCGGCACTGGGTACGACCACAAGCACCAACCCGCCACAGGAGGGTTGCTAAGCATGTGCGAACAGGTCGGCACCGCCCTGCTACAACAGCTTTCCATTGAAGGGTGTAACATCGACCACACAATCCGTGAGGCGCTCCTGAGGGCCCTGCAGCGAGAGACAACTCAGGCTGTCAGACGATCCAACGCCCTAGCGAGGCTCAATGGCATAACGACCGACCCCGCATTGGAAACCGCTAACGCACTTAACTTTACGAGCACACTACACTCCCATTCCGTCCCCACTGCGCAGGCCCTGCCATCTTGGGAAACAGTGGAACGCGTACAACCTATTGCGCTCGAATTGCTTTTAAATTCCGAAAAAGTGCGCAACTGACCTCGCCCAAAGAAACGCCGCTTTACATCCAGCAGGACAAGTTGGGCCAAACCGCCAAGCAGCAAGTTTTGCCTTAGGATGCGCACGGAGCGCAGACAACGGGCTTCTGCGGAACCAAGTTTAGCTCGCGCAAAAGGTCCCGGTCCGCCTCAACCCCGGGGTTGGCTGCCGTCAGCAATTTGTCGCCGTAAAAGATGGAGTTCGCGCCGGCGAAAAATGCAAGCGCCTGGCCCTCGCGCGTCAAGCGGGTACGCCCGGCGCTCAGGCGCACCTTCGCTTTGGGTAGCGCGATACGAGTGGTGGCGATCAGACGAACCAGCTCAAACACTTCAATCGGAGCCTGTTCCTCTAATGGCGTTCCAGCCATCGGCATCAAGCAATTGATCGGAACGCTTTCAGGGGCCGGATCAAACGTGGTGAGAACCTGCAACATTTTGAGTCGGTCGAGCTCCGTCTCCCCCATCCCAATGATGCCGCCACAGCAAACGTCCATTCCGGCGTCCTGAACGGCGCGGATGGTGTTAAGGCGATCCTCAAACGTATGGGTGCTCACGACGCTGGGGTAATACTCCGGGGAGGTATCGATATTGTGATTGTAAGCCTTCACACCGGCCGTCTTGAGCTTGCGGGCCTCCGAAATCGAAAGCTGCCCCAAGGTCACGCACACCTCCATTCCCAACTTGCTGACTTCCTTGATGGTTCCGAGCACTTGCTCAAACCGTGCATCCCCTTCCCGCACGCCCTTCCAAGCAGCCCCCATACAAAAGCGTGTGGAGCCGTTCTCACTGGCACGTCGCGCCACAGCGAGAACGTCCTCCGTCGACAGGAGCTTCTCCGCCTGAACCCCAGTGCTGTACCGGGCGCTCTGCGCGCAGTAACCGCAATCCTCGGAACAACCGCCGGTTTTAATCGAAAGCAACGTGCACAACTGCACTTCGTTACCCGACCAGTGGTCGAGATAAACCGATCGTGCGCGGCTGATTAAGTCAAAAAATGGCGTGGCGTAAATGTCTTGGAGTTCCGAGATCTGCATGCCCCACTAGGATGCGCTTTGCTCGTGGCTCCCGAAAGCAAAAACATCACGCTTCCCCCGAAGCTTTCCCGCTTTGGTCCAGGATCCCGTATTTGCGCAGCTTCGCGTACAATGTCGGGCGCTGGATCCCCAGCACCTCGGCGGCGCGCTTTTTGTTGCCGCGACTTTCCATAAGCGCCACGAGAATGGCCTGCCGCTCAGAGGCTTCCAAGCTCCCAGAACTATCAGGCGGCCCAACCGCCACCCGCAACGATGGAGAGACTTGCAGTTCCGCTGGCAACTGCTTGAGCCCTATCACATTGGATTCCGCTAAAATCACAGCGTACTCCACCGTGTTCTGCAATTCCCGAATGTTTCCAGGCCAATGGTACGCATGCAATCGCTCCAAAGCTTCGGGACTCACGCTCGGAGAGGCCACTCCATGGCGGTCGGAAAACTGTGCCACGAACCGCTTCACCAGAGCGGGAATATCCTCCCGGCGCTCTCGCAGCGGGGGAATCTCGATCTGGAACGTGTTCAACCTGTAGTACAAGTCCTGGCGCAACGCCCCCGAGCGCAACGCCTCCGCCACCGGCCGATTCGTGGCCGCCACCAGGCGAAAGTCAGCCTTCACCACCCGCGTGCTGCCCAAGGGACGGTATTCCCGCTCTTGAAGCACCCGCAGAAAACGGGCCTGCAATTCGGGCGGCATTTCAGCAATTTCATCCAGAAAAAGAGTGCCGCCCTTGGCCTCCGAGAGCATTCCGGGAAAATCGATGATCGCGCCCGTAAATGCACCTCTAACATAACCAAAAAGCTCCGCCTCAATCATGTTTGCCGGAAATGCCGCGCAATTGAGCTTTATAAGCGGCGCCGCAGACCGCCGACTGCGCGAATGAACTTGGGCCGCGAGCACCTCCTTGCCCACCCCGCTTTCCCCCAGCAGAAGGACGTTGGCATCTGTGGGGGCCAAGCGATCAAGCAAGTCGTCGATTTGCCGCATCGGCCTGCTTTGAAAAATGGGTGTGGAGCGTTCCTCAACCTCGGCGAGGCGCTTGGACAAATAAGCCCGCTCCTCTTTGAGCACCACGGTTTCACGCTGAAGACGCCGCTGCTCAAGGGCCCGCCCCATCAGGCTGAGAAGTTCCTCCGCTGCGTAGGGTTTGCTGATGAAATGAAACGCCCCCAGCTTGATGGACTGGATTGCATTAGCCAGAGAATCATTGGCGGTAAGGATTAACACCTGAACATGAGCGTCCTCGGCGCGCAACTCACGCAGTACATCCAAACCGTCGGCGTCCGGAAGGCCAAGGTCCAACAAAACCACATCCGGCTTCCAGCGCCGAAACGCCTGCATGCCAGAGGCCCCCGTTCCCACCGTTTGCACAGCGAAGCCTCGGCGTTGCAACAAGGCGTCCAGCGTCATGAGTACCGGGCGCTCATCGTCAATTACCAGCACCTTAATGGGCGTCTCACTCACGGCAAATTCCTCCCGAAAAAAACCTCAGTCACAAGAAGTCCTCCGTCCGCGTGGGGAAAGAAATTTAAGTTTGCGTTGTGGGCTTCCACGATTCGACGCACGCGGTAAAGGCCAAGCCCGTAACGAGGACTCCTTGTAGACTCCAGCGGTCGCCGCCCCCACTGGGATATGTCAGTGTAACATTTGTCCGCGACCTGCTCAATACGCCAGAGCGCGCCGTCCTCTTGAGTTTCAACACTCACACGCACGAGGGCTCCCAACGGAGAGAATCCCAATGCGTTATCCAGCAATTCCAAGAGCGCCTCCATCACCAGTACAGGATCAACTGGCAACACCACCCGCTCCCCCAATCGCTCCCAACTTGTTCGCGCGAAACTCTCGGGCCGATCCAACTTAAACCGCGCGCGAAAATCCTCAAACAGAAGGTCGCTTGGATACGGAATCCATTCCGGTTCACAAACCTGCATAGCCCTTGAGAGGCGCTGCATGCGCTGGGAACCGTAACGCACCGAATCGTGCAACTGAGCGAGTGCATCACGCACGCTGCCCAGGGGCTGGAGATCTTCCACGTAGGACGTCAGCAGGTCCATTGCGTTAAGGTCGTTACGCACATCATGAGAGAGCTGCCGCAAGAACGCCTCAAGGCGCTCTACAGCAATACTCTCGCCTGTCTCTGAGACGGTATCCGCCTCAGAACCAATCTGTGTCCGGACCGGATCGTACCTCATTAAGCACGGCAAAAGCGGTCCGCTGCAGGAGAGGTGCCTTCCTCGCTATGAAGAGTTGCCCTGTTGGCAGCGAGGTGGCGCAATACATGGTAAACCGCCTCCGGGTCGGCACCCAGCTTCGCCGCAATTTCAGAAGCTGTTTGCGGAACATTTCCAATCACTTCATAAACACTATGTTGCAGTGAAAGAACCGCCACAGCCGCCTTTTTCCCTGCCTCAACTCCCGGCTGGTGATAGGCATTCACATTCACCAAAGAACCGTAGAATCCCACCGCGCGCTCATACAACGCAATCAACGCGCCTACGCTGCGGGGCGTGACTTCGGGCAAACTCACAGTGATGGACTCCCGCCCACTATCAAACAAGGCCGAGCGTGTGCCGCGCAGAAAACCCTGCAAGTAGTCACCCGTGGTCGTATTGGGCTCCACTTCGAACATGTGGCCGGAGCGGTCTTTACGGACCTCTATGAAGGTCACAAAGAAGTTGTGCACGCCATCCCGCAATTGCTGAACATAGGCATGTTGGTCGGTGGATCCCTTGTTGCCGTACACGGCGATACCTTGGTTGACCTCGTTCCCATCCAGATCGAGGCGCTTGCCCAACGACTCCATCACCAGTTGCTGAAGGTACTTAGAGAATAAGACCAGGCGATCCTTGTAGGGCAGCACAACCATGTCCTTCTCCCCCTTGCCATTACCCGCGTAATGCCACATCAAGGCCAAGAGCATCGCAGGATTCTGCAGCGGCTCTGCAGTGCGTGTCCACACGTCCATCTCGGCCGCTCCCTCGAGAAACTTATCCATTGCAATACCTTGCAATATCAGCGGCACCATCCCCACAGCACTCATCACCGAGGTGCGGCCGCCCACCCAATCCCACATCGGGAAACGGGTCAGCCAGCCATTAGCCGTCGCGTAATGATCCAGTTCGCTCCCGTGTCCTGTGACGGCCACCGCGCGTGGACCAAATGGAACCCCGGCAAGTTCATAGCGCCGTTTGGTTTCCAACATTCCGTTGCGAGTCTCCTTGGTTCCGCCGGATTTGGAAATAACAACCGTCAAGGTGTGCTCCAACCGACCACCGAGGATTTCAAACACGCGATCCATCCCATCAGGGTCGGTGTTATCCAGAAAATGAAGGCGGATGGGGTTCTCCGGAGTGCCCAACGCATCGGAAATAAATTGAGGACCCAAGGCCGAACCGCCGATACCGATGACAAGGACATCGGAAATTTCCCCGGAGTCGTGCACCTGATTTGCAAAGGCGGCAATGGCGTCGTTGGTATGTCGAATTGTATCCTTAAGCTCAATAGTGGGCGCCATTTGCGGCGTGCGCAACCAATAATGGCCGACCATCCGATGCTCGTCTGGATTGGCCTCGGCCCCAGCTTCCAACGCCTTCATGCTCACCACCGCCTGGCGGGCGGAGGCGTCCATTTTGGAGAGAAAAGCCTCACAAAAACCCATCCGGGAAACATCCACGGAAATGCCAAGTGCTGCGTGACGGAGATGATATTGCTGAAAACGATCCCAAAGCGTGGTCATGAGGTCTGGATCGAAGCGATCCGCATGCACCCTGTCGAGGAGAGAGTTGTACTGACACAAAAGTGTCCTCACACATTATCCCCACCATCCCATAACCAGGCCTTTCCCTGCGCTGAGGACGTTTCTCATGAGGCCATCGGTTCGCGGCTTGATCTCCAGCGCCAACGGCGTATCTGATTGTGAACTCATGAAAATGCTACCCTCCATCATTCTGACCCTCAGCCTGCTCGTGACTGCGACGCACGCCGAAAAGCCCAAGCCGCTCCGAGTCCTTCTCATCACAGGAGGATGCTGCCACGATTACGCCAAGCAAAAAGACATCCTCAAAGAAGGCATTGAAAAGCGTCTCCATGCCGAGGTGACTCAAATTCACACGGATGACAAGAGCACCAAGCCACCCCTTTCCATTTATGGCAACCCTGACTATGCCAAGGGCTTCGATCTTGTCATTCATGACGAGTGCGCCGCCGGGATTAGCGAAGAGCCCATTGTCGAAGGAGTACTCAAGCCGCATCGCGACGGGATTCCGGGAATGAATTTGCACTGCGCCATGCATTGCTACCGCATCGGTGGGGCGAATGAAGCAGTGACACTCGGAACTCCGCACGGTTGGTGGTTTGAATATCTCGGTCTTCAATCCAGCGGCCACGGTCCCCAGGAACCCATCAGCATCACCCACCTAGAAACCAATGATGCGCTTTCCATAAACCTGCCCAATTGGACCACCATCAAGGAAGAATTGTACAACAACATTCGCGTGTTCGACACCGCCAAGCCCGTCTTGCGCGGCAAACAAACCGTGAAAGCCAAGGACGGCTCCGAGAAAGAAGTGGAATCCATTGTGGCATGGACCAACCTATACATGAATAAGACCCGCGTCTTTAGCACCACCATCGGCCACAATAACGACACCGTCGCAGACGATCGCTACCTCGACTTCGTGTCTCGCGGTGTTCTTTGGGCGACCAACCACATCAATGCCGACGGGACCCCAAAAGACGGTTACGGCAAGTAGCTCTCGGCCTTTCTAAAACATCAAAGAGGTCCTGTTCCAAGCAGGGCCTCTTTTTTTTCGTACAACGCAACTACTGCGCACTTCCAAGCCGCCTTTCCCGTGCAGAACTCCCCTTCCCCACGCTCCGCTCCGAGCTGTTCTCCGCGTGTGGTGGAAGAATTTCCCGAATGGCTGGTGATCGAAAAACCGGCCTTCATGCAAGTGCATCCAAGCAAGCCTGGAGATGAACGGACACTTTGGCATCATCTTTGCGATCTACTTGCCTTCGAACGTGTAACAGGTGGTGGAATTTCCATCATCAACCGCTTGGACAGGGAAACCAGCGGCCTGACTTTGGTTGCCAAAACCAAGGCGGCGGCACGCAACCTCTGCCGTCAAATGGAGGCGCGCACCATCCGCAAAACCTACACCGCGCTGGTCTTTGGCTGGCCGGAGGAGGATGCCTGGGAACTTGAGGCGCCGCTTCTGCGACAAGGCCTGCACCGTCCCTCGCGCATATGGCTTAAGCAGTGCATTCATCCCAAAGGTAGCCCCGCGAAGACATCCTTCCGCACGCTCGCCCGATTCAGCGCCACCACCCCAGCGGCCACCCGCTTCGCGCTGCTTGAGGCACAGCCACACACCGGCCGGATGCACCAGATTCGAGTCCACGCCGCCGCCTCTGGGCATCCCTTGGTTGGCGACAAAATTTACGGCACTGATGAAGGCTGCTATTTGGAATTTATCGAGACGGGGTGGACGCCCTCACTCCAAAGTCGTCTGCTATTAAACCGGCATGCGCTCCACGCCGGAGGGTTAACCCTGGAAGAAAGCGGTCAGACATGGGAAAGCCCGCTTCCAACTGACATGGAATGCTTTGCGCGTGAGATTACCAAGTTTACCCCACCCACCTTAGCTGTTTGAAACTGCACTAATGCCCGTGGAAAGGGCCTTCAACAAAACAGGCCAAGCGAAAGAAGGAACTCATAAATTATTTAAAATAAGTTATTTATAAATTCAAAACCCCCGCACGCGGATGATTCCCCCTCCAGATAGACAATCGGGTTCAGCCCAATAATTGCCGAAAATCCTCCGCAAGCTCGCGGGCCTTTCAGGAGCCCAGTTTTTTTCTAACTCTCACGCTGGCATTTCTCTCACCTCCCTGCGAAGAGAACGCCATGCATTCAGTTTTGGAAACCGTGATCCGCTGGGTGGGCGGAGTGTTGATCCGAATGGTTTATAGGGTGCGCGTGCTCCATCTAGAGCGCGTGCCAGAGGGCGGTTGCCTGCTTCTACCCAACCATCTGACCTGGGTAGATGCTATCATTTTACAAGCGAGTTTTCCGCGCCCAATCCGGTTTCTGATTTTTGAAGAGTACTTTCGCTCACGGGCCTTCCATCCATTTTTACATTTTTTCGGCGCACTACCCGTCTCGCCCACGCATGCCAAAGAAGCTGTTCTGGCGGCCGTGGAGGCACTGCGCAAAGGAGAAATCGTCTGCCTGTTTCCAGAAGGCGAGATCTCGCGCTCGGGAGGCCTGCTCCGACTGCAACGGGGCTTTGAATTGATCGCGAAACGGGCCCAAACTCCAGTGCTTCCTGTGTGGTTGGATGGACTTTGGGGTTCGATTTTCTCCTACTCCGAAGGTCGGTGTTTTTTTAAGCACCCAAAGCAACTGCCTTATCCGGTTACTATTGCATTTGGAGAACCCCTCGAGGCAAAAGCAGCCCGGGTGAGTCTGGTGAAGGAAAGGCTGCTTGCCCTTGCAGAGTGCTGTTTTCAAGGGCGTGACTTTTTGCGCGGGCATTTGGGGCGCGCGGCCATTGCGGGGCTATCGCGAAATCCAAGCGCGGTGGCCGTGGTGGATGGTCTGGACGGAAGCATTCTGAGCAGAGGGATGCTGCTGGCCGCGGCGTTCGCCTTGGCTGGGGCGTTGCGGAAGCAAACCCGGGAACCGCGCATCGGGGTGGTGCTGCCGCCGGGGCGAGGCGCGACGGTGGCGAATCTGGCGGTGGTGTTGGC
>CALQFT020000065.1 GCA_943329925.2 Opitutus sp. GAS368
GGCGAGCATTGTGGCGGAAGACTTTAAAAACCAAGCATTGACGGAACTGTTTGTGAGGCTGCGCAGTCGTGGAATTCATCGTGTGCTTGGACAGGAACGCTCGGTGTTGCGTATGTTAAAGGCAGTCTTAAAAGGGCAACACGTTGCACTACTTGGTGATCTAAATCTAGATCCAGGTGGGGCATCCGTGGTGATCGAGGCCTTCAAAAGGGAGGGCGCAGCTCTGGAAATGTGTGCCACTCGCCTGCACTCGCTCATGACAAATCGCGGAAACGCGCTGTTGGTACCCGCGCTGACGGAGCCTCTTCCCAACGGCAAAGTGCGGGTACTGGTGCAGCCTCCTATCGAAGCGCATGGAGCAAGCGATAGGCAATTGGCACAACTGAGCTGGGATGTGTTTGAAAAGCACATCGAGAAACACCCGGAGCTGTGGCTATGGGCCTATAAGCACTTTCGGCTAAAGCCCGAAAAGGCGGCGAGAAAATACCCCTTTTACTCTATAACCAACGGCGAGTTTGAAAAGATGCGCGAGGAGGTCTAGGTGGGCTGGAGACAACGTATTTCAGATCATTTTTAGCGAACTGTATTTGACAAGTCCCCTGCCATCGGCGACGCAGAAAGAAGGTTATGAAAACTCTCCGCTCCCTCGGCGTTTGTGCCACGATGATTTCGCTCACCTCCTGCGTTGCGCCCACTAGCAGGCAAACGCCGTATTCGGTCACCGCGTTGCGCCCAAAGAACCCGGCTGCCGTGGAGGTGAAAGTTTCTCTGGGCAAACAAATTGTGTATGTCACAGAAGGCGACCGCCTGTTGCTGGCCGCGGCCACCTGCGTGGGTTTGCCCGGCAAATCCACTCCCATTGGGAACTTTCATATTTCCAGTAAAATAGCGGAGAAACGCTCCAACTCTTACGGGTATTTTGTGAATGGTGGAGAGATTTCTCCGGGTGAAGCAGCCAAGCCGCTCCCAGGGCGTTTTGTGGGATATCCGATGGCTTACTGGTGCGAGTTTTCTCCGGCTTACGGATTCCACGCCGGTTACGTGCATCCGGTTCCAAGGACGCACGGATGCTTGCGTTTGCACAAAACAGTCGCCCCGAAGTTTTTCGCGCTGGTTCGGGAAGGCACTCCAGTGCACATCGCGCAGAGCTTACCAGAGGATCTCAAGTTTTCGGCACAAGTGACTCATCCCACTGATTATCAGGATCCGGATCCTCCGGCTGAATTCATGATTTCAGCAAAGGTGTTTGAAAAGCCTGACGCGGCGCACCTTCTGGAACCGTAGGAAATTACGGGGTTGAGGCAGGCTGATTAGTTACCATCCCGCCTCCTGCAGTACGGTGGCGAGGCGACAGTGTCTTTTGATACAACAGTAGAGAGTTGCTGTTACGCGGCGGAGAAAAGATGCTACAGAGCATCCTATGACCAGTTCAGCCCACCCGACTCCTCCCAACGCCCCGAAAGCGCCAACTCCAAACTCTGGACGCGTAAATCTGCGGACCCCCGATGTAATGGAAGCGGTTCAGGCGCAAGTAGAAGGCCACTACCGCAGCGAGATTGTTGATGGATTGCGCCGGCGCGGCGGGGAACTGACTGTCGGTCAGGTGACCGTTCGCTTGGCCAAGCAGTTTGGGTTTTGTTACGGGGTGGAACGGGCGATTGATCTGGCGTATGCGGCAAGGAAGGTATTTGCAGACAAACGTTTGTTTATTCTTGGGGAGATCATCCACAACCCGGAGGTCAACCGTCAGATCGGAGAGCTGGGGATTTTGAACCTCTTGGAAGCGGGCGGAGAAGTGCCTGTGGAAACATTAACCTCCGACGACGTGGTAATCGTGCCCGCGTTTGGCACTGACGTTCAGACTCTTGGCCGCATCAAAGAGCGTGGATGCCAGATCGTGGATACGACCTGCGGCGATGTGATGAGTGTTTGGAAACGCGTGCGGCAATATGCGGCAGAGGAGATGACCTCGATCATTCACGGCAAGGCGTCGCACGAAGAAACAAAGGCCACCGCCTCCCGCGCAACCTCAAGCGGTAAAGGTCATTATCTTGTGGTACTAACGTTGGCGGACACCGATTACGTCTGCCGCTACATTGAGCAAGGAGGCGATCGCGGCGAGTTTCTCATTCGGTTTAAAGGCGCTCACAGCGAGGGATTTGATCCGGATAAACACCTCAAGCGTGTGGGCGTCGCCAACCAGACCACCATGCTGCGAGGGGAGACGGAAGAAGTGCAGCGACGCATCGCCGCGGCAATCCAACGCAGGGACGGAGGGAGCGCTCCGAGCGGAAACTTCCGCTTTTTTGACACCATCTGCGGAGCCACCCAAGAGCGTCAAGACGCGCTCCGGGAGATGCTTTCCAGCAAAATGGACCTTCTTTTGGTGGTCGGGGGCTACAATTCCTCCAACACCTCGCATCTGGCAGAAATGGGACAGGAAAAGTTGCCTACCTATTTTATCCGCACGGCAGCCCGCATGGAATCCACCACGCTCATCTCCCATTACGACCTGCATTCAAAGGAAGAAGTTCAAAGTAGCAACTGGTTGCCGGACGGTCCTTTGGTTGTTGGAGTAACCGCTGGAGCAAGCTGCCCAAACAACCTCATCGAGGACACTTTGGTGCGCCTTTTTGCCCTGTACAACACCTCGAGGGACGAGGTTCTCGCCGCGGCTCTGGCGTAGTGCTCTGCAACAAATTTTGCAAAAAAGGCGCCTCATTAGTTCAGGCGGATTGCATTGCTGTGCAGTCATCCTAAACTCCGCGCCCATTTCCGAACGAAACTTTGATGAATACGCCCTGGGACATTTCCGCTGCCATCTCACTTTACAACATCGACCGCTGGGGTTCGGGCTACTTTACGGTCAATGAACGGGGGCACATTTCGGTGCTGCCCACTCAAAATCCGGCGACGCCCATCGACCTCAAAGAGCTTGTAGACGAAGCTCAGCAGCGGGGCCTGTCCTTTCCCATGGTTGTGCGGTTTCAGGACTTGCTCCGACACAGGGTGGAAAAAATCAACGTGTGTTTCGCCGAGGCGGTGACCGAGATGGGGTACAAATCGGAGTATCGCGGGGTATTTCCAATCAAGGTTAACCAGTTGAGGGAAGTCGTCGAAGAGATCATGGACGCTGGCAAGCCGTTCAAGTTCGGGATTGAGGCGGGTTCAAAGCCGGAGTTGCTGGCAGCGCTGGCGATTCACAAGGATCCGGAAAGCTTGATTATTTGCAACGGGTACAAGGACGCATTATTTATCCAGAACGCCTTGCTCGGCAGTAAATTAGGAAAGAAAGTCATCATGGTGGTAGAGAAGCTCGAAGAGCTTTATCAAATCATCCAGGTCTCCCAGGAAGTCGGCGTCGAGCCGATGATTGGGGTGCGCGTTCGCCTTTCGGCCAAGGGCGCTGGCAAGTGGGCGACCAGCGGCGGGGAAAACGCCAAGTTTGGGCTCAGCACATCGGATTTGGTGACGGCGTCTGAGACGTTGAAGAACTCAGGGCTGGCGCATTGCCTGCGTCTCGTGCACTTCCACGTGGGTTCTCAGGTACCCGACATTGGAACCATCAAGCGTGCGGTGCGTGAGGCGGCACGGTTTTATGCGAAGCTGGTGAAGATGGGGCACACGATGGGCTTCATGGACGTCGGCGGCGGGTTGGGAGTGGATTACGACGGCTCTCGCACGGCATTCGAAAGCTCTATGAATTACAGTCTTGCGGAGTATGCGCGGGACATCGTGTGGAACATCATGGACGTGGTGGACTCTGAAAAAGTGCCGCATCCGGTGATTGTTTCCGAAAGCGGACGGGCCATTGTGGCGCACCACTCAATCCTTGTAGTGGAGGCATTTGGGGCGATTGAAAAGGACAAGACGCTGCTCAAGCCGGAGATCAGCCCGAAGGACCCCAAACAGGTGTCGGATATCTTGGAACTGCAGAAGTCCATTAGTGCGCAAAACTGGATGGAGACCTTCCATGACGCACAACAGATGAAGGAGCAAAGCCAGTCCATGTTCGACCTCGGATTGCTGGAACTGGAAAGCAAGGCGAAGGTGGAACAGGCCTACTGGCAGATTGCTCAACAGGTGGTGAATTTCTCCAAGGATATGAAATACGTGCCAGACGAGGTACGTGAGTTAGAAATCACACTGAGTGACCAATACGTCTGCAACTTTTCTGTATTTCAATCGCTTCTAGATCATTGGGCGCTCGGCCAGCTCTTCCCAGTCATGCCGATTGATCATTTAGATCGGATGCCCGACCGCAATGCCACGTTGGTGGATATCACGTGCGACTCAGACGGAAAAATCTCCAAGTTCATCGACCTGCAAGACGTCAAGGACACCCTGCCCTTGCACCGGCTCACGCCCGGTGAACCCTACTTGATAGCCTTTTTTCTAATGGGTGCATATCAGGATATTATGGGCGACTTACACAATCTTTTTGGGCGTGTAAACGAGGCCCATGTCTTCCTTGATGAAGACGAAGAAAGTGGATGGTACATTGAGGAAACTCTGGAAGGATCAACCATCGGAGACGTTTTAAAGATGGTGCAGTGGGACCAGTCCGAACTGATGCGCCAAATGAAAATGCAAGTCGATGCCGCCATCAAAAGCGACAGACTCAAGCCCAACGAGGCCATGCGACTGCTCTCCAATTACGAAAAGGCACTCAAAGGATACACCTACCTGCACTTTCCGCAATCGCCTGCAAAATCACCGTAAATCACCTTAAAACTAGGACGCTCCCTCAGGCATTATCGAGTAAATCTAGGGTGAACATTCCAGCAGAACTGGTTACTGTCTTCCCGCATGATGGACCCCACGGACGGAAATACGCAAACGCCAGCATCCCCCGCCCCGCCGCGAAAGGTCGAGGGGGCATGGAAAGCCTTTATTTTCAATGCGTTTCTAGTGAGCCTCATGCTCGGAGGCGCGCTGACACTCCTTGGGAATGCCACAAGTGGCGCACTGAAAGCCATATTTGGGTTTCCAGAGGGGTTGACCAGTTTCTGCACAGGCACGTTTGCACTCTTGGCCATCCTGCTTATTGGAAGCTATAAAAGACTACCTTGGAGACCCTTTGCTCCAGCGCTTTGCATCTTTATCTGGCAGGGCTGCATGTGCCTGCCGCTTCCGGCGTACCTCGGGTGGAAAACCGTTGATACTCTGGGGGCCGTTGCCGACGTCGCAGTGGGGGCGTGGACGCTTTTACGGCTCCAACAGCTGATGGGGAACCGGCGCCCTTGGCTAACGCCGGAGTCTGTCGCGGACTGCCCGTTTTCACTTTTGAGAACGACCCTTGCTGCAGGCGTTAAGCTCTTTGTGCTGACACCGTTATTCTTGATTTACCTCTTTGCCAGCCTTCAGCTCGTGGTGAACCGCACTAGTAATGGGTTCCTAATGTTCAATTTAAGCGGGGTCTACACAGAGTCCCGCACCTACGAAAAAGAAGGACATGAAGTCCTCCTACTTCCCACCATGCACATCGGAGCGTCCTCGTTTTACGACGAACTCCTACAAACTCTTCCATCTGAACAAGCTGTGCTTTTACCAGAAGGAGTCACTGATCGAAAAAAACTCATGAAGGCGAAGCTCGACTATTCCGGCGTGGCGGGCGCCGTGGGGCTCTCAGCGCAGCCCAGTCTTACGGAGAAGCGCAAAGCAACCGCAGTAAAATCCTACGACGCAGACATCAGTGACTTTTCTCCTGAAACAATCTCGGTGCTAAACGGAATTGGGCGAGCCCTTGAAGCCGCGACTAAAAGTGACACATTGGGAGCGATCGAGGCGCTGAGCGAGTTGAAGGAACCGGACAGCGACGCACTCATAAAAGATATTTTAGACACGCGAAACTCCCGGGTGCTTGCAGGGATTGATGAAGAACTGCCCCACTTCAAATACATAGCGATACCTTGGGGAGCGGCGCACATGCCTGGAATTGAGAAGGGGCTGCTTAAGATGAAGATGCGTCTAACCAACCAACGCCGCGTAAAAGTATTTGGGTGGAACGAGTTGAGGCTCTTTTCGGAACAATGAGTCCGACCTCCCCTTTACGAAACACACGTCAGCTTGCCGGCGAACTACTGAGGGCGTTGAGGGCTGGAACCACGCCGCCAAGCGAGCTTGCCGCG
Source organism: Opitutus sp. GAS368 (assembly GCA_943329925.2). Classification (GTDB taxonomy): domain Bacteria; phylum Verrucomicrobiota; class Verrucomicrobiia; order Chthoniobacterales; family Chthoniobacteraceae; genus Chth-196. Next base: position 6,132 of record CALQFT020000065.1, read on the forward strand.
ATACTTGGAATTGAACTAATTGCAGTAAAAGGACTTGCGGATCACCTCGAAGCCGCTGGCGCCGACATATCGAGGCATCCGATATTGGGTTATACACTTGTCCATGAGCCGGATGCGCTCTCTGCTGAAATCATCCTCTCTCACATTCAAGACGCATGGCGCCCTCAGATCGAGACAGTTACCTCCACGGGCTCCACCAATGCAGACGCTTTCCAGCGGGGATCCCGAGACGAGACCGGACCGCTTGTTATTTTCGCAGAACACCAAACCGCGGGCCGAGGGCGCTTGGGACGCAGCTGGGAGTCTGCTCCTGGAGAAGGACTTTGGTTGTCTTTTTTACTTCGCCCGAAGTCTCCCGTGACGATATGGCACCGGATAACGACGCTCGCAGCGCTGGCGGTGGCAGAGTCGGTGGAGTCTGTTGCGGGAGTTTCCGCAGGGATAAAGTGGCCCAACGATGTGCTCGTGAACGATCGCAAGGTGGCTGGAATTCTGGCGGAGACAGGAACTTCCCCAATCCATGGGCCGTTCGTCGTTGTGGGAATTGGGATCAACGTAAACCAAACCGCTTTTCCTGAAGAGATCTCGCAGTCAGCCGCATCACTTCGCCAAGTTTCCAAGGGCGCAGTCAATCGAGGCGAGCTGGCAGGCCGCTTAATCGACCGCTTTGGGCAATGGCTGCAAAAGCTCGACGCAGACTTCCCGACTGCACTCAGCGGCGCGACGATGCGAAACACAGTTCTTGGCAAACACATAACACTACACGCGGGAACCACTTCATCCACGGGATACGCGGAGGCACTGGATGCAGATGGAGAGCTGCTTCTGCGCCTCCCAGACGGGAGCCTGCGGGCGTTCAGCGCGGGCGAGGTAACACTCCGGGGGCGATGACAGGCTCCATTTTGCTCCAAAAAGAGAGGCTAGCAACGCAGCTCATCGCTGTTTTAATTGTCCATTCACAACGTTGAGTCTTTAAAAGCACTCAACTGCGATTTCCCCCCTCACCCCCCATAAAGTATCCAATGAAACCCTCCCTCTTTTTTACCTCCATTTTCTTCTCGGCAAGCCTTGCATTCGCTGAAACCCCAACGAATTACGCTATCCAGCCGGTTTTGCATCCTGGAACAGAAAAGCGACATGAAAGCTTCAATGAGATTTCAAAAAAAGGAGAAGCGCAATTGGTCTTCCTTGGCGACTCGATAACGCACGGCTGGGATCGGCCTGGAACCGGCAAGGAGATTTGGGAGAAATACTGGGCGCCGCTAAAGGCCGCTAATTTTGGAATTGGCGGGGACCGGACGGAGCATGTGTTGTGGCGTTTGGTAAACGGCAATTTCGACGGACTTAACCCGAAATTGGTGGTGCTGATGATCGGCACGAACAACACGGGGCACCAAGGCCGTCCGCAGAAGGAGTTAGAGGGCGCCACCTACCAATGCACCGCGCAACAGACCGCTGAAGGAGTCAAGACCATCCTCGAAAAGCTCAATACCAAGTGCCCCTCGGCAAAGGTGCTCGTTTTGGGAATATTCCCACGCGGAGCCAACGCTGAGGATAAAATGCGGCAGCAAAACGAAACGACAAACTCGATTGTCAAAGGCTACGCAGACGGCAAAAAGGTTTTCTTTTTGGATATCAGCGCGAAGTTTTTGGAACCGGACGGAACGCTTTCCAAAGAAATCATGCCTGATTTGCTGCATCCCAACGCAAAGGGATATGAGATTTGGGCGCAGGCCATTGAGTCCAGAGTTGCAGAGTTACTCAAATAATTAGAGAAGTAGTTCGCCATGGCTTTGTGGATCGTCCCCTGCCCCACTTTTTGCACCCGATGCGGCTGATTACACGCTACTTCGCGGCCTTGGCGGGCGCCTTCGGTTCGATGTAACCGGGGTTTGTGGCCCAGCCTGGAGCGGCAGTTTCCAAATTTGGCGCCACCTCCGCGCTCACATCCCCGCAAGCCCAGTCAAGGCCGCCCTTAAGCACCTTGCGGAAAATCGGGTTGCTCCACACGTCCTCGCGATGGCCCATGGAAGTGTACCAAACACGCCCTTTTCCCTCTAGCCGCGCCCAGGTGTTGGGAAAAGGAGGCCGCGCGTATTCCTTGCCGGTCATTGACGGCGCGTCCATCACGGTCAAAACATGGATGTCCTTGGAAAAATCCTTGAGAGAATACCATTCCTCCTGAAACCCGAAGTCCGCGCCCAGCCCTTCAAAGCCGGGAAATTTTGGGTCAATTACCACATTCTTGGCCACCTGTTGGGCCCCGTGTCTGATGAATTCAGCTCCCAAAAAACGCACATACGGATCCGCCTTTTCGTAGTGGTTCAGGTAGCGCTCAGGCCCCTTGAGGGACTCGTTGTCTGTATGAAAAGTGTCACTTGCCGAATGAGTTCCGACAAACCCCTTGCCCGAGCGAATGTAGTCAAACAGCGCCTCTTTGCCCGCAAGCGTCATGGGCGGATTTCCGTCAGTGCCTTCGACGCAAAGATCCCCAGTGGTGTAAAACATCACCGCATCAAACCCGCCCAGATACTCCTTGGAAAACTTTGAGCCATCCTTCGAAAAGGTGAACACCCAGTGGTTTTCCTCGGCCATTTCCAGTAGTTGCTTTTCCGCAATGCTTGGCTGGCCTTTTTTCCAGGAAATCACTTCATGCTCAAACCCGCTGGACTTGGTAAAAAAGAGAATCTTGCGTTTCGGAGCCTCAGCCGCAAACGCAGAACTCACGCTCAAAATTGCTGAAAAATAGAGAAGGGATTCTTGGGGAAACATAGATATTCCAAAGAGTAAACGCCCTCGCCATCCCCACATCAACCCACTTTTCAAACGCCCCACCCAATTTCGGGTTAAAGACGTCAGCCCACCTTGACGGTGCGACGTAGGAACATACGAGGTGGGCGACACTCCCTTTTGTGCTGAGCAGCACGCTCGAAAAAACGGGCACCCAAACGCTCTTCCCCTTCCCTCCGCGGTTTTCCCGTGCGCATGTGCTTGCAGCGGCTATGCTCCCGAATTCTTATTTTAAACCTTATGAGCGCTTCTGTTGTTTGGATTGAATCTCCCTCTTGGGAACTGGATTTTTACGGTCTCCCGCACACCCTGCCATGGCCTGCGGAGCTCGCCCCCGAGTCTGCCCATGAGCATCCATTAAACTTGGAGGTATTATTGGAAGCCATTGATAGGCTTGGCGATCCAGCATCAGAACCATGGGTCGGTTTCCGCTCCGCAACCGGCTTATTTCAAGACCTCTCCGAATCCCTCGAAGAAGGCGAAGTAGTGCGCAGTCGGCGCCTGCTGGAGGAAATCGAACGCCTCCATCCCGATTCCCCATTTGTGCAATTCCAGCTTGGAAATCTCGCCCGATTGGAGGGCCAGGATGTGCTCGGCGTGGAGTTGCTCACCGCTGCAGCGAAAAAAGCGCCCAACGTCGCCCCCATTTTGAGCAGCCTCGGAAGTGCACTCGCTCAGGCAGGCCTCCCCAATGAGGCGGTCCAGGCTTTCCGTAAGGCGCTGGAAATTAACGAGAAAGACCAGGCGGCGTTAGACGGCCTCACAAGGCTCAAGGCCCTCGTGCGACTCATGCGCCAGACTCCCGAGGGCCAGCCCGATCCCCAGTCTGTGGGCTACGTGGATTTGGACACCTTCAGCCAGATGATCATCGGCCAGATTGACTCCATCGCGAACGAACCCGAACAGCTCCTAGCCCTCGCCGACCAGCTTATGCGCGACGGTTTGGTGCTGGATGTTGCTCTTCTCGCCTTGGAAAAAGCGCGCGAGGTTCAACCCGAAAACGCCCGCGCCCAACTCATGCTCGCCACGGCCTATCGCGCCTCCGGCAAGCACGAAGAGGCGCTCGCAGCCGTTCTAAAATTCACGCAACTCGAGCCAACAGAAGCCACGGGCTTCATGCACCTTGCCCAAGCGTACAACACCGTCGGCGATGCCGTTCAAGAAAAGGCCGCCTTGCAAAAAGTGCTCGAATGCGACCCCAACTTTCACGCTGCTATCGGGATCCGCTTCGAACTCGCCCAAGGCGAACATGATCCGGCCAAGGAAGAAGCCCTCGTGGAATGGGCCTCCCAACACGGCTCCTGGATGGGCCTACTCATCGCAAGTTCCATCGCGCGCACCAGAGGCGACGCCCCCAGCGCCCTCCGTCACGCCGACGCCGCTTTTGCAATCGCTCCGCAACGGGAGGAAGTCCTGCTTCACCTCTCCGCCGTGCTCGGAGAGGCGCGTGAAATCAACCGTCTCGCCACCCAGATTCGCCCCGCCATTGAAAGCCGCCAATACAGCGTGCGCTTGGATTGGAACTTCGCGCAGACGCTCTTCCAACACGGGTTCAAGGACGAGGCCAGCGGCATTTTGCGCCGCGCCCTCAGCCTCCCGGATGCTCCCGAGGAATTCAAAACCATGGCCGCCGCCACGCTGGAAAATTGGGCCGGCGTTCTGACCGGCTGCGGCGTTCCGCTAGAGATGCGCAAGGGCAGCCACCTCACAAAGCCCATTCTCATCACCCTCCCGGACGGCGATGGCGGCATCCTCATCGGCGCCGGGCGCAACCTCCCCGCCAACGGGACGTTTCCCTGGAAGCATTTCCAGGACGGCGTTGCGGAAATCAACCTCCAACAGGGCGAAACCGGCGGCGACACCAACCCCCAACCTTTGGGAACTTTCCGCGTCGGCAACATCTCCTCCGCAGAAGGCGCCGGCCCATTGGAGTGCCAACTCTCAGTAACAGATGATGGCGACATCCAGTTCCGCGCAGTTCAAAGCGGACACCGCCTTCCCGTAGGCTGGCGCCCTCCGCAGCCAACATCCGAACTGAGCTGAACACACCCCCAGCGCCAGATTCCGCCTCCTCCTACCTCACCGGCTAGGATGCTCGGGGTGAGGCGCAAGTGCTTTCCTTGAAATATACCCCCGCGCAGGCAAAGAGAGTGCCTGTTCGGGGGTTTCTTTTTTGGAGCACCAAACTTAAACGCTCCACACCTCCATCCACTCATGACACACCCTCGTTTCTCCCATCTCGCCCTCGCCCTTGGTTGCTCCATCAGCGCCCTCTATGCCCAAGCTCCAGTCGCCGCGACTCCGGCGGCCACCTTCGCGGCCATTGCCCCGCGCATTGACCTCAAAGACGGCGACACCATGGTGTTCCTTGGTGATTCCATCACCCACCAGTGCCTCTACACCCAATACGTCGAGGATTACTTCTACACCCGCTACCCCGAGCGGCGCATCCACTTCCACAACGCCGGAGTGGGCGGGGACCGCGCCCAAAACGCATTGGACCGTTTCGACGAAGATGTCGCAGCCTACAAGCCCAAGGTGGTCACCATTCTGCTTGGCATGAATGACGGCGGATACAAAGGCTTCGACCAAACCATCTTCGACACCTACCAGGCAGGAATGACGACCATTTTGGACAAACTTAAGGAGCTCAACGCCGTCACCATCCCAATGACCCCGACGATGCACGATGCCCGCGCGGCTCGCATGAACGGACGCGCCCTTGAGCCTCGCGATACCTACTACAACGGCGTGCTGGGACTTTATGGAGCGTGGTTGCGCGAAATGGCCCAACAGCGCGGCCTCGGCTTCGTGGACATGTATGGCCCGCTTAACCAAACTACTATGGAGCAGCGCCGCACCGATCCCAACTGGACCATGATCAAAGACGCCGTCCACCCTGGACCCGCCGGGCAATTCGTCATGGCCACAGCGCTCATTGGGGATATCGCTCAAAAATCACAGGTCTCAGCCGTTACCATCTTCCAAAAAGACGGCAAGTGGATCTCGGGAACTTCCAATGCAAAGGTTTCCGATCTTTCTGGAGGAGATAAAATCACCTTCACCCTCAAGGCCAACGCCCTCCCCTGGGTGGTGCCCGCCGATGCGGAAGAGGGTTATAAGTTGATGCATGCGGGGCACAGAATGAGCAACGAAAAACTCACCGTGCGCAACCTTGCCCCGGGGAACTATGAGTTGAGCATCGACGGCGCCCCAATTGGGAAGTGGACCGACGGGCAGCTCGCCTTCGGAGTTGAGTTGGAGGAAAACAAACTCACGCCCCAGTACCAGCAGGCGGCGAAAGTCGCGGACCTCAACAAGCAGCGCAATTCAGAAGCCTACGTCAAAGTTCGCGGTGAGTTCGGAGCCCTCAAGGGTGCGCGCAATAAGATGAACAAGGCCGTCGGCACCCCAGAGGAAGCGGCCGCGAAGACCGCCTTCGAAGCATACCACACTGAAATGCAAGTCCGAGTGAAGGCGTTGCTGGAAAAGGCGACGGCGCTGGAGGATGAAATTTATAAAAATAATCAACCGCAACCTCATAAATATGAGATTGTTGCAGTCGCCGCTGTTGCGCCTGCAAAATAGTTAGCCCCCTCTGGGGAGCCAATTCCGTAGCGAAGGTGGAGGGGCGAGTCCCTTCCACCTTCTTTTTTATGATACACCTAAGCACAAACTACTGCCTCTGAGCTAAAAACAAAACACCTCGGGATCCGGTTAAATGATTTCCATATCATGTCAATGCGCACAAAGCCTCTGGGTGCTGTGACCTCAAGAAATCCAAAGCCAGCCACCCATTTTAAACGTAAAAAAGGTTTAAAAAGGCAAAAGGGCCACTTTCGAACTTTTCTAAACAAATCGAGCGCCCCCGCGCGTCCTCCCTCCGGATGCATCCCTCTATTGAACAGATTTACAACGCTCATGCCGACGCGCTGTATGCCTTCCTTCTAAACTGCTGCCGAGACGAACCCCTCGTCCAGGATGCACTCCAAGAAGTCTTCCTTAAACTGGCACGCAACCCCAGCCTCCTCCAAAACGCCCAGCACACGCGCGCCTTTCTCCTGCGCACTGCGCACAACGCACTGCGGGATCTCACCCGCCGCAATGCCACACGAGTCACTTACGAACAGCGGCTTTTAGAGCAAAGCCCCACGCTCTTGCTCCCCGTTTTCCCAGGCGAGGACAATGACTTCCGCCTCGCCATCGAGACCTCACTGGAAAGCCTCCCCGAAGAACAGCGTTCCGTGCTCCATCTCAAACTGTGGGAAGACCTCACTTTTTCACAAATCGGCGAGACTCTGGATATCTCACCACACACCGCTGCCAGTCGTTATCGCTACGCATTAGACAAACTTCGGGACGTGCTGCGTCCTGTTTATGAAGAACGTCGCTAAACATCCATCTCATGCAAGACCCACTTGAAATCCGCATCTCCAAACTTCCCTTGCGGCGCACCCCTGCACATTGGAAAATCGCCATTCTCAAGCAGGCTGCGGCCGCACCTGTCCGCCGAGAGTTCTCGTTGAACCAACTCGCATTTGCCGCCGCATGGACGCTTATCGGCCTGCTGCAATGGCATGGCGCCGAGCCAACAAGCACGAACACGGGCACTCTTCCGGGGCTCATTTACGTCCCACCCCTTAGCGCTCTCCGCAACTCCGAGGCGGTTCTGGAGGAGCTTCTTGCCGAACCTGCAGCTCTTCCTGCGGTCCCAAAACAAAGCAGTCACAGCCCAACGCTTCCAGTCGCCATCGCCTAAATTTATGGCCCCCCCTCCCATAGACTTCCCCTCGCCCACCCCACACAAATGGGTACGCCGACTCGGATGGACAATCCTTTGGCTTATCACAATACCCTTCCTAGCGGCCGCCCTTTCCGGCGCCCTTTCCGGCGCCTATTCCAAGCACCGCTACCAAACCGCACTCGCTAACGCTAAGGCTGCGGGCCTGCCCGACTCTTGGGATGAAGTCCTGCCAAAACCCGTTCCCGAAGTGGACAACTTTGGCGCTATAGAGGACTTCAAACCCTTTCTGGCAATCCAATACATCATAGGCCCACCCAGTTCAGAAAACCCATTTGGATTTAAAACCCGCTACCTTGACGAAACAGGAATGAAACCGCTGAAGAGCATAAAACCTCTAAAAATCAGCGGGGGAAGCCTCAAGGTATTGGGGCCATTTGAAGCAAGAAGTCTGGCAGATCTTCGCAGCAAAGCACTCTCCGAAAATCGACTAGCGCCAGACACCACTGACCTCTCGGATTCCGAAGCCATCCTGAAAGTTTTTGAGAATCTGGATCCGCTCTGGAAACGCCTCCATGAAGCAAAGCAGCGACCGCATGCCAGCTTGTTCCCCACAGCCCCTGCTCCAAATCCCTTACTGAAGGTTAATCCACTAACAAATCCCATGCTCAGCATCACGAATGTGACCCAACTCAGGGCTAGGTCCCATATTGACGCTGGGCGCGGCACTGAGGCTCTGGAGGAGTGCCTGCTCCTACTCAAAGTAGCGGATCTTCATGTCTATCCAACTCTGATTGAGCATTTGGTCCACGTCACACAGGTAGGCGTTCTGATGCCCGCAATCTACGAAGGAGTGTCGCGGCAAGTATGGTCGGATCCGCAACTGGCGATCCTTGATACGGCACTGGCCCGTTGCGATTGCTTGTTCTCGCTGGAAGTCAGCCTCGGCGGCGAAAGCCTCTTTGCGAGGGATATGCAAGCAAGCGTCCAAACCGAAACGACGGTAGGAAACGGAAAATTAGCAATGTTGTTGGCCGTGGTTGGAAGAGACACACCAGGGCGAAGTTTTTTAGAACAATTCCTTACCAATTTTTTCGCAAAAACCATTCTAAACATTATATTAACCAACAGCTTAGATAGTATAATACTCTACAAAAAAGCCGTTTCAGCGGAGGGCTCCCGGAATTTGCGTGCGATTTCACCCCCTCCCAAGCCGCACTTCGGCCCGCTCAACTTCCTCGCCGAATCAAACACCCACGCGTTTATGGGAGTCATCAAAACTTCGGCCAGAGGGCAAACCCTCGTCAACATTGCCCGCATAGCCATTGCCTTGGAACGCCACCGGCTCCGTGATGGCAGTTTTCCGCCAAAGCTGGAAACGCTTGCGCCGGGCTTCCTGGCGGCTATCCCCACGGAGGTCTTCGATGGTGCGCCCTTGCATTACTTACTCAAAGAGCATGCACAGGGCTTCACGCTTTATTCCACAGGATGGAAAGGCACCGACGCTGGTGGGGCCATGGACTACAGCAAGCCCGATCAAACGAACTGGACTTGGTCCACTCCTTAGCCCCCGTCTTTGGGCGCCCAATCGGCGCTGCGCGCAAAGAGCCGCCCACAGCAGATGTGAATAGTGAATACGGCCCGTAGTACGCGCGCACTGACATGGTGCACCGAAGGCCACAGCACGGCCTCGTCCACATATCTTCCGAAGTGGCCCTCAGGGGCACATGCGCTGTTCACAGCTATTTTCGTGATAAAGCGAAGTAAATCGGCCTGCCAAGTTCCGTTGTCTTCTGTCAGGCTTGGAACGTGCGTGTATTACTTTTGCTCTTTTGTTCCTTGCTGACGGTGGCCTCCAACGGGATTGCGCGTGATGCCGGCATCCTGGTTGTGGGCATGGAGCTTGCCTACCCACCCTTTGAAATGGCAAATCCCAGCGGCCAACCCGAGGGGGTTAGCGTCGATCTGGCCGGTGCCTTGGCGGCGGCCCTTCAGCGCAAAGTCGAAATACTCAACCTCCCCTTCGATGGACTTATTCCCTCCTTAAAAACGGGTAAAATCGACCTCATTATCTCCTCCATGACTGCCACCCCGGAACGGGCCCGTTCCATTGACTTTTCTGAGCCCTACTTGTCCACCGGGCTGTGTCTGCTTGTGGGGAAAAACGCTCCGATTGACTCCATAGCCGCCTGCGACCAACCCGGAAAGACTGTTGCGGTCAAGCAAGGGACCACGGGGCATCTTTACTCGAGACAGTTAAAGAAAGCGCGCGTTGTCGTTTTAGATCGGGAGACGGCCTGCGTACTGGAAGTCGTCCAAGGGCGTGCCGATGCCTTCCTCTACGACCAGATGTCGGTGCTCAAACATTCCGAACAAAATCCTGAGACAACCCAGGCGCTGTTGAACCCGTTCCAGATCGAGCATTGGGCGGTTGGAATTCGCAAAGGAGATGATGCTTTGCGCGAAAAAGTGAACGTATTTCTGTCTGATTATCGGAGCAAAGGCGGTTTTGAAGCCTTGGGTAATCGCTGGCTGGCTCCCCAGAAAAACGCGTTTCGAGCGTCTGGAATTCCTTTTTTATTCTAGGGCGATCATGCCGCAGACCTTTTTTAGAAAGTTGTTTTTAGCGCCGGAAGGCTCCGCGCAGCCCGTGGGATGGGTGCGGGGTATCAACGCTTGTCTGGTGTTGGGATGCGTGGGTTGGAGTGGTTGGGTGGTATTGCAGCGCTCTGGGCTGCACTGGGATTGGGAGGCTGTCGGCGCTTATTGGCGACTGTTTGCAGCGGGTTGGAGCACGACGGTGAGCATCTCACTGGGAGCGCTTGGCCTGAGCACCCTGTTGGGCGTCCTCGTTGCGCTTGCACAACGCAGCCGCCTGCTGCCGCTACGATATGCAGTGCAAGGCTACGTTGAACTCGTCCGAGGCACTCCCCTACTCGCACAAATCTACATTTTGTTTTACATTGTCGCAGAGGCCGTTCGGCTAGAAAACCGAACCGTGGCAGGTATCCTGACGCTATCAATTTTTAGCGGAGCCTATCTCGCGGAGGTCTTCCGGGCTGGGATAGAAAGCGTGGGTCGCTCGCAATTGGAGTCGGCACAATCCATTGGCCTCACGCGCGTGCAGACTTACCGCTACGTAATCTTACCTCAAGCGCTTCGGGTGGTGCTGCCGGCGATGACCGGACAGTTCGTGTCGCTGATCAAAGACTCCTCGCTGCTCTCGGTGATTGGAGTCAACGAATTGACCCAGAGCGCGCGCAACGTCGCGAGTTACACATTTAGCAATTTTGAAAGCTACCTCCTGCTCGCAGCAGGCTATCTCCTGCTGACGCTTCCCATTTCACTTTGGACCCGACGTTTGGAAGCCCGTTTTCGCTATGAAACTTGAACTGAACGCCCTCTGTAGGGCCTTCGGCGCCCACAAAGCACTGGATAACCTCTCGCTCAACGTCAGTGAGACGCGCGCACTTGTCCTCATTGGCCCCTCCGGCGGCGGTAAGTCGACATTACTGCGCATTCTTGCCGGATTAGAAACCCCGGATTCCGGTCGAGTCACACTTAACGGAAAGACGCTGGTTTTTGAGGAAAGTGCGCTGCTGCAACATCGCCGCAAAACGGGCGTGGTGTTTCAAAGCTTCAACCTCTTTCCGCACCTAACCACGCTGGAAAACATCACACTGCCACTCACTGCCGTGCAGCGAAAATCACTGGGCGAGGCCGAACACATAGCGATGGAGCTTCTGCGTAGGTTTCAACTGGAAGGCCACGCCCATAAGAAACCGGCCGCTCTCTCGGGGGGGCAACGCCAGCGCATCGCCATCGCTCGGGCGCTCGCGGTTCAACCGCAATTCCTTCTTTTAGACGAGCCCACCTCCGCGCTTGATCCCGCCATGACAGCAGAGGTGCTCGACACTATCGCGATGCTTCGCGAGCAGGGGCGGGATTTTGTGTTGGTCACGCATGAAATGGGTTTTGCCAGGCAAGTGAGTGATTGGGTGGCATTTGTCGCTGAGGGCCGCATCGTGGAGACGGGGCCTACCGAATCCATTTTTAACGCCCCCAGCTCCCCGGTTACCCGAGAATTTTTAGCGAGGATCCTCAAGTATTAACAACCCATCAAAATAACCGGTTGCCGCGAGGCGGGCAGTGTGGTGCAAATGCGTTTCGTTATGATGATCCTTTTCGCAGCCAGTGAGATTGCACCGTATGCCAGTACCGGCGGTTTGAGTGAGGTGCTCGCCGCCTTACCGCGCTTTGTCTCAGAAATCGGCCACGATGTCGTGGTTGTGCTGCCCGGTTACCCGGATCTGATGAAAGATGCCACCCCTGTGAACGTGCAGTTCAGTCTGCCTGTGGGTGACTCGCTCCAACCGGTAAATGTCTTTGAGCGCACCCAACCCGATGGGCAGCAGATCCTCCTCATCCACAACGAGGCGCTCTTTGGGCGGCCTGGCCTTTACGGCACCGCCGGGGCGACGTATCCGGACAACGCACTACGCTTCATCTTTTTTTCCA
>CALQFT020000066.1 GCA_943329925.2 Opitutus sp. GAS368
ATAAAAGCAATGATCAAGCCTCGTTCACGATCATACCGGAATCAGATCACGTCATGGTTGCCCACATTGAACCGTACACGGTCAGCCGAGTAAACCAATTGCTGGCTGAGATCCGTGGCAATCCAGATCTGAAAGACGAGGTTATTGGCAAGAGCGTGGAAGGGCGGGATCTGCACCTGCTGACAATCAGCCCTTCTGAGGTAAATGATTCTGGGAAACCTGTAATTTGGCTAATGTGCCGTCAGCATGCCTGGGAAAGCGGCACTTCGTTTGTCGGCGAGGGTGCGATAAAGTTCCTGCTTTCGGATGAAGGCAAGGCGTGTCGCGACCGGGTTGTTTTCAAAATCTTCCCCATGTTGGATCCGGATGGCTGTGCCGATGGCGGTGTGCGGTTCAACCGGAATGGATACGACCTAAACCGCAACTGGGATACAGCCGATCCTTCCAACCTCGAGAGTCGACGCTTGATGCCTGAAATCTGCGCCGCAAAAAAGGCGATGCTGGATTTCGGGCGGATGGATTTTTTTCTCACTCTTCATAATCAGGAGCGGGACGAGTGGTTGAGCCGTTCGGTAAATCACGGGGAACTTTCCAACCGTTTTTTTGCAATGCTGGTCAAAGAGACCTCATTTAATCCCAGCGCGAAAGGCCCGACTCCGTCCACGAACAAGGTGGCACCTAGCCGCTATTCTGTTTACGAGTTTCTAGATATCCAACTAACTAAACCGGCCTTCCTTATGGAGCAGGGAATCGCGAGTAGTTCGAAGTTGGGCCACCTGCCGACCTCCAAGGACCGGATAGAATTTGGGCGTCAACTTGCCCGTGTCATGTGTGCGGTGGTCTTGGAGAAACCATAACCCAGTTTCACCTCTGATTAGTGGGGTGGCGCCTTTGTTCCGTAGCGTAGTGTATGTTTTTATGAACCTCCTTTCTGAACCGTTGGATCGTCGCAGTCTGCTGCGTGTGGCTGGCCTGCAGGCCTTGGTTTTGTCGCTGGGCGATCTTTGTTGGGCCGCGGAACCCGCTGCGCCCTTGGTGCCGCTAAACCGGTTTCCCCAGATGATGCAGGAGTGGCTGATGGCGCAGGTGAAGGCCGCCGAGGCGCGCGGCAACAAGTGGCGCGAGGATTTGAAAACCAAGGCAGACGCCGAAGCCTATGTAAACACAGTGCGCACCAAGATTCACGAATGCTTTGGCCCCATGCCAGAAAAGACGCCACTGAACGCCAAGGTGACAGGCATCCTGGAGCGCGAGACTTACCGCATTGAGAAGGTGATCTTTGAGAGTCGGCCCGGCTACATGGTGACGGGCAATCTCTATGTGCCCAAAGGCCGGCAAGGAAAAATGCCCGGCGTGGTGGGCGTGTGTGGGCACTCGCTTAATGGCAAAGCGGCGGATGCTTACCAGAGTTTTGCGCAGGGTTTGGTAAAGCAAGGCTATGTGGTCTTGATTTATGATCCAGTCGGACAAGGTGAACGCTTCCAGTTTATTACGGAGGGGCTTAAGTCGCGTTACGGCGGCAGCGTTTCGGAGCATATTCAGATGGGCAACACCATGGGCTTGGTGGGCGAATTCTTGGGGGCATGGTTTGCTTGGGTTGGTATCCGTGCGCTCGATTACCTGCTTTCTCGCGATGAATTGGATCCCCTGCATGTAGGCGTCACCGGCAACAGCGGCGGGGGTACGCAAACCACATGGCTGGCGGCCTTAGATGATCGCTGGACGATGGCCGCTCCAGCTTGCTTTGTGACGACTTTTCGTCGCAACGCGGAGAACGAACTGCCTGCTGATACCGAGCAGTGCCCGCCAAAGGTGCTGCAATTGGGAATCGACCACTCCGACTTTATTGCAGCCATGGCGCCGCGTCCGGTGATTCTGCTCACACAAGAAAAGGACTTTTTTGATGTGCGCGGCGGAGAGGAAGCCTTCGCGCGCTTGAAGCACTTGTACAAACTGTTGGGCAAGCCGGAGAACATTCAGCTTCAAGTGGGCCCTGATCAGCATGGCTACACGCAAGCTAACCGCGAGGCAATGTATCGCTTCTTCAACAAGGTGACGGGCATATCTAAGGAGCAAAGAGAGCCCTCTATCACCCTCGAAAAGGACGCAGACCTGTTGGCTTCGCCCAATGGCCAAGTGAGCGAGTTAAAGTCGCGTACGTTGATGAGTTTCATGCAGGAAAAAGTGACCACCAAGTCACAAACGTTGAAGCCTGAGCCGTTGGCCAAAGCCCTGCGCGACTTGCTCAAAATCGACACACTCAAGGAAGCCCCGGATTACCGCATTTTGCGTAGCGCAGGATCCCGCAAGTACCCGTCTCAGGCTTACTGCGACTACGCGGTGGCAACGGCTCCGCACATTGAAACGATTGTGACAGAGCTCTCCGATGAACCGGGGTTTACCTCGCGCCCGTCGCGTGGGAAAAAACGCGCCGTGCTGTATGTTTCACATCAATCTGCCGATGAAGAACTGCGCACCGAAACAGTGCTCGCTGAAATCATCAAGGCAGAGCCGCACTCGGCCATCTTTGCCTGCGACGTGCGCGGCATTGGAGATTCCCAGCCGAACACGTGTGGGACAAACACCTTCCTTCAGCCCTATGGCTGCCACTATTTCTACGCGGCCCATGGTCTCATGTTGGGTGAGCCCTTGGTGGGGCAGCGCACCGCCGACGTCCTTGGTGTGATCCAGTGGTTGGTCGCCGCTGGGCACGAGGAAGTGCATCTGGTGGGGCGCGGTTGGGGCTCCTTGCCCGCCGCTTTCGCTGCTTTGATGAGCGACAAAGTCAAGCAGGTCACCCTGAAAAATAGCCTCTCCAGCTACACCGATCTGATCGTCGATGAGGACCAAAACTGGCCGTACGCAGTGATGATTCCAAATGTGCTGGCGCAATTCGATCTTCCTGATGTTTATAAAGCGCTCGAAAGTAAAGGATTAAAAATTGTGGAGCCGTGGAGCGCTGCGGCGGCAGGTCGTATGAAGAAATGACGCGCATTCGGATTCCGCCATTTAATAAGGACAAAATGACAGTCGAATTAATAGGCGATGCAAATCCCGTTTTTAAAAGCGGGAAAGGCGATCTCGGTGACTCTAGATTTAACGGATGGCACGGATGGCTGGGGGCCAATGTCGGGGTCGCTGCGTGAGACTTCCAACACCCAACTGCGTTACAAAATGCCAAAAACGGTGAACGCTGTATTGCTAAGTCCAAAAAAGCGCTAAACTATTCTCCAAGCGGGAGAAAGGAAAAATAGAGAACCAGCTATTCAACCTTAAAACTCTTGCTTCAAAGCTTTTATGCGCCAAAGAATCTTCCCTCTTCTGTTTTCAATGATGGTGAGTTGCCTGCTCTGTGCTTGCGAAAAAGAGGCCGTGCGACAAAACGCGCTGCGGGAATTGTTTCCCACGGATTTCAGCAAGCTCTCAGCCCATTCTCAACAAATGGCGAGGGACTACGGATTGGCTTGGATTAAGTCTTCCTCGGTGCTGGGAACGTCCGGACTGCATGAGTTTGAAGAAGTCGCATTCAAGGAACTACAGCCCCTGATTGAGCCGCTCAAAAACGGAAGCGACGCTGAGAAAGCGGCCTTTGCCGCAGGTTTGAAAATCCATGAGGTACTGCATTACGTCGGGGTCTGCCTTGGGTCTAAAAAGCCATTCAACAATCCAGAGTTCAATTCCTTGCTGCGCTATTCAGCTGGCGATCAGGTGGATAAAAAGAAACTTGCCGACGGAATCAAGGAGTTGATTTTCGACTACATTCAAATCGTTGATAAAAGCTTTTTTCGCGACTTTTGGAATGCGAACAAAACACCTGAAGTGGCCCCATCACCACACAAAACCCCGTAATACTTTTGGGATAATACGCTCGAGTTGAGCCAGCTAAGTTGAGCCACTCAGCTTACTGCTATCCGCCGCGAGTTTACCCCTGCTTCTAAAAACGGCCGCCAGTGATGGACCACTCCTCCAGCAGTCCCGACGGGATTCCCTCTAAAAACGGAGAGATGCGCTGCAATGCGTCGCCGCCCCCGGCGTTGCGTTTAATAAACGGCCAGCACAGATAAAGGTCGTCCTCCGCCCGGGTCACCGCGACATAAAAAAGCCGACGCTCCTCCTCCAGTGCCTCCGGACTTGGCAGCGAACGTTGCGAGGGAAACATGCCCTCTGTTAGCCAGATCACAAAAACGGCCTTCCACTCCAGACCCTTCGCTTGGTGGATCGAGGAAAGGGTCACCATTTCACCCGAGTCGTCCCGGGTCGCAGCCCCCTGCTCCGCTCCACCCATGAGCGCGAGTTGATCGAGGAACTCCGAAGCCTGCGGGTACTGCGAGGCGAACTGCGCCAAGGTATTGAGGTCCTCCTTGCGCATGTCGTAGTCGGGAAACTTCGCGCGCGCGTAATCGTCATAAATGGCAAGCCGAACGGAGTCGAGCATCTGCGAAGGAGCCAGCGGGATGCCGCCGGGAGCAATTTCCTCCAGCGTGTGCCCGAGTTGCTTCCAGGCAGGAGCGGAGCGGGCGGGCACTTTTTGGGCGGCAAAGGCGGCCTCGAAGGAAAACGCAGCCCCGCCGGTTTGGCGTTGAGCTAGAGCCTCGCGTCCATGGGGGGCGATGCCGCGCCAGAGGCCGTCGGCGGAGCGGTCGCCGATACCCGGCAGCAGACGGACTATGCGTTTGAAGGCGATTTCATCCAGCGGGTTGACGACGAATTTCAGGAAAGCGCCGAGGTCCTTTACGTGGGCCTGCTCGAAAAAACGCAAGCCGCTGGTGATCTGGAAAGGGATGCCCGAGCGGGTCAATTCCATCTGCAATTCCATGGAATGATAGTGGGCGCGGTAGAGGACGGCCATGTCATCCCAGCCCATGCCCTCGTCGTTTAATTCAAGCATGCGAGAGACCACAAAGCGCGCCTGCTGAGCGCCGGATTCCAAAGGAATAAGTCGGGGCAAAGTTCCCGAGGCTCTGGAAGAAACCAGCTCTTTACGCAGCGGGGTTTGCATCTGCTCGATGGCGGCATTGGCGACCTCCAGAATCTCGGGGGTGCTTCGATAATTGGTCTCAACCTTATAAATATTCGCTCCGGGATAACGCGTGGCGAAACTCAAAATATTGCGATAATCCGCTCCACGCCACGAGTAAATCGCCTGAGCATCATCCCCAACCGCCATCAGGTTGCGATGTCTGGCTGATAACAAATCAATAAACTTGGACTGCAGGGGATTTGTATCCTGATATTCGTCAACGAGCACAAACTGGAATTTTCGCTGATAAATATCGGCGATGACCGGATGGTTCTCTAGTAGGCGGGCGGTGGCAGAAAGGAGGTCGTCGAAATCCAGCGCGTTAGCCTCCAATTTACGCTTCGCGTAAGCTTCCCCGGCGCGCGCAATGAGCTCCCCCCATTCTTCCAAATGGGCAAATTTGTCTTTAATTACCGTCGCAATGGGCTGCCCCACATTCACCGCATAACTCAGTACATTTCCCACCACGGCCGGCTTCATGGGCAACTCCGAGACCTTCCCCCCTTGCAAGGCTAGGAGCACTCCCTGCAGCAGCTCTTCAGCATCCTCGCTGTCCATGACGGTAAAACCTTCCCCATACCCCGCTTCGCTCGAGTGGCGCCGCAAAATTCGGTTACCCAGCGAATGAAACGTCCCTCCCCAAAGCTCGCTCAAATCATGCGGGACCAACGCCGCCACCCTTTCGAGCATTTCCCGGGAGGCTTTGTTCGTAAAGGTCAGGAGCAAAATCTGGGAGGGATCCACCCCGTTTTCCAAAAGGTACGCCACGCGAAATGTCAGCGTGCGCGTCTTGCCTGAGCCCGCTCCGGCCAGCACCAGAGTCGGCCCCGGAGGAGAAATCACCGCGGCAAGCTGTTGGGCGTTTAACTCTTGCGCAAAATTGATGCGCGGCATTTCGATAGCCGGCCGGCGGATGACATATTCGCGAGCCATAATTTATTGGCTCCCTTTCGCCACCGGCAAACTGCGCAGCACCATCCCTCGAAATGCCGCTCCGGTGCGGAATGTTGCCAAACCCAAGGGCCGCGACAACTCAATCTCCCCTGCGCGCAAACCCAGGGTCTTGCCCCTCGTGTCCACGTCTGCAATGCGCTCTTCGTCCAGCCACGCTTGCACGCGAGAAGGCTCCACCCGAACGCGGATTTTGTACCAGCGAAAGTCGTTGAAGGTGCGGGTTAACGTGGTCTCATTCATCGAGGCATCCCGCCCGTTGATGGAGGAAATGCCGACCGTCGCGCCGCCCCAGCCCCCCAGAATGAGAGAGAGGTGATTTTCCCCGACGGGAAAAGTCAGTCCGCAAAAGAAATCCAGCCCGGAGCGGCGCTGGGCCTCCACTTCGAACTCGTAGTTGACGCTCGGGACCGACTGGGTCCACTGGACGCCGCTGAGTTCCTCACCCGAATCCACCATGAGCACGCCTTTTTCCACGTAAGCCTCGCCCCCACCGCCGAAATCCGTGCGCTTCCAGCCCCCCAACGCTTTACCATCAAAGAGAACTTGGGTTGAACTGGAGGATGGTTGAGCCCCTTGTGTTGCGCCTTTCTCTTGGGCCCGCGCCTCACAGGGCCACAGGCTGGCGGTGGACACACTGAGCGCAAGGAAAGCGAGCGATTTCAAGAAGGTGGATTTTTGCACACCTACCCTATTCCTGCACCCTGTCGATTTCGCCAGCCAAAACCGACGCGCCCCGTGCCCGCGTCGCGTTCAAACCCGGCGCACTTGCCGGACTGCTTCGTAGAGAACAATTCCCACAGCTGTGGCGAGGTTCAAACTTCGCGTCTCAGAGGCCATGGGAATACTGAGGCAGCGCTCAGGGTGCGCCTCCAACAGAAGGTTGGGCAGCCCCCGGGTTTCGCGGCCAAAAACGAGATAATCGCCGTCCTCAAATGCCACATCCCAGTAGGGACGCTCGGTCTTGGTCGTCGCAAACCACAAGCGCCGCCCCTGTGGTTGCGCGGCCAAAAACGTCTCCCAATTCGGCCACTGCCGCACCTCCACCTTCGCCCAATAATCCAACCCAGCTCGCTTAAGCAGTCGATCGTCCAGTGAAAAACCGAGCGGTTCGATCAAATGCAGCACGCTTCCGGTGGCCAGACACAGCCGTCCAATGTTGCCGGTGTTGGGCGGAATCTCCGGTTCGACAAGGACGACGTGCATCATAAGGCATGAAGGATGCCTGATAAGACTGCCGATTGCCAATCACCATGCAAGATGGCGTGAGTCCTGCTTCACGCAACGCCGTGGACCTGCCACGCCTCCCAAAATGGAATCCTCGTCCTTTTTACCTCAGCCTTTTAATCGGGCTGAGCGCGGTAACGCTTGTCCAGACGCTATGCAGCCTTGGGTTGCTCTCTGCAGCTTTGCCCTCGAACTCTGATGGCCTCGGTTTGAGCGGCTGTAATTCCGATATCCTGCTGCTTTTACCCCTTGCCCTGGGCATGACTTGGGTTGAGCTCGCGGTGGAATCCCGCTTCTGGAGAGGCGCCGTTCTTTGCGGAGCAATGCTTCAAGTGCTTCTCGCGACATTGCTCGGTGCGCATTATAGTCGCGCCTTCCACCCGATTCCCCCCGCACTATGCCTCCTTCTTGCCTGGGGCATTCCAGAGTGCCTGCGCCGATGGAGCGGGATGTCTCAATTGCCCGCGAGTTTGGATTGCCACTTTGACGAAGGCCTTGAAAGCCAAAATTTCACCCAACATTTGCCAACTTCCCCTCAGAGTGCACCTTCCTCCAAGGAACAGGATGTGGCTCGCCCAAGTTTGGTGCCAATTCGTGTAAACTCCACGGTGCTTCACTGCGCCATCGTCAATCACGCGCAACTGGCGGAAAGCCTCCAGCCTGCGCAATGCGCCTCCTTCCTCAATCGGCTCCTGACCCTCTGCACAGAAACCGCTGAAGCCTACCAAGGCGTTCCAGACCGTACCGATGGCGAGGCCTTTCGTGCTGTATTCTGCCCTTTGCTGGGGGCCGAGGAACATCCCGAAGCCGCCCTGCAGGCTGCGGCGGCCATCCGGCAACGTCTGGCGAGCCTCAGCCATGAATGCGAAGTGAAATTCGGGCACGAACTGGATCTGCGCATCGGGGTTAGCACCGGGGAAATCCTTTTGACCACCATCACGCAAGGCGGCCAGCGCATCAGTGGCTTGGGGGAGGCGGCGGATTGGGCGCAGAAGCTCGCTTTCGCAAACACCCTTTACGGCTCGCGCATCCTGATTAGCGCCCGGACCGGCTTGCTCGGTGGGCATTCCGTGGAACGCCGCCCCATCGACCTGCTCCAACGCTACTTGCCGCCCCATCCTCCGGAAGATGTTTTCGAACTCGTTGCACTCCAAAACACTCTGGATGCCGCCAGCATGACTCGCCTCGCTCAGTACCGAAAAGGCGTAGCGCAGTTCCGTGCCCGCCATTGGGACGCCGCTCGGACTTGGCTCCTCGCCGCCCGCCCGGTGGATCGCTCCGACGAGGCGCTCGAATTACTGCTGCAACGCATCGCTGAAAACGAAGCGCGCGCCCCACTCCCCAGCCGCACCGACGGAGCCGTCGAACGGAGATGAAGCGCGCACAGTACCCAGCCCCTCTCCAGACGCTCATCGCCGAACTCAAGCGATTGCCGGGCATTGGGGCACGCAGCGCCGAACGCATCGCCCTCTGGATGATCCAATCTCCGGATGCCCACCCCGAATCTCTCGGCCGCGCCATCCAAGAGGTAAAAGCCGCTGTTCACCCCTGTTCGCAATGCGGCTTTTTCACGGACTCCGATCTCTGCCACATGTGTACGGATCCAAGCCGGGATCCGCATCTTTTGTGTGTGGTCGAACAGCCAACGGACGTCCTGCCGATGGAACGCTCCGGCGCTTTTCACGGTCTCTACCACGCCTTGGGGGGTAAAATTTCGCCCCTGGATCACATCGGCCCCGAGGCGCTGCGGATTCCCTCTTTGCTCAACCGGCTCAAAGCGCAACCGCCTACAGAAATCATCCTCGCTTTGGGAGTTGATGTGGAGGGCGAGGCCACGTCACATTATTTGGCGCAATTGCTGCGCGAGTTCCCAGTTAAAATCACCCGTCTAGCCCAGGGGCTCCCCGCCGGATCGGGCCTCGAATACGCTGACGAACTCACCCTGAGCAGGGCCCTGAGCGGGCGCGTACCAATGAGCGGCAACTGACTTGGTTTTTCCCTACTTACCCGCCCCTTTCCACATCATGTTTCGCACTCGTTTTTCCATCCCAGGCACCGCGCCCGCCACCCTTTCGGTGCCCGATGACATATCTAAATCCACGCCACGGATGCGTTTCACCCACTACAACCAGGATACGCTGCAGGAACAGGAGGTAACCTCCGTTTCCATGTTGCCGCCCATCCCCACGGACGGGTCGGTCCTCTGGGTCGAGCTGGACGGCCTCTCCGACTTGGGGATGATTCAGGACTTGGGGAAAATGTTTAATTTGCACCCCTTGGCGCTGGAAGACGTCCTCAACCTCGGCCAACGCCCCAAGGTTGAACCTTACGAAAACCACCTCTTTATCGTTTCCCAGATGATGTCCGGCGAGCCGGACGGGTCGGTTTCCCGCGAGCAGGTCTCCATTTTTCTTGGGCAAGGTTTTCTACTGAGCATCGAGGAGGACCCAGCCACCGACACCTTTCAATTGGTCCACCATCGGCTGCACACCGCACGCGGGCTCATCCGTAAACAAGGCGCGGATTACCTGGCCTACGCGCTCATGGACGCCATCGTGGATCACAAGTTTCCGCTGCTGGAAACATTGGGAGAAGCACTCGATGAATTGGACGATCACGTGGTGAGTAATCCCTCCATTTCCCAAGTCCACCAACTACACGACTGCAAACGGTTGCTGGCCCATCTGCGCCGCTTTGTTTGGCCTGAACGCGAGGTCATTAGCGCCTTGTTACACGATGAGAGCGGAATTGTGCATCGCGATACAAAGGTTTATCTGCGGGACTGTTATGATCACACCGTCCAAATTATGGACTTAATTGAAAGTTACCGTGATGTGGCCACGGCAAACATGGATATGTATCTTTCGGCCGTCGGCATGCGAACCAATGAAATCATGCGGGTATTGACGGTGATTTCCTCGATTTTCATACCGCTGACTTTTCTTGCGGGGATTTGGGGTATGAACTTCCAATCCACCGAGGGAGACAAGGCGATGCCATGGAACATGCCGGAGCTTCATCATCCCTTCGGCTACGTCGGCTGCTTGTTTCTAATGCTGACTATCGCCCTGGTTCAGATGGTTTATTTCAAAAGAAAAAAGTGGATCTAATCCCACCGATCTTCTTTCCTTAACTCCCACAGCTTTTGTTTCTGCTCCAATGCTTTCTGTAGTCATTCCGTTATTTAACGAAGAAGATAATGTCGCCCCGCTTTGCGAAGAAATCGCCCAAGCGCTCGGCGGCCACAATTATGAGATTGTTCTGGTGGATGATAAATCCAGCGACCAAACCCTCTCCCGGATTCCAGTCCAACCCCACATTCGCGTCATTAAGTTTTCGAAAAACACGGGGCAAAGCGGGGCTATGTATTCGGGCATCCAAGCGGCCAAAGGGGATATTCTGATTTTAATGGACGGGGATCGTCAAAATGACCCAGCCGACATCCCGAAACTCCTAGCCACCCTCGATGAGGGCTTTGACCTCGTGTGCGGCTATCGCGCCTCGCGTAAGGATACCCTTTCCAAGCGGCTCACCTCCCGTTTCGCCAATGCAATCCGCTCCCGCTTCACTCGCGACGGCGTGCGCGACACCGGATGCACGCTCAAAGTGATGCGCCGCGAATGCAGGGAGGCGCTGCTCCCCTTCAACGGGATGCACCGCTTCATCCCAGCCTTGATCAAAGGAATGGGCTTCCGAATCACAGAATTGCCGGTCCACCACCGCCCCCGGGTCGCGGGTGTGAGCAAGTATGGCTTCGGCAACCGCGCCCTGCGCGCCACCATAGATATGTTCGCCGTGCGCTGGCTGCTCTCCCGGCAAATTCAGATTAAAATACTCCCCGAGTGAAGTCGTGCGCCTCGCCCACGGCTTCTCGCCCGCAGGCGCAACTGAGCCGAAAACGCTCCGCTATGTATTTGTTCGCGATTTCTCGCCATAAGCTCGACAAACGTAAGGCATGAAACGCTTGCACCCCCTGCTCTGCCTGCTGCTTCTCCTCACGCCTCTTCGCGCTGACGACAACTCCATACGCAAAGACATTCGCAAGATCCGCCGGGCATTTTTGGATGTCCTTGACCTGGTCCCAACTCCCGAAGAGGTGGATTGGTATGTCGTCTATAATACAAACGGTTATGAAATGGCCGTCGATTATCTCGCCACCCATACGCCCCCAGATAAGGCCATCTGGACCCGTGAACAGTTATTGGATCCCGCCTATTTGGGACGCGAAGAGGATTTGCTCGAAAAAGGCGTGCTTGAGAAGAATGTTGTTTATCTATCGGGGCTTTCTAAAACCGATTTTTCTCCTCAAAACGTCGAATTAGCGAAGGAGCTTTTAATCAAACAAGCACTTCTCGCAAGCGACGACAACGCAGCCAATACAATCGATTATCTGGTCAACGAACTCACCTGCCGCCCCGCGACGCTAGGCGAGGCGAACGATTTATTGCATCTCTTCGCCAAAGTGAGTTTGAAAGCTGACGAAATGGATGCCTGGAAAACCGTGCTGGCCCATATTTTTGAGCTCCACGATTGCAAATACAAATAGCAGAACCACCGCCGAGTTTGGCCGCCTCCCCCAGAATCCACCCCAACCTTAAGGGACTGGGCGCAGTTCAGGCCTCCCCTTCTCACCTCCCCGATTTCTGGCACGCCTTGGGGCTGAAAATCTCTATTTGCGAGTTGGTACCCCGATTTCTCACGGCAAGCTCGCTGCCGTCGATACTCCAGAACAAACGGTCAACGAACTCGAAAAAGCCGAACTCCTCCAGCATAGTCTCTGTGTTCAAGTCCCAGATTCTCACGCACCTATCTTCGAAAGATGCGGTGGCAAGCAACGGGAGTTTGGGATGCCAGGCGACCGCACTCACACCACCATCATGCACACGCAGCACCCGCTGCACGGCTAGGGTGCTAGCATCGCGGATCCGCAGCATTTTGTCACTGCCACCCTCCGCGATCTGGGTGCCGTCTGGGGAGGCCGCAAGCGCTTTCGCATAAGGTGCAGAGACGGAGCTGCTGCGAGTGCCATTCTCGACATTCCAAAGCAACAAGTGACGTGCAGCAGTAAGTTCATCGGCAGGTTTGGCGCCTTCCTGGAGGCTCACGATTTCGACCACATGGGAGTTTCCAACCCATCGGGGAATTCTTTCATCGAGATCAGGGTCCAAAACTCCTTTGCGATCTAATTTGCGCATTGGCTTCTGAGAATCCGTCTCTAGGATCCCGAATCCGGTCCAGATACGCTTGCCATTGGGGCTGATATGGCCGTGGCCTGCGATCCGTTTTGTCGGAGGGAGCGGGATTTCAGTTGCGCCTTCTGCGTTCACTCGGAACAACTTGAGGACCACTTTTTCGGAATCCACCCCATCTCCGAACATTGTTGCGCAGACTAATTCTCCGCTTTGGTCGGTTGTAACCACCGCGCCCATTCGCTTATTGATTCTGAATGGATATTTCAAAGACACAGGAGTCGCCTTTGCCTTCATATCCCAGACGCCCACCCAATCGTTGAACACTTTGTCCGCGACCCAGAATGAGCCCGCCACCAAGTCCGGGTTACTGAGAAAAGCGAAAGAGTCGACCTTCGTCTCGGAATTTATTCGCACCACTTTTTCCCCATGGCTGGAGGGACAATTCCACACCTTCATTTGAGTACCCCTAGTGACAATAAACTGGGCTGTATTGGGATGGGCCACGATCGCCCAGCGCGGACTTTCTGGGTTCGCGCCAGTATCCATCCCCACAGGAACTGGCACGGAACGCAATAAATCGCCGGTATCGACATTCCAGAACTGGAGGATTCCGAACTGTTGAGATTGTTGCGCAATTACCCCTAGAACCTTTTGTTTGGGGAGATAAGCAATGTCTCCGAAGAAAGAAGCGCCCGAGGGCAGCGGAAATTTGGCCACGATTTTCCCCCCCTCAGTTTCCATTCTATAACAGTAGCCATTCCTCACAAAAAAAACAGATTCCCAAGAGGGAATTGCGAGATTGATATTTCTCCATCCGCCAAGCCGTGCAAGGGGTGAAGAGCGCAACAAGTCCCCCGTCCATGGGTCTCGCTCAGAGATGCCCTCGAGGTCTGTACATACGATGGCGTTATGATTCCCTTTATCGGAAAAACTAGCAATAGCCCGGCACCTTTGTGTGCCACTCCAAAGCAGGGTCCCTTGCCATGCATCGAACATGTAAAAGCCCACCCCACTTTTGGAAGCTGAACTCATGAGCAGCAGGTTTCCATCCGGACTAAAGACAAGTCGCCCTTGAAAGCTCAGCTCCGCATTCGCGGGCATCAGGATGGAACACTGAGGCTCGCCGTCGGCGAGATTAAAGATTTCCAATTGTTGCGAGCCGTTTTCCGTGGGTTGTGGCAGTTGCCGATGCACCGCCAGGCGCTTACCGTCTTTTGAAACAGCAAGGCAGTTCCTCAGTCCGGAGGGCTCCATACGGAAGAGGTCTGCCACCGCGCCAGAGGAAAGCTCCAGTGAGCGAACCCACCCGTTATATTGCAGCGTCACCAGTAAATCTGGGTTGAGGGGATGGAGCACGTAATCCCTCCAAGTACTCGCCTCCTTGGCCTCAAACGAGAAGGTAGCGGTATTGAGCCTTTGGTTTATGTAGCGCCAAGGCTGACCTCGCAAATCTTCCGGAACCAGCGCCAGAGCAATCTGCATCTCCAGTCCTCGCGCCTGATCATCGGCCGCTACTGCGAATGAGAATTGCAATTCCGCCGATGCAACACGCGCCGCCTCCTTCTCCTCCAACGCCTTCTTGGCATTCGCCTTGGCAATGCCCGCCTGTTTGTGGGCTTCTTCCGTGTTGGCCTTGGCCTCCAGTTCATTGAGCGTCGCTCTCTGCGCCTCTTGCTTAGCCAAAAGCGCGCTCTGCGTCGCCCGGCGCTCGCTAGCGGCCAATTGAGCCGTGAAAATAGCGGCACAAACCAGCAGCAACACAAAAAACATCGCAGCGGCTTGGTTGCGACGGACCAGCAGCAGGATTTGCCGCAAAAGCCCCGCCTGTTCTGCCTCGGTTGCAAAACCGTGCTGGTAGGCCTCAATGTCCTCCAGCATCTCCCCCACACTCTGGTAGCGGTCCTCCCGCTTAAAGGCCATCGCCTTGCACGTCACCGCCTGCAACGCCATGGGCACTCCTATTTTTAAGCCAAACTTGCGCCCGAGAGTGCCTGCACGTGATTGAGGCACTTCATTTTGGCGCGCCGCCCCCAGAAGGTGCAGGAAAGGATCTGCTCGCAACCAATTCATTGGCAAGATTTCGCCACTCCGCA
This sequence comes from Opitutus sp. GAS368, assembly GCA_943329925.2. Classification (GTDB taxonomy): domain Bacteria; phylum Verrucomicrobiota; class Verrucomicrobiia; order Chthoniobacterales; family Chthoniobacteraceae; genus Chth-196. The sequence goes on from CALQFT020000066.1 coordinate 14,484, forward strand.
CTTTGGAAAGAATTTCTTCCACGCTTTTGCCCTCCACGGGGGCGCGGTAGGTTAAAAGCGAGAAGAGCAGACCTCCCAATGAGTAAACGTCTGATCGCACATCTAGCGGAGTTCCATTTGCTTGCTCGGGGGACATGTACTGCGGAGTACCCTGAATATAAATCTGGGCGGGTTCCTCTCCAGATCCCCCTTCGCTGCTGACAGATACTGCCACGCCCTCGACCATCTCCTGTGCCAGTCCCCAGTCCATGAGCAGCACCTCCCCGTACTCGCCCAGCATCACGTTTTCCGGCTTTATGTCCCGATGCAAATACCCCTTGGAGTGCGCAAAGGCTACCGCGTCACATACTTTGTGAAACATCGAAATTAACGCCGCACGCGAATACCGCTTCGTCTTTGGAGCACCTTTGCGGCGGAGTGCCTTCAAAACGGCCTGCAGAGTGCGCCCTTTCACCAACTTCATCGAATAGAACGGACGCCCCTGCCGGTCTTCGCCCAAGTTGTGGATTGGAACGATATTCGGATGCGCCAAACGCCCCAGCACCTTGGCCTCTTTGAAGAACATGGAGTCTTCCCCACATTGCCCAACGGTGCTCACTTTCACGGCGACCTCCCGCCTGAGGGTGGGATCCGTCGCAAGGTAAATTCGCCCCATTCCACCTCGTGCAATTTCCTCACCCAAAGCGTATTCTTTGTGGACGGAAACCGATGTCTCCATCACCAAAATATCTTCGGGCGCCTCAAAGCCCATCGTCAGCGTGGTATTAGGAGGAAGGGGCACTTCTCCAACATGATTTGGGTTCATCTTTTTGCGAGAATCAGTCGACTTGGGGTGGTCGTGTCCTGCGCTGAAAAAGCCCTGCCCAACTCATTTCCTTTCAGCTTTTTTGCGCTGAAAGGATTAGAAATTGGGAAAAATAATTCGGCTACGAATGCATACACCGAAAGAAACCACAATGTCAACCGGAGGAGGCTTTTAATTCACCCCAGCCATTGAGGCGCACCAAATCGCATTCGATTTCTTCATCCACTGCGGCATCGAAATCATTTTACTCAATATACGCAAAGTCTGACGCAAGAACTTTTTAGGAATCCTTTACCCTCGACCACCTTCACGAGATGGGCCCGCTCAAGGCAATTCTCGCACGCGTAGCTTACGAAACTGGATGGGCGACCCCTCACTCTCCAAACAAATGTACCCTTGAGCCGGATCAACCCCTGTTCCGCCAGAGACTTCCTCTCCGTTTACCCAGAGACGCACCTCACCGTTGATCGCACGAATGTAATAGTGATTCCACTCACCGTGCCCCTTAGAAAGGTGTTTGCGCGGAAAACTCCGCCGCCCGTCGGGAGAAAGGGGAGGAAAAGGCGTCATCTGCACCTGCACGGGGAAGACATCTCCATTGGTACCAAACCAATCGGTCTTTTTACCCTTGGACGCAATCAGTTCAGTATAACCGTGGTCGAGGATTTGAATTTCAACGCCGGCGGGCAGGCCGGCTTTCCCTGAGGCGGTCAACTTTTCAACCGATTGCGGGGTCGCCCACAGAAAGACACCGGAGTTACCGGCAGACTTTTCGTGCATCCATTCCACTACCATTTCCAAATTTTTGAACTCTTTGGAGGTGCGCATCACGCTGACGGGCAATCCCGTGCAATGGAGCACGCCAGCCTTCCATGACCAAGTGTCCTCGGCGCTATTGACCCGGGTGAAGTCCTCCTCAGTGAGCGAACGCCATCCCGGAGCTTCGTCGTCGATAAAGGCGCGCACCGGCTGAGCGCTCGTTGGGGCGGATTGGGGTTTATCTTCTGCAGCAGAGAGGGTCGCGCAGGAAAGGAAAACCGAGCAAAATAGGCGGCGTTTGTTCATTTAGTTTTGGGGAATACTTCTGTCTATAGAGCATGTTTTTAAGTCGTTTACACCACATTTCCCTACTCTGAGGAATTGAGAGGCTCTTCCAAGGAAGGCCTTTTGTGGACGCGGAGGCTTTGTTTGAACGTCCGCTTGCCGCATCGATTCGATTCCGAAGAACCTAGGGAACGCCACCTCCGCCCCGCTAGCCCTCGCTCACGTTCGTAGACTTATCCGCCTCCAACGTCAGCAGAAAGCGCTTTCGTTCCACGCCGCCGCCGTAGCCGGTTAGGGTGCCATTTGCGCCGATAACGCGGTGGCAGGGCACGATGATCGAAATCGGGTTGCGCCCATTTGCCAGACCCACGGCCCGAACCGCGCGAGAATTGCCGATGCGTCGGGCGAGTTCACCGTAGCTTGCCGTCTCGCCGTAGGGGATCAACCGCAGCTCCTGCCAGACGCGCCGCTGAAAGGGCGAGCCAATCGCCTCAAGAGCGAGGGAAAACTCACGACGCTCGCCTGCGAAATACTCCTCCAGTTGGCGCCGAGCCTCGCGAAATGGGCCGGCATCTTCTACCGCATCGACTGGGAGTAGCGGTTGGTGGCGATGCTTTTCCATAAAGACACCCGTGAGAGCGACGTCAGTCCCGCGAAATTGAATGAGGCCAATGGGTGATGGAAATTCGGCGAAATATGTTTTCATTCTCAGTACAAAAATCTGCCAACTGCACTTCTGCCGTAGAAGCAAGCCCCAGCACGCTAGTACCCAGATTCAGCTAAAGTGACAGATACGATGCCGGAGGCATCGCGGCTGTTATACGGTGGTTGAGCGCAGCGACACCACCGGAATATGTCCAGAACGAACCGCATCCTGAAGGGATGCCAGCAAGCGATCCAAAGTCGGTAGATGGATATTGATTTGCGAAAGAAAAAGATCGAGCCGCGTCTTGAGGATATTTTATAACACAGAAGAAGTAGTAGCTTTTATAGACTTCTCCCTCATTCGCCGGGCGCGGCGAACGCGCGCGGAGCCAAGGGGCGGCATACATCGTGGCAGCGAGCCGAAAGCGCTTCATCAAGCCCACCGCCTGGTGCTGCAGCTCGAAGTAGACCGTCGTTTCCTCGGAAAAATCCTCCGCGGCCTTTAATTCGAAAACGATGACGTGG
>CALQFT020000067.1 GCA_943329925.2 Opitutus sp. GAS368
GATCGAGATGATTTTGCAGTTGAAGAAATAAACCCACAATCCAATTCCTATGCGAAACAGCGTTGTCAAAAGCAAACTCCGGCGGAACGAACCCGCCCTCATTACCTGTCTACATTACGTCGACCCGACGCTTTTTGAGATGACCAGCCTTATGGGCTTTGACGGTATCTGGATGGATCTCGAGCATCACCATTACAGCGTCGAGACTGCGGCGAATTTGATGCGAGCAGCGCGTGTGGGCGGCTCAGACATTGTCGCACGTCCGGGCAAGGGTGAGTTCATGCGCATGGCGCGTCTGCTGGAAGCGGGGGCACAGTGCATCATGTATCCCCGCTGCGAAAGCGCCGCGGAGGCGGCCGAAGTTGTGCGGTGGTCAAAATTTGCACCGCTCGGTGAGCGCGGAGTGGATGGAGCAAATGCAGACGCTCCATACTGCGCCGCCCCGATGAAACAGTATCTCAAAAAAGCTAACGAGGAAACTCTTCTCATCGTACAAATTGAATCACCACGCGCTCTCGAAGAGGTTGAGGCCATTGCAAAAGTGCCTGGTGTGGATGTGGTAATGATTGGGCCTGGAGATCTGAGCGTGCTGGCTGGGGTGCCATTTGAATTTGATCACCCAACCATGGTCCACGCGCGCAAACGTGTGGCCGCCGCTGCCAAAGATGCGGGCATTCACTGGGGCACCACCAGCCCGACGCCGGAGCACTCCAAAATGTTGATGGATATGGGAGCACGCTTCATTTGCCACGGCGCTGACATCCTCTTCATAAAACGCGCGCTTGAACAAATTCAGGAGCAATACGGCGCTCTCGGGTTCACCTTTGACAACCGGCTCGCCGCCATGGCGGCCGAATTGCAAAACTGCGTATGAAGGAGCGCAACTCCATTCTGATCGTTGGTGTCGGATCAATTGGAGAGCGCCATCTCCGCTGTTTTGGTGCCACAGGAAGGGCGGAACTTTCAATTTGCGAAGTGAATGCCCACCTTCGCAAGACCATTGCAGACCGCTACGAGATTACTCAGGCATTTGAGAATCTCGATGAAGCCCTCAGCTCACGTCCCGCCGCTGTGGTGATCTGCACTCCCGCACATCTGCACATCGCTATGGCAACCGCGGCGGCGAAGGTTGGTGCGCATCTGCTGATTGAAAAGCCGTTAAGCACTAGCCTTGATGGTATTGCTGCGCTCCGGGAGGAGATTAAGCGGCGCACACTTATTGCCTCCATTGCTTATGTCTACCGAGCGCATCCGGTTCTGACGAAGATGCGCGAAGCGATCCTTAGCGGACGTTTTGGCCCGCCGGTGCAGATTGTAGCGACCTGCGGACAGAACTTTCCATTTTTCCGACCCGCCTATCGGGAGACGTATTACAAGGACCGTGCGAGTGGCGGTGGCGCGGTGCAGGACGCGTTCACCCATGTGATCAATGCTGGGGAATGGTTGGTGGGACCGGTTAACGCCCTCGTGGCCGATATCGGTCACCAAGTGCTTGCCGGAGTCGAAGTGGAAGACACCGTGCATGTGCTAACTCGGCATGGCAGCGTAATGGGTTGCTTTAGCCTGAATCAGCATCAGTCCCCGAACGAGTTTGCGATCACAGTGATTTGTCGGCACGGCACTGTTCGGTTCGAGAATCAGCAGAATCGTTGGCGCTGGATGGCTGAACCGGATTCACCGTGGCACGATGAGGTTGGTGATCAGCTTGATAGGGATACTTTGTTCACACTACAGGCTGAAGCTTTTCTCGACTCTCTCGATGGACACAGAGCTCCGCTTTGTCCCTTGGAAGCAGGCATTCAGACTCTTGAGGTGAATTTGGCGATACTCAATTCGGCTGAATCCCGTCAGTGGCAGGTAATTAATTAATAGACCAAGCAGCATGAAACATCAGGAACCGACGGTGCAGCAGCTTTTTGATCTGAGCGGGCGTGTGGTGCTTATCACTGGTGCGAGCGGGCATCTTGGTTCATCGCTGGCGCGCGGTCTCGCCGAGGCGGGTGCGCGTGTGGTGGTGGCCAGCCGAAGCCTTGAGAGGGCTCGTACAGTTGCGGCAGCACTCGGCGGGCAGCAGCAGGGAAATCATCTTTCTGTGGCCCTCGATCAGATGGATGAGGCATCCGTTGCACGTGGTTTTGATGCCACACTGCAACAGGCTGGACGCCTCGATGTGCTCGTCAATAACGGCCATGAAGGAACGGCCGCAGACTGGCGTAATGTTACCGGTGAGCAGTTCACCCGGCAACTGGCCAACGCAACAGGATATTTCCTGCTGTCCCGGCTGATGCGTGATCACGCGGTAAAATCCGCATCTGCCGCAAGCATCGTGATGCTCGGCTCGATGTACGGCACGGTCGGGTCGTATCCTGATGCTTACGAGGGTCTTTGCCCATCCAGTCCAGTCGCGTATCACGCGCTCAAGGGAAGCATCATTCACCTTACTCGGCACCTCGCGGTTTATTGGGCGAAAGACCTAGTGCGGGTCAACTGCCTAAGTCCCGGCCCGTTTCCTTCACCAGCCCTAGCGCCGGAAATAGTCGAGCGCCTCAAAACTAAATTGCCAATGGGCCGCATGGGAGAGCCGCATGAACTTAAGGGGGCTGTTGTGTTCCTCGCCTCCGACGCCAGCAGCTTTGTGACGGGCCAAAACCTCGTCGTCGATGGTGGCTGGACAGCTTGGTAAAACCAAACCACAGGATGAAGCCCCAACGCCAACAGTTACAGTTTGCGAACCACATTGGTCCAGGCGGCGGCGCGTATCGCTTCGTCCAATGAACCCAGCCACGCTGCATCCTTATCGGGCTTGGCTCGTTGTCGCATTACTCTGGATAGCCGCGTTCCTCAACTATCTTGACCGCAACATGCTCACGACGATGCGCACCTCCCTCGTCTCGGCCATACCGATGACGGATGCGCAGTTCGGTTTGCTCACCTCGGCATTTCTATGGGTGTATGCGCTCGCCAGCCCCGTTGCCGGCTATCTCGCGGATCGCTTTAGCCGCAGCCGCCTGGTTACGTTGAGCCTCTTTGTCTGGTCCGTTATGACTTGGCTCACCGGGCATGCCAAAACGTTTGATGAATTGCTCCTGGCACGCGCACTCATGGGGCTCAGCGAGGCTTGCTACATCCCTGCGGCTTTTGCCCTAATTGTAGACTACCATCGCGAGGGGACCCGCTCCCGGGCAACCTCCATTCATTTTACCGGATTCATGGTAGGGAGTGGTTTTGGCGGACTGGGTGGGTGGCTCGCCGAGCGGCAAGGCTGGAGTTCCGCTTTTGTAACTTTCGGGCTTGTCGGTGTTTTCCATTCCTTGGTGCTCCTATTCGCCCTTCGAGATGCGCCAAAGGAAGGGGGAGTTGTTTTGTCGGCATCACCCAAGATTAATTTTGGCCATGCATTACTGAGTTTATTCCGGAGCAGTTCATTCATTCTTATCCTTATGGTATGGGGGCTGTTAGGGCTAGCCGGATGGGGCTTGGCTGGTTGGTTGCCAACATACCTCGGCGAGCGCTTCCATTTGGATCAGAGCACTGCGGGCTTCTCTGCAACAGGGTATCTCGCCGCGGCAACTATCGTTGGAGCGCTTGTTGGAGGGGCTTGGGCGGATCGTTGGAGCAGGGGCAATCCGCGGGGGCGTGTCCTTGTTTCGGTTGTCGGCCTTTGTATCGCTGCTCCTGCGCTTTGGGTCGCCGCCGCGACCGGCACGTTCCCCGTGGCTATAGCGTGCGTGATGCTCTACGGGGTGACCCGCCCGTTTACCGACGGGAATTTGATGCCAATTCTATGTATGGTGGTGGATCCGCGGTATCGAGCGACAGGGATGGGCGTACTCAATCTTTTCGCCTGCGCTATCGGTGGGATGACGATCTACGTGGGCGGCGTGATCCGTGATGCGCATGTGGACGTCGGCCGAGTTTTTCAATTTTCCGGTATCGGTTTGTTGGTGTGTGCGGCGCTGATGTTCGCCGTGAAGCCATCGCCGTCTGCCTTGATACAAGGCGAATAATCTCTGTTTAAATTTCATTTATGAACTGGCCAAAATCCCAACAACTTCTCGACGAGAATAGTCGACTCATCCCCGGCGGTCTTGCCTCACTCAATCGCAAGGCAGATCCGGTCATCGCCTTCATTCGCGCCAAAGGCTCCCGCATGTGGGACATTGATGGGCACGAATACATTGATTACCACGCTGGCTTCGCTCCTTATATTTTGGGGCATGGCGACGACGATCAGATTGCGGCGGTAATCCAAGCAATGCAGGGGGATCTGTCGAACTACGGCAGCGGCCCGACGCGGGAAGAGGGCGAGTTAGCCCGCCTCTTTCTTAAGGCGGTGTCTCACTGCGAAAAGGTGCAATTCTTCAATACCGGCTCGGAAGCGACTTCGCAGGCGATCCGCGTGGCGCGTGCATGGACCGGGCGCGCCCATATCATTAAGATGCAGGGTGGCTACAACGGCCACCACAACGCGGTGGCCACAAATTTAATGAGCACCTGCGAGCAACTTGGAGGCAGCCTTGTGCATGGCAACGAGTATCCATGCGTGCCGTTCACCGCGGGCATACCACCGGAGGAAAAGGCGCTGACGCACGCGGTGCCATTCAATGACCTCGATGCGGTGGAGTGTATGGCAAAAAAATACGACATCGCTGCACTGATCACCGAGCCGGTCTTGCAAAATATCGGCGTGGTTAAGCCGCAGCCTGGCTATCTTCAGGGTTTGCGTGACCTTGCCGATCGTTATGGATTCCTGCTGATTCTCGATGAAGTCAAAACGGGCTTCCGCTCCAGTCTCGGCGGCTATCAAGCTATTGCCAAAGTAACTGCTGATCTCTCTACTTATGGCAAGGCGTTCGCCAATGGTTTCCCAATCGCCGCGCTTGCTGGGAAGGCGAAGTACCTCGACCTAGCCACCATTGCCGATGCGCAAAAGCGAGTGCTTGTCGCAGGCACTTACAATTGCCATCCCGTGCCGGTTGCAGCGGCCATCGCCTGTCTCAGGAAACTCATGGATCCAGATATGGATGTTTATGGCAAGCTTGAGGGGCTTGCGCAGCGCCTGGAAGTTGGTCAAAATGAATTATTTAAGAAGCATCAGATTTCTGCGGTGATCTCCCGCGTTGGGAGCGCTAGTTGTGCTTACTTCACAACTCATGGAGAGCCTCGGGATTGGTGGGAGATTCTTCAACATCATGACGCGGCTTTCGATACACGCTATCGGCGGGCGTTAATCGAGCGCGGGATCTACCATTTTCCAGTGATCGTAAAGCAGGGCAGTATCAGCTTTGCGCACAGTGAGGGCGACATTGACCAGACACTCGAGGCCACTGACAACGCACTCCGCGAACTGACTCGCGGCACTTAGAATTTTACCACCCCTACTAGGACTCGACTATGAAACTAATTCGCTTTGGCCCCCGCAATTACGAGAAGCCCGGAATCTTCACATCCGAGGGCACCCGCAAGGCCAGTGTTCGAATTGCGTGAATGCTTTATGAGACCGCTAATTGATTCCCATCTCGATCTGGCTTGGAACGCGCTTTATTTTAATCGCGATTTGTTAGCCACTGTCACCGAAGTTCGCGCAGCTGAACATGGTCTGAAGGATGAGCTTGCGCGTGGCAAAAACACGCTCACCCTTCCAGAACTGCGCCGGGCTAACATCCCGATTTGCGTGGCAACGCTGATGGCTCGCAGCGGCCCGGAGCAATTAGCGCGCTCGGAATTTAAGCGTACCGACCTTGATTATACTACGCAGGCCATCGCTTACGGTCATGCACAGGGTCAACTCGCGTTTTATAGACTTCTGGAAGAACAGGGACATCTGCGTTTTATCACGACGCGGGCCGAGTTGTTTGCCCATTTTGCGGCGTGGCAACAAGCTCCGGCCAACACCCCCTTAGGGATTATCCTAAGCATGGAAGGTGCCGACTCGATCGTGAGTCCGGATCAGGTTCAGGCATGGTGGGACTGCGGCTTGCGGGCAGTGGGGCCCGTACATTATCGTCGCAGCCAGTATGCCTATGGCACGGGGGTGGATGGTCCGCTCAGCACACAGGGCGCTGAGTTGCTGCGAGCGTTTATGCGCACAGGAATGACCCTTGATGTCACACATCTATGTGACCAGTCGTTTTACCAAGCCCTCGATATTTATCAGGGGCCCGTGCTTGCCAGTCATCATAACTGCCGCTCACTCGTCTCCGGAGATCGCCAACTCAGTGATGAGCAACTGCGGCTTCTTATTGAGCGCGACGCGGTTATCGGAACCGCCTTTGATGCGTGGATGTTGTATCCCGGCTGGCAACGCGGCGTGACGAGCCCGCAGGTCGTCGGCATTGAGGCCGCGGCAGATCATATCGACCACATTTGCCAGATAGCCGGCAGCGCGCGCCACTGCGCCATTGGTTCGGATCTCGACGGGGGCTTTGGCACTGAACAAACGCCTCACGATCTCGATACAATAACTGATATCCACAAGCTCGAAGACATACTCGATCGGCGCGGGTATAGCGCCGCGGAAATCGACGGGATCTTTTTTGAAAATTGGCTGCGGTTTTTCGGAAACGCGCTGCCTCAAACACAATGATTAATGGGGAATCACCTTTTATGATCACGCCCGGCCTCATTCATGAACTCCGCGAGTTCGATACTCCTTTGCTCGCAAACACGATCAATTTTATCGACTCGACGCCTGCGCATGAGTTTTACCTAAGTGGTGATATTCAGTCGGTTACGCCTCCACTAGGGCCAACTGTCGGAGTTGCGTTCACTGCGGAGTTGGACACAAGTACGCCTGGTGGAGTTTCAGATACGGATCTTTTCTGGGAACAATTGGAGGCGATGTCGAAGTGCGAACTTCCCATTGTTTGGGTGGTAAAAGCCGTCGGTACGCGACCTGAGCACGAGTGCATGATCGGGGATGGTATGGCCAAGACGCTGTTCTCGGTGGGGTGCGTTGGGTTGGTTAGCGATAGTCGTGTGCGGGACGTGGCAGGCTTGATCACCACGCCGTTTGCGGCCTATTGCCGGGGTCGGGCTGTACATCACGGAGCGATGCGTTTTCGTGCAACCAACCGGCCCGTGGAGGTGGGCGGCGTCATCATTTCGCCCGGCGATATAGTCCATGCGAGCGCTGATGGAGTGATTCGGATTCCATCGGGGTGCGTCGAGCATCTCCCTGCACACGCCGTGCGCAACAGGGCCTTTGAACACGAAGCCCACATGTTTCTGCGGCGCACAGACCGTTCACCTGCTGAAAAGCGACTCCATGTGCAGCAGCTCGTGGCCAAATACGGGTTCAGCGATTGCGTGAGTGGTGAAAATAAACCGCGTTTCTCCGAAGGTGAGGAATTACAGCACGGACAGAGGGGAGCGGCAGTCGAGCGGTAATCCATTTCTGCGCCTGTCCAAGGATAAAGGCGCCCGCCCGCCGCCTCCGCCATTGTGTACAGGCCACCGTGTTCAGGGTGCTTTAGAATGCTCAATAATAACACTTTGTAATTTTTGTAGTTAAACCAAAAAATCATGAGAACCCTTTTAATCTTCATTGTCGTTGCCCTTGCGTGCGGCCTGCCTGATCCAGGGTTGCTCGCCGAGGAGCGCGTCCTCTTTGCCTTCGACGATCACAGTATCCCGTGGCAACACAATCTAAAGGTGACCCTCCTTCCCGCGACGAAGCATCCTGAAAACCCGGTCTTACGACGCGGTCCTGAAGGTTCTCCGGATCACGGTCATGCAGCGCTTTATGGCACCGTGGTGAAAGTCGGAGATAAGTTCCGGATGTGGTATTTGGCCATGAGTCAGTCAGAGTTCAAGCAGGGGCAGGCACCCGATTACTGGCGGCCGATGTGTTACGCAGAGAGCCGTGATGGAGTGCATTGGGAGAAGCCGGAGTTAGGCCTTGTCGAGTTCAACGGGAGCACGAAAAACAACATCTGTCTCATTGAGGGTGACCCGTTTTCTCTGACGCGAGTGGACGACTTTCTTTCGGTGCTACATGATCCCAAAGATCCAGATCCCGCGCGGCGCTATAAGGCCGCCTTCATTGCGCATTTGCCGTATGACGACATCCGCGGAGGCATGAGTAAGGTCGGCGCCAAGGAGAAGCGCGTCTGCTCCACCATCTGCGCTACTAGCGCTGACGGGTTGCATTGGAAGGTGGTTGGTGACCGTCCCGCAAATGCTGGCGGTGAACGCTTTGAAGTAACCAGTCTCTACCGCTTCGGGGACTTCTACTATTCAACAGGCCAACTGATCTCACCTTGGTCATGGCTTCCTGACGGCAGCGATGCTGGGCGAGTGATGCAGGCATATCGGTCACCGGATTTTAAAACATGGTCGCAGGCGAAAGCCTTAGCCTTTGCTCGCCCGGGGCAGCTGGCCAACCCACCGATCAAGGGACAGCAGACCCACATGGGTGCGGGCTTGTGGAACCGGAATAACGTGATGGTAGGACTTTACGGGATTTGGCAGGATGCCGCCGCCTTGCCTCCCAAGGGAGCACCCCATCTGACTGGCGTGCACATCGATCTAGGACTGGTTGTTAGCAACGACGGCATTCACTTTCGTGAACCCGTGCCGGGGTTCACCGTAATTTCGCGCGGGCAGCCGGAAGAATGGGACGATGTTGCGTTACTCCAAGGCCATGCTTTCGTGAACGAGGGTGAGAAGACGATGATCTGGTACTCACATTGGGACACGGGCGGGAAGTTGAAATCTATGGATATCGGCCTCGCTACGTTGCGGCGTGATGGCTTTGGGCATCTTTCCCGTAAATCGGATGGAAACGCCGCGCATTTTGTAACCAACACGTTCACTGCGGGCACGGTGAGTCTCAACGTCGAGGGGATCACTGCGGAGTCCCCATTGACGGTGCAGTTGCTCGATCCTCTAGATCAACCCATATCCGGATACACGTCGACAATAACGCAAAACGGTCTTCACCAAACCATTGTGTGGCCAAAGCCTTTGCCTGCGGGACAGAAGGTGGCGCTTCGGGTGGACTATCCAGCGGAAAGTAGCGCCCGAGTTTTTGCGGTCTACCTTAACGACTAATCGACTAATCGGCTCGACCATTTCCACATGACGCTTCAACTGATCTCTCAACTCAGCGATATCGATAGTACCCTTCTGAATCGGTGCATCGAAGGATTCTTGCCCAAGCGCATCTACGACATTCACGCGCATCTCTTTCATACGCGCCATTTCGCACCTGGGACGATGCCGGGATTTCTTGAAGCGAATCGAGGATATGGCATGCGTGACTTCAATGAGGCGTTGGCCCGTTGGATGCCAGCGCGAGAGGTTGATGGGCTGTTTTTTGGTTATCCGCGGGCCGGCAACGACCGGGCTGGAGAGAACGCGTGGCTACGTGAACAGGTCGAGCCTTTGGTGGAAACTACTAATTCAAGAGCTCTTGTGCTGGCCGCTCCGGATGACGCTCCTGCGGAAGTTCGGCGGCTTCTAAAAAGCGGAGTCTTCATAGGAATTAAACCGTATCGGCTTTACTCGGATATGGCGGATACAGACGAGGCGACTATCGAGTCCTTCGCTCCGGAATGGATGTGGGAGCTTTGCGACGAGCATGACGGCGTGATGATGCTGCACATCATGCGCGCAGGTGGGATCACTGATTCGCACAATATCGAATCCATTCGTCGACTCTGCCGCCGCTATCCACGCTGCCGCCTGGTTCTGGCGCACGTGGCTCGCTCGTTCAACTACCGCCACGCAAGGGAGGGTCTACATGCCCTCGCGGATATCGACAACGTCGTTGTGGACACTTCTGCGGTAACACAAGCTGGAGCCTTTCGCGCGGCCTTAGAAATTCTCGGTCCGCGCCGCGTGCTGTGGGGTAGCGATTACATGGTGAGCGAACTGCGGGGCTCCTGTATTTCGCAGGGCGATGGCTTTACTTGGATTTATTCTGAGGATGAGTCGGCGCAAAAGCTAACCACATTCGGCAGTTACACCCTCGTCGGGATCGAGTCGTTAATGTGTCTGCGTGAAGCCTGTGAAGACACGGGGATGACGCAGGGAGACTTGCAGGATATTTTTTGCAATAACGCGCTGCGGCTTATTGAGAGACATCTGAATGTCGAACAACGGGTGACACATGTGAGCGGTCCCGAGCTGTGGACGAAGGCCAAAACTGTTATTTCGTGCGGGACCGGCTTACTCTCAAAGCGCGCACATCTTTTTGATCCGGTGAGTTGGCCTTCATACTTCTCACGGTGCAAAGGCGCGGACATCTGGGACCTGGATGGCCGACGATTTACCGACTTCACCGGTGGCGTTGGTGCCATTTTACTGGGTCATGGTGATGCTGCTGTGAACTCGGCAGTAAAGCGCCGCGTGGATCTCGGCAGTTATTGCACGCTTGCTTCGCCGGATGAGGTGAGGCTCGCCGAGGTGCTGCTTTCTTTGCACCCGTGGGCGGGCAAGGTGCGTTATGCCCGAGGCGGCGGAGAGGCGCTTGCCCTCGCGGTTCGCATAGCCCGCGCGGCCACGGGCAAGAGTGGCATCGCCTTTTGCGGTTATCATGGATGGGGCGACTGGTATCTCGCCGCAAATCTTGGTGAGGGCGATGCGCTTGACGGGCATCTTCTCCCAGGCGTGGAGCCGCTGGGTGTACCCCGCGAGCTGCGAGGAACTGCAGTCCCCTTCCGCTACAATGATCCTGTGTCCTTCCAGGCCGCCTTGGACAAGCTCGGGGGCAACCTCGCTGCCGTCGTCATGGAGCCGATGCGCTCGGAACTTCCCCGCGACGGCTTCTTGAAAAATGTGGCAGCGGCCTGTCGTGCGGTAGGTGCCGTTTTTGTCATCGATGAGGTGACCAGCGGGTGGCGCTTTGGATTTCCAGGCGCCTGCCCGCAGCTGGGTATCCAGCCTGATATTGCGGTGTACGCGAAGGCGATGAGCAACGGCATTCCCTGCGGGGCGATCGTCGGCACGGATGCGGTGATGGATGCCGCGAATAGCAGTTTCATTTCCAGTAGCTACTGGACCGATGGAATTGGATCGGCTGCGGCATTAGCCTGTGTTGGTAAGATGCAAGCGGAGAGCGTCCAGGAGTATGTTTGGAGTCTTGGTGAGTCCTTGCAGCGTAGTCTGCGTGAGGTCACCGCAAGACATCCTACGTTAAACATCAAAGTCGGCGGAATGCCCTGTGCTCCCTCGTTGAGTTTCCAGCTGGGGGATTCAAGCGCCGCCGCTAAAGCACTGTGTATTCGTTTGATGCTCGGACACGGATTTCTCTTCAGCTCGCAGCTTTACGTCATGTGGCCGCATACAGAAACGTTGGTCACGTCGATGGTGGCTGCTCTGGATGAATCCCTCACCGAGATAACGCGCTGGCAAACTGAAGACAGGCTGCAAGCCGAGGCGGGGCCGATGCCCGCCAGCACGGGGTTTGCGCGGTTGGTGTGATAGTCGCGTGTTTTACAATCGCTCAACGCCAAAAAGGAAAATCAATCAACTACCATGAAGCATATTAATGTGAGTCAGCTGTTTCAAGACTACGAGCGCGACGGAGTGGTTCGCATCCGCCGCTTGTTAACACCGGATCAAGTCAGGGAGATTCGCGAGGAGCTGGATCGTTACATTTTTGAGGATCTTTCCGGAAAGCCACCTGATGCGCGCACGTTCGAGGCGGATGGTAAGACGGTTCGCAACCTGTGGCGTTTGGAGCAACATCACCCCGCGATTGTCCCAATGCTCGCCCAGCCTGAAATTGTTGCGCTTGCTAGCAAACTCGTGAAGGGAGAGCCGCTGCTGTGCGGAGTAGAGACATTTAATAAACCTGCCCGTATCGGTTCCGGCGTTCCATATCATCAGGACAACGCCTACTTTTGCCAGACGCCGGCCGACATGCTGACCATTTGGATCGCGATGGATCCTGTCACTTTAGACAATGGCCCCGTGTATTATGTGCTCGGTTCGCACAAGGCAGGATTGTTGCCGACCAAGGCCTCCGGAGTGAATGGCAATTCGATGGGGATAGCCGAGGAGCCGGGCATTCCACTCTCCCAGCAATTCTGTGGCCTGTTAGATCCGGGCGATGCGCTCATTCATCATTGCGAGACGATTCACCACTCCGCGCCGAACACCAGCGAGCATTCGCGTCTCGGTCTGCTGCTCGTCTACCGCGGGACACACACGCAGTCCGAGCCTTTGCTCAAGGCGGCGTACGCGGCCGCAAATTCAAATTTACCAGTTTAATTCAGAAATCACAAACCCAAGTTCCACCCATGAAAACATCATCCTCGAGTTCCGTTTCACGCCGGACTTTTATTAAAACCGCGGGCATTTTATCCGTGGGCGCGATCACTGGAATACCGCGACGAATCAATGCTGCTGCGAGCGCCGGAGGGATCGAAATCAAAGTGATATCTCAGCACCCGGAGTTCTATAACGGTTGGCCGACTGTGGCCAGGCGGCGCAATGGCGAGCTGTGGGTCACGTGGTCCGGCGGTCGTGAATCGCATGTTTGTCCAATGGGCCAAGTCCACGCGATGACTTCCCGCGATAACGGCCAAACCTGGTCCTGGCCGCGCGTCCTACTTGATAGTGCGACGGATGATCGCGACTCCGGCGTGCTGGAGACCGAAAAAGGCACACTGCTTGTTACGACCTTCACCTCACTCGCCTACGAGGAGCACCTCACAAAAGGCACCGGCTTTGCGGAGCACACGGACAAGGGTTGGACGACTAAGGCAATGCCTCCAGAGCAAGTCGCCAGATGGAAAGCTGCGCAATCGAGACTCAGTGATGAAGAACGTAAAGCTGAACTCGGCGTGTGGGTTATCCGTTCAACGGATGGTGGCAAATCATGGTCGAATCGGATCCCGACTGTCGTCAATAGTCCGCATGGCCCGATTCAATTAAAGGACGGTCGTCTGCTTTATGCAGGAAAACAGCTTTGGACTAGCGACAGAAAAATTGGCGTAGCGGAATCCAAAGACGACGGCCAGACGTGGCAGTGGCTTGCAGATATACCCACGCGCAAGGGTGACAAAAATTCCTACCACGAACTTCACGCAGTGGAAGCTGTCGACGGCACATTGATCGCACAGATTCGCAATCACAATGACGCGAATAAAGGCGAGACGTTGCAGACCGAATCGCTCGATGGCGGCAGAACGTGGAGTGAGCCGCATTCCATCGGCGTCTGGGGACTTCCCTCGCATCTGCTGCGTTTACGCGATGGTCGCCTGCTCATGACTTACGGACATCGTCGCAAGCCTTACGGCAATCAAGCACGCCTTAGCTCCGACAATGGTAAAACTTGGGGTGAAGCGATGATTCTTTCCGGGGATGGCATCGCTGGAGATCTTGGGTATCCCAGCACAGTGGAACTTGGGGACGGGTCATTGCTCACCGTTTGGTATGAGAGCATGAAGGAGCCGAAATTGGCCGTACTGCGGCAGGCGCGGTGGAGCATTAACGCGTAAAATCCGGCCATTTCATCCATCAAAAATCCCGCCACTGCCAGCTCAGGCTGGGCCTTGAGTTTTAACGACAAATTTATCAACTAGACCACCATGTCCCTAAAGAACACGCTGAACTTCACGCTGGCAGCATTCGCCGGATTTCTAGCAGTCGCACTGAACACTGCAAGTGCGGCTGAGGCACCAATTAACATTCACTCCCAACGGGAGTTGTTTGTGGATCAGTATCTTATCGAGCGACTTGAGAATGTGCGATTAAAACAGCATGCGCCGCGAGATGAAGGCGAGGTCCTGCGTTATGACCAATCTTGGGAAGGTGCGTTCTGCGGTTATTGTACAGTGATTCAAGACGGCGATACTTTCCGGCTCTATTATCGGGGGAAGATCGGGGGCGTTGATGGTAAAGGAGAAGTCACCTGCTATGCGGAGAGTAAGGATGGCAGGCATTGGATTAAGCCAAGCCTCGGCCTTCACGAAGCTGCAGGCTCCAAAGAAAACAACATTGTACTCACGACGCCCGGGGTGACGCACAATTTTAGCCCTTTCCTCGACACGCGGCCCGGCGTGCCGTATGCGGAACGTTTCAAGGCGCTGGGAGGTTTGCTCGATAACAAAAATCCAGCAGGGGGCTTGAGAGCGTATACGTCTGAGGATGGTATCCATTGGCGGCCTTTCCATGATGGCCCTGTCATCACTCGTGGTGCGTTTGACTCGCAGAACGTTTCTTTTTGGTCTGCTTTAGAGAACTGTTATGTCTGCTTTTTCCGCACCTTTTCAAGTGGTGTCTCCACTTCAGCGGAATGGAAACCCACCGGTTTGCGCACCGTGTCCCGCGCGACCTCCTCAGACTTGATTCATTGGAGCGACGCGGAACCCATGCGCTTTGAACCGGCTCAGGAGGTTCACATTTATGTGAGCCAGACGCACCCTTACTTTCGCGCCCCGCAACTCTACGTTTCGACCGCCGCTCGTTTTATGGAGCATCGCCAAACCATCTCCGAGGCCGATGCGAAGCTCATTGGGGTGAATCCTGGTTATTATAAGGATGCGTCGGACTCCGTGCTGCTGACCTCGCGGGATGGACGGACCTTTCAGCAGACTTTTCGTGAAGCACTCATTCGCCCTAGCTTGCGGCCAAATGAGTGGGTTTCGCGCACTGGCTACCCCGCGTTGAATGTCGTGCAGACCGGACCGGTGGAGATGTCAGTTTACGTAAACCAAGACTATGCGCAGCCCACTTCCCACTTGCGTCGGTATTCCATGCGCCTCGATGGATTCGCTTCTGTGAATGCGCCTTATGAAGGGGGAGAATTCCTCACTAAGTCATTGCGTTTCGAAGGTGGAAAACTCCAGCTCAACTGCGCCACATCCGCAGCTGGGAGCATCCGCGTCGAAATTCAGGATGCAGATGGCAAACCACTCCCTGGCTTCACTCTTCAGGACTGCACTGAGATTTTTGGTAACAGCATTGAACGGACGGTTTCGTGGAAGAGCGGCGGGGATTTATCCAAGCTCGCCGGCCAGAGTGTGCGCTTGCGTTTCGTCATGAAGGACGCCGACGTCTACGCGCTGCAATTCATCCCGTAAATAGGCGTGTAGTTCAAAGCGACCGCACTCGCTGCCCAGCTTCCATCCCATCGCAGCAAGCACGTGGTGCGATGGGGCTCGCTGGGACGTTGATTTAACCCTTTGTGGAATTTCTGTCGGGGTGCTCGAACTGATGAGGGTTGTGGATCAGTGCTTGTTGAGCAGGTCTAGCGCGACAGCGGTCATGGCTTGAACACCAGCTTGAATGGTCGGTTCCGGCTCTGGCTTAAAGAAAGGAGAGTGCAATGAGGGCAGGGTGACGCCTTTGGCCTTGGCCTCGGAAACTCCCTCCGCAGGCTGTGTTCCAAGCCTGAACATGCACAGAGGAATCTTTTCTTTGGTGGTGCCGTACTCTGCGAAGTCTTCCGCTCCCATGGTGGGCTCCACCACCTGCACCCGCTCGAGACCGAAGGTCGCTTCGAGGCTGCGACGCACTCCGCGGGTGAAGTCGGGCGTATTGTAAAGGGACGACGCGCTTTCGTCAGTGCGAGTAACCTCAGGCATTTTGTCAGCCGGCATTCCAGCGGCCTCGGCTAGGTTGATGGTGATTCGCCGGATTGCGCCTAGGAGTCGCTCCCGCGTCTCCGCCTTGTAAGAGCGTACAGTGAGCTGCAGGCGTACCTCGTCTGGAATGATATTTGCCTTTGTGCCGCCGTGGACGCTGCCGACGGTTACCACAGCAGGATCCCCGGGCTTTACTTCGCGGCTCACAATGGACTGTAGCGCTACCACGATCTGCGCGGCGAGCAGGACGGGATCTTTTCCCAAGTGAGGTTGAGAACCGTGGCTTCCGACTCCCCGCACGAGAATTTCCAGAGTATCCACGTTTGCCATGGCGTAGCCCTCCATCAAGCCAACGCTCCCATGTGCAATATCGGCCGAGCAGTGGAGGGCGAGGATCTTATCTGGTTTTGGAAACCGTGAAAATAAACCCGCTCGCAACATTAAGCGCGCACCCAAAATGCGCTCTTCCGCTGGCTGGCCGATAAAGACCAATGTGCCGCTCCACTGAGTGCGCAGCTTGGATAGAAGACGTGCAGTGCCAACAAAGCAGCTCATGTGTATGTCATGGCCGCAGGCGTGCATTACGGGAACGTCGTGACCGAGATCGTCTTTCACCACTTTTTGGCTGGCGTAGGGCAATCCGGTTTGTTCGCGCACGGGGAGCGCGTCAAGGTCTGTGCGCACCATGATTACTGGGCCGTCTCCATTTTTAAGGACGCCAACCACGCCGTATCCGCCTACATTTTCGGAAACCTCGAACCCTGCGCCGCGCAATTCCATTGCCATCCGTGCGGCGGTTTGTTCCTCGTGGAGAGATAGTTCTGGGTTTGCGTGCAGTTCCTTGTAGAGGGTTGCCAAGGAGGATGTTTCAAGGGCAGCCAAGGATTGTAGATCCGCCCCAAAGGAGGATGTGCTCCGGAGGGCAATCGCAAATAGGATGCTGGCACCGACAGACAGGGGGGACTGTTTCATTGCCGCGAAACTTTACAGGGTTCAACCCCGTTGTGACAGCTTTGTGTCAGAATCAGGCGAGCTTGCGGGATAAAGTTTCTTTAACGGAAATTTTGATTGTGTGCGAGCTCGCCCATTTTCAAGAGGCTGCGCGCCGGTCAGGAAATAAAAAGGCGCTCTCCTGCAAGCGCGTGACGCATTGCCGCAATCTCCAAGAGCGGCAAAAAACAACCCGCCTCTTTGCGCTGAAGGGTGAGCGAGCGAGCCACTACATCTGGCAACTCCTTGAGGACGCCACATCAGGAGCGCATGTAAGCCCAAGACGAAGATAAGGCAGCTCGAGTTTTTCCATTCCTAGTAACATCCGACGGCAAAGAAAGTCTCCGAGGGTCTAGTAGCCAGCCGTCGCGCGCTCCTTCGACAATCTCGGAGGTGAGGATCGCAACGGATTCCGGATGATTGAGCTTCAGTCCGCGAGACTGCCTCCTGCGGGCAAGATCATCCACGACAACAATAAGCAGCTTTTCTTGTTCGCGTGGAGTGAGATGTACTTTTAAATTAGCGGCGTTTAATGGTTCGCACGGCGTGGAAAACCAATCCCAGAACCAGCGCAGCGAATGTTAGGCGCAAGTCGAGTGCATTGCCCGAAGCAGGAACTCCAAGGTGGAGGTGTAACGCGTTGAGGTCGTGTCCCGGATGAGCAAAAGCGGCTACGGGGGCGAGTGTGAGCGCGGAAAAAAGAATAGAGCGAAGTTTCATACGAGCCATAGAGTGAGAAAATGCGGGCGGCGGAGCAAGCGGCATGGTGTGGTGATTGAAGGCTTTTATGCGCCGAGGCATCGCCGGAGTGCTGCGCAAGGCGCCGGAAAACCTGACCGCTTCACCTCAAACTTGCAAAACGCCCCTCCAAAAAACCTTAGCATAAGGGCAAAAAAATTGCAGCCCCCCGAGGCCATCTGGCACTCGGA
>CALQFT020000068.1 GCA_943329925.2 Opitutus sp. GAS368
CAGTGCCGAGGTCGAATTGACCATGTCCTCTTTGGTCAATCCCTTGAATGGCTGATAGGCCGGCCATTTGCATTGCTTTTGCCTCAAATGTACCCAATGGGTGATGGTGTTGGGTTGTTTTGGGTCTTGCAGCAGACTTTGCTTCATCCAGGCTTCAGCTTCTTCGAAATGCTTTTCGATTTCTTCGAGTCGGCCGAGATTGTTCAGTGCATGCAGCGAATACCCTTGATCGTCCGGCAGCTTCAAATTAAGGAGGGTTAGCACATGGCGCCATTGTGCAAGCGCTTCGGCTGGGCGCTTTAGTAATTCAAGGACCGTACCGAGATTTAAGTACGCCTGGCAAAACATAGGATTCGCACGCACAGCTTCGCGGTACGCCTTTTCGGCACCTTCGCGGTCCCCCGATTCTGTCAGCAATACGCCAAGGTTAAAGTAGGCCGCGTAGGCGAGCGGGGAGTCGCTCTTTTCCAACCACAAGCGATACAGCGCGATCAGTTTGATTTTTTCGTTTTTTTGTGACCAAACCTCTGCCAAGGTGATGAGTTCCATCAGTGTCATGGCGCCGCTGGCAGCATGCGTGAATTCCAAATCCGGGTAGGCAGAGGTGAGGGTTTGTTCCATTGGCATAGGTCGATTTTTTAAATTTTGATTGCTAAAGCGGTTCAAAAATTCTGGGGATATATTTGCATTGATGCGATACTAACCGGAAACTATCGATGGCAATGCTGGAATTAGCACGAATAAACCGGTCCACTTTAAAAGTAAAACGATCAAATAAACATTTTGTTTGCTATATGGATGGCATAGATTCATCCAATTTCTCTGTTGGATGAACTCTAAATTTGTGTGATGTGGAATTGCGCACTACACCTAATGGAATCCTCCACTTGGTCTAAACATCCAATGCATGTTTATTGCGAGCGTATTCAATTGCGGGAACGTATTGGTTCCTAGTAGCTAGGTTATCGACGTTGCTATTTTGAATGTTTATTTTCATATTTTGGGCCAGTGTGTCGCGAACCAGTTGCGTAAGTTGGTCAATGAAGGTCGCGAAGTAACTGCATCTATTGTGTGGAGCGACGCCGATTGATGGGAATGTAAAAGACTTCGGTGCTAGTTTTTATGGGGATAATTTAGTTAATCCAATTCTCACACTATCCAACCATTTAAATCCAGAATTGATGCAAAAGATTTCGGTGAGCTGCAACAGTAGCGGCTGCGAGAATGACGAAACTCTTGTTTAACCGAGCCTGAGGCTCAGCCTCAGGGGGTGCGCCCTTCTTCTACATCCATCAGGTCAAAAAAGACCTTAATGTCATCGCGATGCCCTAGGCCTGCATCCTCTTTTTGTTTTTGAAGCCCCCCAGCGGCCGTGTCGCGCCAGCCACGTTTGTTCATAAACCCGTTCCAAATTTCAATCTGTTCGGAATCGGGATGGCGGCCGTTTTGGAAACACCATTCCAGAATTTCCGCGTCTTCGCCTCCAGCCAAAGTGCGGCGGGTGAGATCTTCAAAACTGACGCCGAGAAAACGGCAGACACGGTCATCAAAAGTTCGGGCGCCCTCCATGAATCCCAGATGGTAGCCCTCTGGAAGACGGCCCTCCCGCGCGTCGTAGCGGATTTTATCCAGAATCCGACCAAAAACAGCGATGCCGTTGACTGTGTCTCTCGGGGAACGGAAGGGAAATGTCATGTTTAGAGTTCTACCGGAAAACCGGAATGGGGATCAATCAGTGATGAAGTCGGCATTCAGATTCGTGCCCTTATTTTTTGGGGGAGGCGTCGCGATGATTAACGCTCCGCGCTTGGACTGAAAAAGCCGGTCGGGGTGAAGCTGGCTGGAAGCAGCCGTTGAGCTTATTGAGGTAGAACAGTCGGGTGCCGGCCGGTCCCCTCAAGGTAGAGCGAGTGCAGTGGTAGGGAATGAAGTGGAGCGCGTTACTTTTTGCGCATCGATTCCCATTCGGTGCGGCGAGGTTCACCCACAGACCATACAATTCCGTTGAAGAGCAACTTTTGGAATCCTGGATCGTTCCAGGTGCGTTCGTCGTGGCCAGAGGCGGTGTAGAAAACCCGCCCCTTCCCCTGTTCACGCACCCAGGTCCAGGGTTCGCGCAAATCGCCCTCGACGCGCTCCATGAGGATGGTCCGCCCCTGCGTGTTGTGATCAGCATGGACGTAGGTTTCGTCCCACGTTTCAAACTCAGAAAAGCCCGCCATCACAGGGTGGTTGGGCAGCACGATGCTCGCACGAAACACACCCGATTTGTGGCTCTTAAAACGGCCGCCTACAAGCTTGATGAAATCCGGACTGCTTCCAAAACAGGCACTTGCGCAGTGCACTGGAACAAACCCATGGCCGCTTTCCACAAATTCATTGAGCGCAGAAAACTGTTCTGGGGAGATTTTTCCGTGGTTGGCGAAGAGGAGGACAGCGTCGAATTTTTTGAGGTTCTCTGTATTCAGCGAGTCAACGGTTGTGGCGTACTCAAATTCAATAAGTTTGGGCGTGAGGGCATCGCGCAGGATGGGATAATAGAGGTTGCTGTTATGGTGGGAACTGGAATGTCCGAGGAAAAGCACACGTAGGCTACCGAGGTCGGCTTCCGCGATGTTGGCGAAAGTCGCGACAGCCCCGAGGACAATAAGTGCGAATGGAAATCGGATGGAATTTTTCACGCCTTTTTGTAACTCCCAGCGGCGGGCTCTGTGGATGTCAATTTTTGGGAAGGATCGGACATCCTCGCCGCCGCGTCCCGAGAGCAGGGCACGCCGTTTAAGCTCCAGCTTTTTATTCCATTTTGCAATGGTGCCTGACCCTTTTATCCTTCGTTTTCGCGCCACTCGAGAACCTCATATCATTTATCCGTGGGGCACGGGCTGCGGCACTTCCTCGGATGGTTGAGGGGGCGGGGGCGCTGCGTAATGGGGACGCAGGAGAACCTCCACGCTCGCCGGACTTGCCAAGTCTTCCCCAGGCCAGGCACTCCCGTGTTTTTGAAAATGACGCTCAAAGGCCACCCAGTTGAGGTTTGCCACGAATTCAGAGTGTTCGACCAAAATATCGTAAGACCCCGGCCGCGAGAGCAATTTCACAATAATGGGAATCAAATCCAGGAGAAAAAGCGTCCCGAAGACGACAAAAAACTGAAAGACTCCAGCCAGCCAGCGGTACTGTAATTTGGCATCTTCGGGCATGTCCGGGGGCGGCAGAAAAATGACTTTGTAGAGGCCGATGGTTTCCTCCATGGGATCAAAGATTCCGTTAATCTTGCTCTCCAAGCGTTTAATGTGAGGAAGAAAGGTGTCGTCGTGGCGTTGCTGGGCCCTTGCGTAATCCTCTTCCCGCGTGAGGGTATGGTTGTCCAGTTTGCGCACCTGTTGGGCGTGTTCAGCCTCGGTTTGCTCAATCTGGGCGTTGACTTGCACAAGCCGGTCGCGGCGGATTTTGTCACGCTCCTTTGCCTCTTCTAAAAAGGCGGTTCGTTTGGCGTTGATGCTGTCCAAATAAGCGTTTCGGTCCGTCAAGCGCGCCCGCGCAAGCGCAGCCTCGGAGGCAGCCAAATCCACCCCAGCAGTCTGCCGCGCGATTTCCAGACGGCGCATTTCAGTCTCCACTCTCAGATTCCGCGATTTCATGTCCTTAAGGCGAGGGCCTTCGCCCGGCTTTTTGGCTTCGGGATAAAACTCATTTGACTGGCCGAGTTCCTCCCGGGCGGTGGCCTCCACAAGGCGACGGTGCATGGACTGCTGCTCCTCGAGTAGTTTGCCGAGACGCTCACTCGTCTCCTTGTGCACGTCGATTTGCGCGATGATGTTGAGGGTCGCTCCGGAGGCGGGCGCGACAAAATCGGTGGCGGTTACGCGCTGGCGTTCGGCCTCCATCTTCTGATCGGCAAAGATCTCCGGGTTGAGTTGAGCCGCTTCCAAAGCCGGCAACTGTCCGGCGAGGCTGTCACGTAATTTTACGGAATCGGCGTGAAGTTTCCGGCGATCTATTTCGGAGGTTTCACGCAGTTTCGTCAACTGCTCCCTCAACTCAGAACGCCCCTTTGCTTCTGTATTTCGAAGGTCGTTAAGTTTGTCCTGCAACTCGGTTTGGTACCGGAAACGGATCGCAGGCCGGTATTGGTCCAGACAGAAGGGAAACGCGATGGCCAGACTCACCACGCTTGCCAACCCGAGACGGAACAGGACTTGGATCATTCTGCGCCACAAGGGTTGAAACGGTCTGTAGAGGGCAATCAGCGTCCGGTCGGTATTCAGGATGACAAAGGCCCAGAGCAGCGAGACGAAGAGCACAGAAAAAAAGGGCGGCTCGGCAAACCGGCTTCGGGCGAAGAAAAACATGCCCAGAAACGCCATCACCGTGGGCACCAAAACGGTGGAGCCCAGCACCGCCACACGTTCACGTTCCGCCGCAGGACAGAGTCGCAGCGTCTCCCAGTGTGCGCCGGCAAGCCAGTAGAGGAAGTTCTGCAGCCGATTAGGAGCTTCGGACGCGCCCGACGGCACGCCTAAAGCCGGACAACTGGGATCTGGAATCGGTGGAATAATATCGCGCATTGGAGAGGAAAAAGACACCCCATTCCGGCATCACGCGGTAGGGCGGTTTTGAGGAGAGAATACTTATGAACCACTCTTACACACACCAAAAAAGCCCGACTTAAGGCACAATGCGGGGTCTCCGCTTTGGACGCTGGCTGCGGATCACGCCCCGAGAACCGCCTGCACGAAGGCTCTCATCTTCCCTGCATCCTTTTTGCCGGGCGCGCTTTCCACTCCGCTTGCGACGTCGACGGCATAGGGGCGTACGCGGCGCACGGCTGCTGCGACGTTGTCCGGCTCCAAGCCGCCCGCCAGAGTCACAGAGAGACGAGGGAATCCCGCAACCGCCTCCGCTGCAAGTGCGAGATCGGCGCTGCACCCCGTGCCCCCGTATGCCCCGGGAACGGCTGCATCCACGAGAAGCTGCCGTGTGCTCCATTGGATGAGTCCGCCAAGTTCATGGGCGGCGCCCAAGCGGACTGCCCGGATGAATGGCCGGCCCAACCCCGCAAAGAGGGCGCAGTATTCATGGGACTCGTCCCCGTGAAACTGAAGGGCGTCGAGGCACGGCAAGGCGGCCAGACGCTGGGCTTGCTCAAGCGGCGTGTTAACGCAAAGGGCGACGCGTGTCACGAAGGTGGGCAGCGTAGAGATCCATTCCGCGGCAGTGTCCAGATCCAGATAACGGCGGCTGCCCTGCCAGGTATTAAACCCCAGCGCATCCGCTCCGGCGGCAATGGCGGCCTCGGCATCTTCAGGCGAGGTAATGCCGCAGATCTTCACCCGCACCCGGAGAGGATGCTCCACTTGTAGGGAAGCATCCTTTGGGTCGGCACTGTTGCCGAGGCGACCGGTTGGTGTCGTGGGAAGCTGGGTGCTGGAAGTCATGCAATTTTATGGATTTGGCCATGAAATGTGATCCAATGCCAGCGTCCATCGTGGGCGCGAAAACGCGAGGAAGCAGCCCAACTGCAAAGCGTCGCACTAATGATGGCGACGGTGAGGGGCAGCGGAGCGGGTGGAATCACGGCGGGTGACCAGAAACTCAGCGTCAGAAAAAGCAGCGTATTGAGGCCGCCCAACGCAACGAGGAGCAGCCAGAGAATGTGCTTGGTTCGCAACCGGAGCAGAAGCGGTCGGGGAGCTGCGTTACAAAAGCCCAGCCATACCGCGAGTAAAACCCAGTTTGCGAGCGTCCCCAAGCGCGCTCCGGTGGCAGCCAACGCCCCCGAGCACACGGCGCCAGACATTAACCACCGCAATGCAAATTCATTCATAACTCAACCATAGCCTACTTTTGGAGAATGTCATTGTGGCGGGCGCTTTTTTCAAAAAAATAAAATGCCCTTTTGCCCCAGCTCCTTTCGCATGAAGAAACGGATTTTTTCAGCCTTATGCGCAGTAGGGAATGCCCAGCTTTTTGGCGATCCTTATTGGCCGGCGTAGTGCTTCCTCCATGCGTAAGGATTCATCTGAGCCGCGAAGGTCGTGACAGAGTGGATGCGACTCCTCTGAGGCCAGGAGGCCAAGGTGCTTCAAGGCGTGCGCGGTGCTGTGTTTGTAAGCTGCGGCGCTGTGTTTTTCGTCCAAGCGGAAGACCTGGTCCTCTAGGGATTGCATGGCTTCAAATACCTTGTAGACGCGGGTGTCGAAGCCGCCTGTGCCCGTAGGGAATCTCTTTCCGGGGGCATCGTCATTCAGCCACATGTCCTTGGCCGCGCATATCCAAGGGGCGCCGGTAACAGCGGCGCCAATGAGCAGGGGAAGTCCCATTTTGATTGCGGAGGGGATGCCGAAATCGTCCCCGCTGTGGGGTGCGAAATCCAGATTTAGATCCCGGCACATGGCGGCCCAGTAAAGCAGGTGGGGCTCGTCGAGGGTGCTGATTTTTCCGCCGACAAATTTGGGGTGCAAGGCGAGTTGCCATAGCAACCAGGGCTCGTAGGGAGTCGCCCACGAAACAAACGCAGGCTCCAGCGCGTGCACAATGCCCGGACGCACAAGCCATTCGGCTAGCGAGTAGTAGGCATCCCGGCGGCGTTCGGGATCCAGGGCGTTGAGGCGCTGGGAGGTCATGAGCATTACCTCGCAATTCTCGTGCTGCTGCACGATGTCCATGAGCGGCAGGTAGCGTTCCGGTTGAAACCCTGAATCACCCTCGGCCCCGCGCGCAGTCACGCCTGCGATGAAGCGCAACTTCGGAAACTCAGCTCTAAACCGCCGCAGCACCTCAGCGTACATCGCGTTATCCAGTTGGAAAATATAACCTGTGTCCGCGTTGAGCACGGGCACCAGCTCCACCCCGTAATGGTCTGCGGCGTTGAGCATCCACCGAATGCTTCGTGCAAAACCGGCCCAGTCTGGCTGCCCGTTTTGGAAGGGAAGCAGCGCGGCGGCGCACAGGCGCGCTTTGGTCGTGTGATCCACCAGTGCCTCTTCGGGAGTCCACGCCCAGCGGGTCTCCATCCATGGGGTCTGTGGCGTTAATTCTTCGGGGCGCGAAATGAGCGTTTTCATGCAGATGTGATTTTCAAACGGGACTCAGGCGCCCATGTTTTTTTTAATTTCCTTCAGTTTTGCGAACTCGGGTTTCTGAGTGTAGAATTTGTCCAGCGGATAGCAGCCGCTGATGAGTCCGTTGCGTGGCGCGGTGGTGCAGTCGCTGAAGGTCCGGCATATTAACTTTTTTTCCATCGGGCGCCCCGCGGCGGCGTCGCTTAAAAGGGCGGGGTAGGAAAGAACCGCGCGGCCAAGTCCGATGCCATCGGCCCAGCCCAGCCGCAGCACAGCGGCCGCCACTGCGGGGAGGAATTCCTGGAGGTAAGTGTACCCTGAGCCGATGAGGAAAAGGCCTTCTGGGGCTTCGGCTTTGAGCTCCTTTACCGCGTTAATTTGACGGGCAACATCAATGAGCGGATCGTAAGCGGGACGGTATCCATCGCTGGGAGGGAACATCGCGGGGCGCTGAAGATGCGGATTATAATAGGGAGAACCTGCGGAGGTGTTGAGTACCTTGATCCCCAAGTCTCCGCAAAGCTTTGCGAAAAGATGTGTCTCGGAGAGGTCGATCTCCGTGGGCAAATCCTTCCGCATCCCAAATCCGTAAAGGTAGGGGAGCAGCTGCGAAAAGTCCTCCGGCATGCCGATTCCGGGTTTTCCGGGTTCTGCAGTCGCGGGGTTTGGGCGAAAGGGCACCATGTCAAAAATGCTCAGACGCACGCCGATATCCACTGGGTTGTTGTCAGCACGAATGCCGGCCACAATTTCTCGCAGGCTTCGAGTGCGGTTTTCGAAGGAGCCGCCGAACTTGCCCGGGCGGGTATGTGCCCCGAGCAGCTCGTGCAGCAGATAGCCGTGGCAGTGTTTGATATCCACGAAATCCGCCCCCGCTTCATAAGCCACCCGCGCGGCGCGAACGAAATCCCTAATGAGTAGCTCGAGCTCTTCGTCGCTGAGGATTTGAGCGTCGCTTTTGACCTGGAATTTGGCGTCCAGCAGGGGATGCCGGTAGGCGACGCGGGATTCCCAGCGGGACTTTTCATTGGGGCGGCAGAAGCGTCCCGAATGAGTCAGTTGGAAGCCGATGGCCACATCCTCAGCGGTGTCATAGCGTTCCGCATGCGCGGCGCGAAGGATCCCGGTGAGCTCGGCGATTTCGCCCTTGTTTTGTTCATTTAAAATAAGCTGGTTGGGGTTGGCACGTCCGTCGGGCCGCACTGCCATCGCTTCGCCTCCGCAGATGATCTTGGCGCCGCTTTCCCCGAAGCGCTTCCAGCGGCGGCGAACCTCCTCGGTTGTGCCGCCGGTGTGTGTGGCGTCCCAGCCTTCCATGGGATGAATGGCAATGCGGTTGCCGGGCCTTCTTCCATTGAGCACTACCGGGGAGGGTTCGGCCAATGGCGAGACACCTAAGGAAGGCTCCTCGACGGGCAAATCAACCCGAAGATTCTGGCAGACTACCCGGAAGTCGGCCAAAGATTTAATGGCCCCTAGTCGGACGGGGGCGCTGAAGAGGGATGTGGTGGACATTCCCGACGGTATCACTGCAATCTCCTGCTGGTAAAACACAGCTTTCCGCTTGTTGTCACCGGAAAAAACGATGGAACTTTACCAGCTCGAATACTTCCTGGAAGCCGCCCGCCAGCGTAACTTCACCCGCGCCGCCGCCCGCTTGAATCTGGCGCAAACGGCTTTAAGTGAGCAGATCCGCAAGCTGGAGAGCGAACTCGGCACGCCCCTTTTTCACCGGGGACATCGCGAAAGTGTTTTGACCGCAGCAGGTGACACACTCCGCTTGCATGCTGAAGCACTGCTGGAACGGGCGCATGCGGCGAAAACTGCGGTGCAGGAAATTGCGGGACTTCGGGGTGGCCGGCTAAGCATTGGCGCGATCCCCTCGGTGAGTGCCTGCCTCCTACCTGCGGCAATCGCGGAATTTCGCAAGCGGCATCCCTTGGTGGAACTTGCGCTTTTTGAAGGCACCTCCGAGACTGTCTCGCAATGGGTTGAGCATGGACGGGTGGAGTTCGGCGCGGTGCAGCTCCCGGCCGGCGGCGTTGGCTTTGAGGAGGAGCTTTTATTCAGTGAACCTTTTGTGCTGCTCGCCCCCCGTGGTGAGTTTTTGGATGGAACGCAGGATGTGGAGCTCACCAGCCTCAGGCTCAAGCCGTTTATTTTGTACAAGGGCCGTGCAAGAGACACCGCCTTGAGCGCCTGTCGCGCGGCTGGGTTTGAGCCGCGCATCGCTTGCGAGAGCAGTGAACTGGAAACCATCCGCTCTTTGGTAGCGGCCGGTTTGGGCGTGGCGCTTCTCCCAAAACTCGCCACCCGAGTCAAGACGGCGGGGTGTGTCGCCCTTCCTGTTGCCGGGGCGCAGGTGGAACGGCAAGTGGCGCTTCTGAGCCGCACCGGGCACGCACCATCTCCCGGAGCTATTGTATTTCGAGAAATCCTGCGGAGCTCAAAACTTTCCCGGCAGTTCTGAGCCTTTTTTTCATCGCGGAGCGGCACAAAGCCGAGGGAAGAAAATATGGGACGCTCGACAGCCCACCCGCT
Source organism: Opitutus sp. GAS368 (assembly GCA_943329925.2). Classification (GTDB taxonomy): domain Bacteria; phylum Verrucomicrobiota; class Verrucomicrobiia; order Chthoniobacterales; family Chthoniobacteraceae; genus Chth-196. The sequence goes on from CALQFT020000068.1 coordinate 9,606, forward strand.
CCAGAGGAGAGGATGTTTCAATCGGCGCACAGAGTTTTTAGAATCCCCCACGGGCGAGTCGCCAAAGCCGTACCACCCGGAGGAATCTCAGGGTTCGCAGGGCCTTGATTGCCACTGCTGAGGTTGGGTTCAACATGAGCAGATAGAAGGGCAGGACCGAAATAAGGTCCACCAATCCCCAAAATCCAAACGCGTATTTGATCCGTTCGGGAGCGAAGTAAAGGCTCCCGAGATAGTCGATGGTCAAGAATCCTACGGCTATCAGTTCCAGCGTGATGATAAAGCCAGAGAAGCCAGTTTGGTACGGTTCGTAGTTTTCCAGAATCATCGAAAGACACGAAACTAAAATCAAAAGGCCTTGCAGCACTTGCCAACATAGCCGGACTGTGGTGCCGGACTCCGTGAAGAGGTCGTTGAGAAAACCATCATCACGGTCATTCGAAGAGTGAGAGTTCATAGGGGGTGGAGTATTTCTACAATTTTCAAAAGCACAGAGTGAGGCGCCCTTGGCAAGGTCGTATTCTTCAAATCACCACCACCCTCACCAAGCGCAGGGCGGTGCCTCAATCCCACAGGAAACGTTCCAAACGCAGTTGCAGGGCGCGTTGACTGGCTTCGTTGCCGCGCGGCCCTCCTAGCGAGGCGAGTCGTTCGTACAGGGCGACGGCATCGCGCCACGCGTTTCGACTTTCCAGCAGGCGGGCGGCGTCGAAGCCTGCCTTGTGCAGCCAGAAAAACTCACCGGATTCTAGAGAGCCGGGGGCATCCAGAACGGTGTAAAACGCCTTTAACGCCTCTTCCGGCTGGCTGGTTTCCAGCGCCTTTCCCACTTTGTAAAGTGCCTGGTTTCGCCAAACAGGCTCCACGCCGGAGGCTGCTAGTTTGCGGTACTCCGTCAGCGCCGCTTCCAGCGCTTCGCCCTTGCGTTTTGCCAGGGAAAGCAGGGCGTCGGCCTTGCCGCAACGCGCGGCTGCACGCAGTTCGGGCTCTGCGCCCTCAGTCGCGCTTAAAATCAAATCAAAGAGAACGGCGCCTTCGCCTTCTTCGCCGAGACGACTTTTCACCGCCGCCTGTTGGTAGCGGGCCTTCCACCGGAGCGCCCCGTTGCCTTGGGCCACCTTGTCCCAATAAGAAAGAGCGCGATCCACCGAGCCGGGGTTGAGCAGACTGGAAGCGCACTGTCCGGCAAGGTAAAGCGCAGTTTCCGCAAGCGTGGTCTCGGGCTGTTGGGCGGCGAGAGTTGCAAAATGAGCTTCTGCGTTTGCGTAATCCTTGCGGCGAAAATACACCTCCCCCAACTTCATTCGGATCTGCCCCAGTAGCGGCGAACTTGGATATTCCCGCACAAAAGCTTCTCCCTGTTGCAGTACTTCGGGCTCATTGCGGGCCTCGGGGGCATCGGCCAAAAAGATGGCGAGGGCCTTGGCCTGCACCGCCGCTTGGGTAGACTGAGGATCGTTGGCGACGGTGCGCAGCAGCGAGGCGGCGCGTTCGCGCAGTGCTCGCGAACTCCCCGGACCCACGCCGGTTTGCGGACGGTCTGCCTCGAGGCTGCAAAGTTCGGCTAGGGCGACGCGGGCGTCCCCGACGCGTGGGTGTTTGGGATGATTGCGGAGGAAGGCTTGCAGCGCATCGTCGGCTTGAGGCTGAGCGCTGGAGGCGCGGTGGAGGGCGATTTCCAGCTCCAACTCGGTAGGGAGCACGCCGCTTTCAGGGGTCGCTTTCAAAAGCTCCCATTCCTGTGTGGCGCGCTTAAAATTGCTCAGGTGCACGGCGCAAAGTCCTGCGTTGTAAGAGGCTTCGACGCGCAGTTCAGGCCAGCGTTCGCCCGCCTTGGTGAACCCGTCCAAGGCAAGTTCAAACGCCTTCATGCGAAAGGCTGCAAACGCGTGGCGCATCTGCAGGAGGCGCTGTAAACTAGGATCCTCTGCGTGTTGCTGGGCCTCGGTGAGCAGGCGGATGGATTCCCGATGATTCCCCGCATCCGAGGCCTGCTCGGCACGTTGCAAAAGAGCCGCTCCTCGGAGGCGGTGGTTTGGAAATTCAGCGCAAAAGGCCTGTAGTGTTTCGGTCGCCTTGGCTGGTTTTCCCAAGTGGAAATAAAACTGAGCCAGATAAAATTGAGCCAGCGCCCGATACCCCGGCGAACCGGAATGGGTGCAGGCGCGAAACTCGGACTCTGCGGGCTCCCTAGACTCGCTCAGCAAGGCGGCCAGCTTGCGAAAAAGTGGCTCCGCGCCGGGCAACTCCCGTCCGTTTTGTAGAAATTGCATTAGACCTCGCGCAGCGATCGCCGGTGTTTGTTCCTGTTCGAGCGCCTCCGCCCGCCCAAGCACCGCCCCGACTAGCACCTCGCTCGGAACAGCCGTGCGCCCAGTCAAAACAGCGTCAAACCCCGACTCCGCCTCGCTCCAGTGGCCGTCGCGCAACAAAAGTCGCGCTCGCAAAAGTTGCACGTATTGCGCCTCGGCCGCCTCCGGTTGCGCGACCCGCCCTAATACGGCGCGAGCCTCCTCCGCTGATCCCCGCTCTAAAAGCACCCCGGACAGCGCCAGACGCACTGCGTTTCCCCCCAGTGCTTTCTCTTCCAGTGTGCGCAATTCCGCTTCTGCCTCTGCTCCCCGTTCCAGTTGCGGCAACGCCTGCGCGCGCCCTAAGGCGCAGGCCACTGGGTCGGCGCCGAGTTCCCTGGCCTTGGCAAATTGCGTCGCCGCCGCGCTCCAGCGCTCGTTTTGCAGCGCCACCTGTGCCAGGCAAAGGGCGGCTTCTGGTTGTCGCTCCAGCCCCCGAAGCAACGCCTCCACCGGTTCGCCTCGGCCTTCGCGCAAGTACGCCTGCGCAAGTAGAACACGCAGCGGGTTAAACGCTTCGTCCGTGGCGGGGGCTTCTTTGAGCGCGGTTTCCAGAATGCCAATGGCCCGGTGCGTCTCGCTTTTGGAGAGGGCCACCCGGGCTGTTGCCAGCTCTCCGTCGATGTCTTTCGCCCCGACGGCGGCCGTCGATGCCGCTACGCAGCTCCACAAACCGGCCATCAAGCGAAGGCTGGTGTTTGGCATGCGAAAACGGGTTTTGAAAAAGGAGGCCTTCACGGGTAATTTAGGCGTGTAGGGTTAGTACTTTGGCGAGGTAGCGACCCGTGTGCGATAGCGAACATTGCGCCACCATTTCCGGAGTGCCTTCCACCACAATTTGGCCACCGGCGCCGCCGCCTTCGGGCCCGAGGTCTAGGATCCAGTCGGCGCACTTAATGACTTCTAAATTGTGCTCGATGATAATGAGGGTGTTGCCGGCGTCGCGTAGTTTGAAAAGAACCTCCAAGAGCTTGTGGATATCTGCGAAATGCAGCCCGGTGGTGGGCTCGTCCAGGACGTAAACAGTCTGCCCTGTTGCCTTCCGTGCGAGTTCAGCGGCGAGTTTGATGCGCTGGGCCTCGCCGCCAGAAAGCGTCGCGCCGGACTGGCCGAGGCGCACATAACCGAGCCCGACGTCCTCTAAGGCGAGCAGTTTGTCGGCAACTTGCGGCACATTGCGGAAGAAGCGGTGGGCGTCATCGACGGTCATGTCCAGAATGTCGGCGATGTTGTTTCCTTTGTAGGTGACTTCCAGGGTTTCGCGGTTGTAACGGCGGCCGTGACACAACTCGCACTCGACAAAAACGTCGGCGAGAAAGTGCATTTCGATGCGTTTGACGCCGTCACCTTCGCAAGCCTCGCAACGGCCGCCCTTCACATTGAAAGAAAACCGGCCTCCGTCGTAACCCCGTACCCGGGAGGCAGGCAGGCTGGCGAAGAGTTCGCGTATGGGAGTGAAGGCGCCAACGTAAGTCACCGGGTTGGAGCGTGGTGTGCGGCCTATGGGGGCCTGATCGATGACAATGACCTTGTCCACCTGCTCTATCCCGCGCAGGTGCGCGTAGGAGCCCGGCTTTTCCTTGGAACGATGCAATTTGCGCGACAAGGCGCGCCGTAACACGTCATCGACCAAGGTGGATTTTCCCGACCCTGACACGCCGGTGACGCAAGTCATGCAGCCCAGCGGGAAGTGGGCGTCTACGCCGCGCAGGTTGTTTTCGGTGACGTTAAGAAGGCTCAGCCAACCCGGCGACTGGTGGGTGAGTTCCATGTGGGAGCGTGGTGGGGTGGGGCGCGTCCGGTTTTTGGGAATCGGGATGCGCGCTTTGCCGGAAAGGTACTGGCCGGTGAGCGACTCCGGGGCTGCGGCGATCTCGGCGGGCGTTCCGGCCGCGACGATATGGCCGCCGCGCACTCCCGCTCCGGGGCCCATGTCCACGACGTAGTCCGCCGCGCGGATGGTGTCTTCGTCATGTTCGACGACGATGACGGAGTTGCCCAAGTCGCGTAGGCGGCGCAGCGTCTCAATGAGGCGGTCGTTGTCGCGTTGGTGCAGTCCGATACTGGGTTCGTCGAGGACGTAAAGGCAGCCTGCCAAGCCGGAGCCGATCTGGGTGGCGAGGCGGATACGCTGGGATTCGCCACCGGAAAGGGAGCTGCTTTGGCGGTCGAGATTGAGGTAACCCAAGCCGACTTCGTTTAGAAAACGCAGGCGGTTGGACAATTCGCGGCGTACCTCCGAGGTGACAAACGCCAAGGATTCATCCAACACCAGACCCTGAACAAAGGATTGGGCGTACTGGATTGTTTTTGCGCAAAATGCCGCAATGCCCAGCTGCGTTGTTTTTCCGTCCAATTGGGCGCTGAGTTTTACCGCGAGCAGTTCCGGGCGCAGGCGAGCTCCCCGGCAGGCGGGACAGGGTTGGAGTGCCATGAATTGTCGCAGGCGCTGGCGGCCCGCCTCGCTTTCTGTGGCTTCGAAAAGAACTTGGAGTTGGTTCAGCACGCCTTCGAAGGGGCGCTTGGCTGCGCGGCCCGGTTCCAGTGAGGGAAGGGAAAGCGCCCGCTCGCCGGAGCCTTCGAGAAGGACGCTGCGAAACGTCTCCGGCAGTAGGCACCAGGGGATTTCGAGGGAAACCTTGTATTGGGCGGCAAGTTTTTCCAGAAGGGCTTTGTAGAAGGGTTCCAAGGCTTTGCTCGCTTTTGCCCAGGGTGCGATGGCACCTCCCGCGAGAGTTTTGTCGGTGTCTGGCACGACGAGATCCGGGTCGATTTTGAGGCGTGTCCCCAACCCCTGACATACCGGACATGCACCGACGTGGCTGTTGAAGGAGAAATGTTTCGGAGTAAGTTCCGGCATTTCAAAGCCGGTGTTTGGATTGGCGTAAGCGGTTGAAAAAGTTTGCAGTCCGCCTGCTTCGCCGGAGGAGTTTTGGAGTAAAACAAGCAGCCGGTTGCGGCCGAGTTTGAGGGCGAGATCCACGGATTCGGCGAGCCGCGGGCGGACGCCTTCCTTCAAAATCAGGCGGTCCACCACCACCTCGATGGAATGCGAGATGCCAGCCGCCAGTTTCGTCACGGGCGGGGGGCCGGAAAGTTCCACGATTTGGCCGTCGATGCGCGCGCGCAGAAATCCGTCGCGCTTGAGGCGTTCGAGCACGTCGCGAAATTCGCCCTCTTGTTGGGCGACTACGGGGGCTAGCAGGATGAGCCGGCTTTCGGGGGGGAAAGCCAGCAGTTGGTCGACGATTTGCTGTGCGGTGAGGCGGCGTACGGGTTCTCCGGAAACAGGGTCGTGGGGTTGGCCGGCGGAGGCGAAAAGCAGACGTAGATAATCGTAAATTTCCGTCTGCGTGGCGATGGTCGAGCGGGGGCTGCCGCCGGAAGTGCGCTGTTCGATGGCGATGGCAGGAGAAAGTCCCTCAATAAAGTCCACCTCAGGCTTTTGCAGTTGGTCCAAAAACTGGCGTGCATAAGCCGAAAGGCTCTCCACATAACGCCGCTGCCCTTCGGCGTAGAGCGTGTCGAAGGCCAGCGAACTCTTTCCCGATCCGCTCAGCCCTGTAATCACGACCAAGCGCTCCCTTGGAATTTCCAGGGAGAGGTTCTTGAGATTATGCTGGCGGGCTCCGAGTATTCGGATGCTTTCTCTAGCCATGCGGGTACAGTGGATTAGGACTAATAACCTAAAAGAGCACGCTTTTCCCCGCTGCTCCAGTTTGAATTCCGTTGTGACCTATGCGCTCCCCCTGCGCTCCCCCTGCGCGCCGGTGCCAAACTGATTGCCAAACCGCTGAATACCACCTCTCGATGAATGCTTCCCCTTTCGATCCGGCGCCGAACGCCCCTGAAGATTCCAGCCCCGACACGGCGGAGGCGGTGCAGCGTCTTTGCGACCAGTTTCGGGATACGCGTCATGACCTTAATAACGTCTTTACTGTGCTGCTGGGGTTGGCGGAGTTGGGCGCCATCAATCCGGAGAACTTTAAGCGCTTGGGCGGGGCTGTTTTGGATCGCTGCCCGAAGGTGTTGGCTGATTTGCAACGGTTTCAGGATGCCCTTTTTTCCCTCAACGACCGCCTGAAGTCCAAGTAGCGCTTCGCCTGTCTTCTTTTTTCGCTCTATGCGTATCGATATACTTTCCCTGTTCCCTAAAATTGCGGAGGCTGCTCTGGGTGAAAGCATTATGGGCAGGGCCCAACAGCGCGGTTTGGTGGAAATCCACTCTCACAATCTGCGGGATTGGGCTGCCGACAAACACCGCACCACAGACGACACGCCCTACGGAGGCGGGCAGGGGATGGTACTCAAATGCGAGCCCCTCTTTGCTGCTGTGGAGGCGCTGCGTTCCCGTGAGGCGCGGGTTATTTTGCTATCCCCGGCAGGGTTTCAGTTTAAGCAGGCTGTCGCGCAGCGTTTTGCCACCGAATACAGGCATCTTATTTTCGTATGCGGCCATTACGAGGGGATAGACCAGCGCGTAATCGATCTGGTAGTGGACGAGGAGTGGTCCATTGGCGATTACGTGCTGACTAACGGTGCTTTGGCTGCGGCCGTCATGGTGGATGCAATAGTGCGATTGCTGCCAGAAGTCCTTGGTGACGAAGTCTCAGCCGTGGAGGATTCCTTCGCCGCTGGGTTGTTGGAATTTCCCCAGTTCACCCGTCCGGTGGAATTTCAGGGGAAGCGCGTTCCTGACGTTTTACTTTCCGGCAACCATGCCGCTATTGCCCAGTGGCGGCGCGAGCAGGCGCTGGATAAAACACGCCGGATGCGCCCCGATCTGTTGCCTTAGTAAGCGGACAGCGCGGCAATGAAATCCTGCCGCACTTGTGAAATGGGAGACCGGTCTCCTTAAACGGCAACTCCACCGCGCAGAGCCCTCGCTCCGCTCGCTTAGTTCAAGGGCGCCCTTGGGCTAGACGGAATCCGCTGAGGTTGCGCGCGCTGGTCGGGCGCGTGTCTGGGCGCTACGCCTTCGCCAGTAATCGTGAACACATCGGCGGCTTCTTCTGTACCGATCACGAACTGGGGCTCCCCAGAATCTGCTGTGCTCAATATTCCTTTGGGGCCGTGCAGGCTAAGGGAGTATTGCTTCATTGGCATTACACTTGCCGGAATGGAGAAAGTGAGCAAGCGCGCCAGAAAAAATCTAACGATTCTGCAGGATTATTATTTACTGGCCGGATTCCAAGCCAAGCCGCTTCCGGAAAACTCTGTCGAACTCTCAAAGTTGAAGGCAACAGTGTCGCATCTCGCAGTCCCAGAGAACCATGTGGATCTCGTTTTGAAGCTCCCTGGAACATCAAAGACAGAAGCCAAAACACCAGCGAA
>CALQFT020000069.1 GCA_943329925.2 Opitutus sp. GAS368
AGTCCGTCGGCCGTGACCCCAATACCAACCGCGCCGCCATTCTGAATGAGCACCCCGTTGAAGCTGCGATTTTGCTGAGACGTCGAGCCCCCTCCATTGATAGAGCCCGAGGATAAAATTGTCCCAGAAAACGCGCCGGTCGTGACATTCAGTGACAAGGATGCCGCTTTAATCGCAAACTGAGACGCAGGGCCAGAGGGGTGCGGAGCCATTCACTTCCGCACTCAAGGTTACAGAATCACCTAGCGATGCTGCTTGGCTCACAGGCTGAGTAACAATGCTTGGGGCAGCTAAAACGGATACGTTAAAACTCGCGCTTTTGAGGGACGAAACATTATTTGAGACGACGACCCAGTATTCACCCGAGTCCGCAAACTTACTCGAGGCGATGCTGTAAGACGCTGTATTGGCGCCTGAGATCGCAGATCCGTTTTTATACCACTGATAAGTCAACGGAGCAGTGCCCGTCGCGCTAACACTGACTTTGCTTAAATAAAAAAACACCTCAGCTACCATAGCTTAAGTTTTGGCTCTTCTGGCCGAACAACGGGGTCCACCTCAAACCCCAAATTGCCTGTGCGAACCAATACAAACGCGGCTTGTTACAGGATACGCTGGTTGTGTGGTGCACTGAGTTTGGCTGGATGCCTTTTTTTCCAAAAGGGCGCACTGGGCAGGGACCACAATCCGGATGGATTCTCACCTGCTGGCTCACTGGGAGAGAGGGACCAGTTTTCTTCAAGATTTGGGTTAACCTGCACATTCGCTCTCCCAGTGACCGCCAACTGGCAGGGGCGCCATTCCTAATTTTTACCGTTTAGCAGGATTAACACTGAGGTGCAGGCGGCGGCAGTCGCCAGCAAACCAAAGTTGAGGCTTTCCACCCTCCCCCATCAGACACCCCTAGCCAGCAATGTATTCAGATAATTTCCAAGTGACGTCCCCTCAGCCGGCTTGAACGTTCGAACACTTCCGCCCCAGCATGGAAAACTAGCCGTAACGGATGACCACATATCAGGTTCCCCCCTCCCTCTTTCGCCGCAGCTTCGGGGCTGCAGTATGTCTTTTGGGCGTTTTTTCGCCCGCGAACCTCTTCGCCGCGCCTCCTGCTCCGGAAGGCACTCCGGTGAGCTTTGTGAATGAGGTTGTGCCAGTTCTTACGAAACAGGGATGCAACGGCGGCTCCTGTCATGGCAAGGCTACCGGACAAAACGGCTTCAAGCTCTCCTTATTCGGATTCGAGCCGGACGAAGATTTCGAGCATCTCGTCTACGAACAACGGGGCCGCCGCCTCACCCCGTCCGCGCCGGAAGAAAGCCTGCTTTTAACCAAGGGCACAGCCACAGTCCCTCACGGTGGAGGTCGCCGACTGGAACCGGGTACGGCTCCCTACGAAGTTTTGCGCAGTTGGATCGCGCAAGGGATGCCAAACGATCAAGCCGATCCCGCGCGCCCGGTTTTACTGGGTATCAAAGTGCTGCCCGAAGCTCGCCTACTGAAGGCGAACGAGTCCCAAAAGTTAAAGGTAGAGGCCCGCTTTTCCGATGGATCCACCCGCGACATCACCCACTACGCCTCTTTGGAGCCCAACATCAAGGGCATGGCCGTTATCGAGGAACACACGGGCACCGTGACCATGGGCACCCGGCCCGGAAGCGTCGCGGTCATGGCGCGTTATCAGGACAAGGTTTCGGTTTTCCGCGCCACGCTTCCTGTGGGCGCCTCCGTGGACACTCTGCCGCCGGAACGCAACTTCATCGACAAGGCGATTTTTGCTCGGCTCAAAGAAATCGGGATGCCGCCCTCCGCCCTCTGTAACGACACCACATTTCTGCGTCGGGTGACGTTGGATCTTGCGGGAAGGCTTCCCTCGGTGGAGGAAGCGCGCGCGTTTCACGGAGACCGATCCCCTGACAAACGGGCGCGAAAAATCGACGCCCTGCTTGAGAGCGGCGAATGCGCCGACACCTTCGCCAACTACTGGAGCGCCCTTTTGCGCAATCGCCGAGGCGACATCCCGAACACGCGCGACGCCTCCCACATACAGGGCAACTTTGCCTTTCATGGGTGGATCCGCGAAAGCCTTTACCACAACAAGCCCTACGACAAATTCGTGCGAGAGCTGCTCACTGCCACCGGTCAGTCAGCCGACTCCCCGCCGGTGACTTGGTTCCGACAGGTCAACACCCAGATCCAGCAAACCGAGGATACCGCCCAACTGTTCCTCGGCGTGCGCATCCAGTGCGCCCAATGCCACCACCACCCCTACGAGCAATGGAGCCAGAAGGATTACTACGCGCTCGGGGCTTATTTCTCCCAAATCGACAGAACTCCATCACTCAACCAAATGGGCGAATTTCTAATAGCCCTCAAGCGGACCGCGCCGAGCGCGACCCATAAAAAGACCGGCGAAAAAGTACTTCCGGCAGCCATCGGCACTCCGGCGCCGCCCCTCTCCCCAGATGATGACGCCAGAGCAGCCCTCGCCGAGTGGTTGGTGCAAAAATCCAACCCTTTTTTCGCAAGGGCACTTGTTAATCGGTACTGGAAGATTCTGTTCAACAGGGGCCTCGTGGACCCCGAGGACGACATGCGCGACACCAATCCGCCCTCCCACCCCGAACTACTGGAGGCTCTGGCCGCAGACTTTAGCCGCAGTGGTTTTGATCTAAAAGCCCTGCTGCGCACCCTCACCAACTCAAGCACCTACCAACTCGACTCCTCTCCGAACCAATACAACGAAGAGGACGGCCAGTATTTCTCCCGCTACTATTCACGGCGCCTTTCCGCAGAACAGTTGCTCGACGCGGTCAATACCGTCACCGGCACCACTGATAACTGGGCTAACCAGCCCGCCGCTACCCGAGCCGTCCAGTTGCCGGACAGTTCATACAACACTGGGGGAATTCTGAGGGAATTCGGCCGTCCGGATTCCTCCACGGCTTGCACGTGCGAGCGCCAGAGCATGGCGAGTTTGGGACAAAGCCTCCTGATGGCCACGTCCGACCAGATTCAGAGCAAGCTGGGTTCCAACCCCGGAACCGCCCGCAAATTTGCAAAAGACACGACGCGGGATGAGGCGTCCAAGTTGGAAGAGCTCTACCTCATGGCCTTCGCAAGACCTCCCGCAGACGCTGAAAAGGAGGTCGCACTCAAACATCTGCGGGCGGCAAACACGGCCAAAGACCCTGTTCTCGCACTCCAAAACGCTTGGGAAGACATTTTGTGGGCAACGCTCAGCAGCGGCGAATTTTTGTTAAATCACTAACCGTGAAACGCCCCGTCCTTCCTATTTTCGCGCTCCTGTTCACAGGAGCCGCCTTCGCTCAACTGCCCGAGCCCAGGCTCACCGTCCTCTCGAGTTGCGGCGGGCGGGTTGGGGAAACTGTCGTCATTTCGGCCACAGGCATTGATTTGGAGGACTCCGAACTGCGATTTTCCTCGCCGGGTTTCGTCGCCAAAAAGGACGCGAAGGATTCCCAAAAATGGTCCGTGGAGGTCGGGCCTGAGCTCTTGGCTGGGCGCTATGACGTTCGCCTTGCGGGCAAGTACGGCGTTTCCAATCCACGGCGTTTTGAGGTGAGCAATCTGCCCGAGGCGGATCTTTCCCAAAAAGCCACCAGCAAGGAGACCGCGCAGGAGCTGAGTTTTCCCTTGGTCATTCGAGGGGTGGTGCCCAAACAGGGCGTACTTTGGTTCAAAATCCAAGGAATGCAGGGCAAGCCGCTCCTCCTTGACTGTCACGCTGGGGCGCTGGATTCCCGACTGGAACCCGCCCTCACGCTCCTCGATGCCAATGGCCGGGAATTGACGCGCGTGCGCAACAAGCCCCTCCAATGGACCCCTGATTCCGATGCCCCGTTTTTTGTCACGTTGCGGGACTTTATCAACAACGGGGGGAACGAATACTTCTTCCGACTTTACGCAGGTGCGCCTGAGGCGTTGCCCCCGGCCGTTGCCGTGAACGGCCCATTGTTCTGGCCACCCTCCCAACAAAGTAAGGCTGGAGATACGCCCAACGAAGCCGGCAAACCAAAGGAAGTCAGCCTGCCGCTGGAGACCTCCGGCGAATTTTACCCAGCGCGCCATGCTGACCGCTTTGAGTTCGAAGCGAAAAAGGGAGACGTTTGGTGGATGGAGATTTTCTCCCACCGGTTGGGATGTCCCACACACCCGCGCCTTCTGGTGGAAAGACTCGTTGCCGACAAAGACGGAAAGCAAACACCCCAGGACGCCCTTGTTTTTGACGATGCGCCGTTTTTCTCCGGGGATCCCGACTTCAACGGGCAGCATTTCGATCCTACTGGCCGTTTTGAAGCAAAGGAAGACGGCCACTACCGATTGACCGTGCGTGATCAGAACAACACATCCGAAGCCGCTCACGGCCGTCGCTACAAGTTGAGTGTGAGGAAGGCTTCCCCCGATTTCGCGCTCGTAAGCGCTGTTTTACCCTCCACCCCGAACAAGGCTTTCAAAGACTTTACAGGCGCCACCATTCAAGTGCGCGCGGCCAATATCAGGCCAGGTCAGGTGTTGCCTGTGCGCGTTTTGACCGCTCGCCGAGACGGATTTGACGGCTCAATTGTAATCGGGGCGGAGGGGCTTCCCCCCGGAGTTACGGCCGATTCCACCGTCATTGGCCCGAAACAAAACGAAGGCGTTCTCCTTCTGCGTGCGACGGAAAGCGCCGCGGCGTGGATCGGCGCCATTCAAGTGACGGGCCGGAGTACCATCGGAGGTTCGGAATGCAAGCACACCGCACTTTGTTCAACGCCAGTGTGGGAGAGCAGCGTCGGCGAGTTCGTCGAGCCGCCGCGTTCCCGAATAGCGGCTGAATTGGCGCTGGCCGTAGTCGCCGATGCTCCCCTGAGCGATACGCTTCAAGTGGAGTCCGATGCGCTCGAAGGCTTGCCCACCGATAAACTCAAAGTCCGGCTCAAAGTCGCCCACTCTGGCGGGGAACCCGTGCCGGTAAAGGTCAAATCCATGGGACTTGCCGGAATGGAAAAGGCCAAGGAAACCGAAATTCCCGCCAAAGAAGCAACCGTCGAGTATGAACTGGATCTGGGGCCACTCAAACTCGCGCCCGGCACTTACAGCGTGTGGTTTCGGGGTGAGGAAAAAGTGAAACGAGACGTCAAAGGCAAGACCGCTGATGTCACGCTCGTACTTTGCTCAAACCCCCTTCGCTTGACGATCAAGGAGGCCCCTAAAAAATGACCCTCCCGCCCCGCACTTTCCTGCTTTTAGCGTGCCTGCCCTGCGCGCACCTCCACGCGGCACCGGTGTCCTTCGCCCAGGACATCCAGCCCATGCTGGAGCAGAGTTGCCTGCCCTGCCATAACGCAACCAAGTCCGAAGGAGGGCTCATTCTTGAAAATCCCAAGGCGATGCTGGCCGGGGGCGACAACGGTGAAGTCCTTTCCCCAAACCACGCGCTAGAAAGTTTGATCTACCAGACTGCGACTCGGAAAAAGAAGCCCTTCATGCCGCCGGAAGCCAACAAGGCCAAAGCACCACACTTGAACTCGGCTCAACTGGAATTGCTGCGCCGCTGGATTGACGAGGGGGCGACGGGCAATCCTCGCCCCAAACAATCCGTAGCGTGGAAAGCGATGCCGGACCAGGTGGTGGGATTAAGCGCACTCGCCCTTACCTCCGACGCGCATTATGGGGCGGCGGCCCGAGGCAACGTGGTGACTGTTTACGACCTCCCCTTGCAACGCGAAGTGGCCCGTTTCGTGGCGCATCCGGACATAGTCAGCGCCGCATCCTTCAGCCCGGACGGGAACTGGTTGGCCACCGGCAGCTTTGGCGAGGTAAAGATTTGGCGCAAAACGCGCTCCCCCTTAACGCTCCTCCCAGAGGGGGCCGGAGCCACCGCAACGCGCCCCGACGGAGCTCGCCTCGCCGCCATCCTGCCCGACGGAACGGTGCAACTGACGGAGACCTCCTCCAAAAAACAAATCGCAAAACTCCAGGGAGACCGAGCCCTTCTGGATGCAGTAGCGGCAGCCGAAATGGAGTTTGCGGGCGCTAAATTCGAACTGGATTTCCTCGAAGCCGAGCTCAAAGCCACCATCGAACGTGTGGGCAAAATCACCACAGATCTGGAGAAAGCCACCAAGGAACACACGGCGCTTCTACCCAAAAGAGCGGACATGGAAAAAGCGATCGCCGAGGCGACGGCAAAACGCGATGCCCTGTTGATGGAACGAGACGCGGGCGACGATACGTTCATGGCTGAGACTGGAAAGCTGGACTTGGCAAAAAAAATCGAGTTGGAAGGCGCCGCCGCGCTCAAAACGGCTGAGGCGTCCAAGCCCACGCCTTCGCCCGAACCCAAGTCCGAGGCATCAACTTCTCAGGAGGCGACCAAAGCCGCAGCAAAGAAAGCGACCGACGACCGGTTGGCCGCAGAGGCCGCCTTGAAGACCGCAAAGGAAGCCCTCGATGCAAAACAAAAGCTCTACAGCGAGTCCATCAAGGCACTAGGGGAAGCTGCAGGGGCGCTTTCCAGCGCCAAGACACTCGAGGTTAATGTCGCAAATTTTGCCACAGTGCTGGCTCAATTTAAAAAGGATCAGGAGAAGCAAACCCCCGCACTCGAAACCGCCAAGGCGGTCCTTGCTCAGGCTGAGATCAAAAATACGGAGGCCGCCCGAGCCGCCCAACAATACCAGTTGCCACCCGCAGAAGCCGTTGCCTTCCACTCCGACGGCACCGCCATCTTCACGAAGCACACAGACGGAAGGGTCCGCGCCTGGCACGGCAACACAGGAGCGCCCCTCGCGGATACCGACCTGCAGCCCCAATGGGAACTGGCGCGCACCATCGGCAACGCCCGAAAGGCGGACTCACCGATTGCCGCGAGGGTCAACGCCCTAGCATTTTCTCCCGACGGAAAAGTGCTGGCTACCGGCAGCGGCGAACCTTCGCGCAGTGGTGAAATCAAACTTTGGGAACCGCTCACCGGGGCGCTTTTGCAAGAATTGCCAAAGCCCCACAAAGACGCAGTCCTCTCGCTGAATTTTTCCAGAGACGGCAAGTGGCTCGCCAGCGGTTCGGCCGACCGGGCAGTGCGCGTCTGGGAGGTTGCCTCGGGTAAAATGTTCCGCAACTTGGAAGCCCATGGCAACCACGTCCTCGCGGTGAACTTTCGCGCTGATGCCCGGCGACTCGCCAGCGCGGGAGCCGACAACGTAGTCAAGACTTGGGATGTCCAAAACTCAGACGTTATTGCCAGCGTCACCGGATTCACCAAGGAAGTGAACCATGTATTTTATCTAGGATTGGGAGACGAATTGCTCGCCACCAGCGGAACCCCCTTGGTGCGAGTCTTCAAGGATAGCGGCACCGAGATCCGTGCCAAAACCGAGGGATTCTCAAAGTTCATCACCGCCGCAGCCGTCGCACCCGATGGAAAAACACAGTTGGTGGGAGACGCCGCTGGCGCCCTGCGAGTGCTCAATAAAGAGGGGAAAATACTCGCCGAATGGATGCGCTGAGAACCGCTGCTGCGACAAGATTCCCCCTCCCATCATAACCCTCTTATTTTCAGCTCCCAAACCCGCCCGCTTCACACTAGCCTGTTCCAAGTCCCTACTATGAAATCCAACTTCTGCCCCGGACCGATTTCGCGCCGCAGCTTCCTCCAATTCGGCGGCCTTTCCATGCTAGGCATGACTCTGGCGGATTCGCTTCGGCTCCAAGCCGCCGCCACGCCCGTGCTCCCGAGTGTTTCCTCAGACACCTCGGTGATCTTCATCTGGCTTCCGGGCGGTCCCCCGCACATGGAAACCTACGACATGAAGCCGGACGCGCCGGTGGAATACCGGGGGATTTTTAAACCCATCAAAACCAATGTGTCGGGGATGGAAATCTGTGAGTTGCTCCCGCTTCAGGCCAAGATAGCCGACAAGTTCAATATCATCCGCTCGGTAAGCCACGATTTCTCGGATCACGGCGGAGGCCACAAACGCTTTCTCACAGGCCGCATCCCTGCCACTCCGGTGGGGACCGTCAACGATGCCCCAGCGGTCACGAGCATCATTTTCAAGTGTCTGACCGAAAACGGCGGGTTTAAGGAAGGAATGCCACCGGTAGTTTTCGGCGCGGATACCGGACGCAGCGGACTAGATGTT
Source organism: Opitutus sp. GAS368 (assembly GCA_943329925.2). Classification (GTDB taxonomy): domain Bacteria; phylum Verrucomicrobiota; class Verrucomicrobiia; order Chthoniobacterales; family Chthoniobacteraceae; genus Chth-196. The sequence continues at coordinate 8,145 of CALQFT020000069.1, forward strand.
TTCGCAAACGGCCCTGCCTATCTCGGAGGTGCAAACACTCCGTTCATCGTCTCGGGTGATCCCAGCGACAAGACCTTCAAGGTCCAAAACCTCGGGATCTCCCGCGAAATGGAAACCCGTTTAGAGGACCGCATGGCGCTCCGGCGCGGTCTCGATAATTTTAATCGAAACATGGATCAAAGCGGCGTTCTCACAGCCATGGACAGCTTCAACCAGAACGCCTACCAGATGCTCACCAGCGCCAAGGTGCGGGACGCCTTTGACCTGAGCAAGGAGCCGCCACGGGTGCGCGAACGTTACGGCATGCACGCTTACGGGCAGCGCGGGCTCATGGCGCGCCGGTTGGTGGAAGCCGGTTGCCGGTTCGTCGAAATGGTCTGGGAAAATCCATTTCCTGGCAAACCCCAGCCTGCGGATTGCGTCTACAACTGGGACAGCCACGCGGTGAATTGCAATATTTTCAACGACGCACGCTGGCGCTTCCCAGCCTACGATCAAGCGGTTTCCGCCCTCATAGAAGACCTTTATGCACGCGGCTTAGACCGGCGCACCTTGCTCGTGGTGACAGGCGAATTCGGGCGGACTCCGAAAATCAGCACCGCGGTTGGTACCGCCAACAAAATCACCCAACCGGGACGCGACCACTGGTCCAAGGCAATGTCGATGATCGTCGCGGGAGGAGGAATGCGCACAGGCCAGATCATCGGAGCAACCAACAGCCGAGGCGAATACCCCGTCGAGAGGCCGCTTTCCCCCAACGACCTTTGGGCGACGGTGTACCAACACCTCGGCATCGATTCCGGCCGCAGCTTCCTCGATCATCAAGGGCGCCCCATGTCCATCCTGCCCTTCGGCGACAGCATCGACGAACTGCTTCCGGCAAAAGCGGTATAACCCATGGACTCGCCCGACTTAATTGACCGCCGCGGATTTTTAGCGGCTCAGGGTCTGGCACTGGTGGGGGCAACGGTTCCGTGGGAGGCCGCCAACGCAGCCCCCCCAGCCCTCGATATCATTGATTGCCACACTCATTTTTATGATCCGGCCCGCCCACAGGGAGTGCCATGGCCGACGGAAGGCACCTCCCTCTACCGAAGCGTCCTTCCAAAGCACCTCAAGGCGTTGCCTCAATTCCGTCCCGTCACCGGTACGGTCATTGTGGAAGCCAGCTCCTGGGTGGAGGATAATGCGTGGTTGCTTGAACTTGCCCAAGAGGATCCCTTCATCGTTGGGATCGTGGGACACCTGAACCCGGGCGACTCCGATTTCAGCGCCAATCTGCGCCGTTTTGCTGCGAATCGGCTTTTTCGTGGCATCCGAGTATCAGCCGACCTGCTTAGGGAGATGTTGCTGCGGGGGCAACTCGAGGACTTCAAATTGATGGCGGATCTGGATTTATCTTTGGACATCAATGGAAGAGATTCCGCCGGTCTGGCCGCCGATTTAGCGAAAAAACTACCGCCGCTCCGGATCGTCCTCAATCATTTGGGCAGCACGGAAGTCGCCCCCGAAGGACCCGCTACAGCTTGGCGCAGGGGCCTCGAAGCGGCGGCGCTTTACCCCAATATCTTCATCAAGATCTCCGCCTTACTTGAATGCGCGATGAAAGACGGACGACAACCGCCCGCGGATCCCACCTTTTACCGCCCCTACATTGACGTAATTTGGAATGCATTTGGAGACGATCGCGTCATTTACGGCAGCGACTGGCCGGTGTCTGAAAAAGCGAGCGACTATGTCACCCAGCAACGCCTCGCTCTGGAGTACGCATTTGAAAAAGGCGATGCAGCGACCCGCAAGTTTTGTTCGCTCAACGCCAAGCACGCCTACAAATGGATCGAGCGCTCCAGACGGCGGGACAGAGCGTGAACACGACCTCTGCCAAAGCGATCGTCTAAACTCGCTCCTCCTGGCGTGTAAGAGTTTGCTGATTCGTCCCATTTCCTTCCCCATGACACGTCCCATTTTTATTCTTTCCCTTGTTTTCGCGCTGACTGGTTTCGCCAAGGCACCGAGTTACTGAGGCTGAGGCGAATCCTCAGGGCGGAAGATTCGGCGGACGGTTCCCAGTGGAATACGGGCCCATGCGCGTTCATGAAGGTAATACAACCCAATCTTGGTAACGACATCGGTGCTTCCGATCACCAGGGCTTTGCTCATATTCTCGGTCCAGTAATAGGAGACCAGAATGGTGTCGATAGAGCCGATAATTCGCCAACTGACTGCCTTGAGTAGACTCCGAAGATTGGAGTCGATTAACGGGCCCTCTTTCTCGGGTTTACCTTCTGAAAAGAGGCTGAAACGACGCACTGTACCGAGTGGAATTCTCGCCCAAATACGTTCGTGCAAATAATAAAGACCGATTTTGGTCAGTACTTCCGTGCCGCCGATAACGATCGCCTTCCCTATCTGGCCGGTCCATAGGTAGGAGATCAGAATCGTATCAAGGGTGCCGATCACCCTCCAGCTGACGGCTTTGAGCACGCTACGAAGATGCGAATCCCGGAGATGTTGCAGTCTGGCTTGAGTCGCCTGAACGGTCTCCACGGCTTCCTGGTCTGTGTTGGTGCTGGGGTGTTTAACGAGATCACTCTGAGGCTGACACCTGCCCCCAATAAAGGCAAAACGCTGAAAAAACGACCATTTCCCAAAGCCCCCGCACCCACTCGGGAAGCCCCTATTTTTCCAAATCCGCAGTCGTCCAGAAGCCCGTTCGTTCCACGGTAGCCTGTCGCACAGTTTTGACTTCCTGCGCAGTGATGGCAGCGGCTTTGTGGCCGAAATTTCCGCGCACATACGTCAGCACGTCAGCCAACTGCTGATCATCAAGTCCCATCGGCGGCATGGGGAGCGGCACGGCCACCCCGTAAGTTTGTCCGGCGACTTGAATAGGGCCCGCCATCCCGTGGAGTAAAATTTTAATCAGTTTGCCCGGGTCGCCAGCGACCCATTCGCTGCCCTCCAAAGGAGGATACACGCCGGGGAGCCCCTTCCCACCGGGTTGATGACAGGTGAGGCAAAGACCGTCGTAAACGGTTTGACCAGGGTGGATAATCTCTGGCTTGGCCGCCAAGAGTTGCCGCACATAGTCAGCCTGTACGGCGTTGCCATGGAACGCCGCCAACTGCGTTGTCCCAACCGGCGGCTCCCAAAATGGAAGCAGGCTGCGCACGCTTTGCTTGAGCGCATAGTCCACAAACTTGTCGCGCGGAAAATCCAGAGCCTGCACCGCCACCTCTACGCTTGCGGACTTCGGCACGTAACTCGCCGCCACCACTGCCTCCAGCCGCACTCGCGGATGGTTGTCGTGAATCGCCTTCTCCAACAAAGCCAGCACATCGGGCAACGCCGCCTGCCAATCTCCCACCACACGCGCGCCGTACGCCCTCACACGGGGGTCCTCTGCGTTCAACAACCGGGCGAGCAACTTCGGGCGAGGTGCCTGATGCGCTTGAAATACGCCGATCACTTCCAGCAGCAGTCGTTCATCTTGAGTGCCCACCACAAAGGCATCCGCCGCCGCCAACACCGCTTCGGGCGCCCCGTCAAAAAGAAGCCTCTTGGCCTGCTGGCGGGTCCAGCGCTCAGGCGAGCGCAGTTGCTCGAGTAATTCTGAGGGTTGCATCGAGGCGAGATTCGGCTGCTTCACCAAGGGCCGTCCCTTGGCGGTGATGCGCCAAATGCGGCCGTGAGTCCGATCGCGGCGAGGATCGGCGTAACTCGCCTGATAATGGCCGATCACTGGGTTAAACCAGTCCGCAATGTATATGGCGCCATCCGGCCCAACGCTGACGTCCACGGGCCTAAACGACGGGTCAGAACACCGCAACAACTTGGGCAGTTGCTCGGTCTTGAATCCGGCCCCCTCGTCAAGAAAACGGTGAAGCTCCACCACGCTTCCGAAATACCCGGCAATTAATGCGCAACCCTGAATGTCCTCAGGCAGAGCCTTGGTGCCGATGATTTCCAGCGCCGTCGTCTTGGGGCTGGTCATAAAAAGCGCTCCCACAGAGTGATATTCCTCAGGGTCGCTCACCCGCGTGAGCCCCGGCACGCTGTAATAGCCGTCTGGACGGTCGCCGCTTTTGTGGAAGACCTGATTGTAATCATCAAAAGCCACCCCCCAACAATTGTGGCCAGCCTTGGCGCCATTGAAGAAGCCCCGCATCTGCTCGGTGCGGGGGTTCAGCTGCCAGAGGCCCGCTTTTTCCAAGCGAGCAAGGCCCCAAGGAGTTTCAACGCGTGAAAAAGCGTGGAGTCCTTGCGTGAACCAGAGGCTGCCATCAGGCCCGTGGGAAATGGAGTTGATCAGCTGGTGGGTGTCCCCGATGCCAAACCCCGAAAAGAGCACTTTTTTTTCATCGGCCTTGCCGTCTCCGTCAGTGTCGCGAAGGTGGAGGAGTTGGTCAAAATCGCAGACATAAAGGCCCCCAGCTCCCGGCTCAAGGCCCTGCACCATCGTGAGTCCTTCGGCAAACTTGTGCGATTTGTCAGCCCGCCCCGTACCTTTGGTGTCTTCCAAAACTAGGATGTAGTCGGAAGGCTTCACCCCGGGAACCGCCTGTGGATAGGTGGATGAACACGCAACATAGAGCCGACCATGTTCGTCCCAAGACATCTGGGTGGGTTTGGCCACGCCCAAGTCTTCGGAGGCAAACAGATTTATTTCATAACCCTCGGCGAGTGTAAAAGTCGCCAACTCCTGCTCCGGGGTGAGCGGTTGAATGCTGGCAGTCGGGGGCGGCGGCAGAGTCGCAGGAGCAATCGGCGCGCTGGCTTCCCCTCGGGCAAGGGCCGCTATATGCGAGTCCCATCGGGCAATCAACGGCTTGTGCGCCTCAAAACTTTCCCGCAGCGAAGGCGATGTCTGTGACGGCTTGCCAAACATCTGTGTGACGCGGTCGCCATACACAAACGACCAGTTCGCCGGGCGCCAACAATCGGACCAGAGACGATTTTTTTCAACAATGGCCTCACGAAGGGCCGCCTGTGCGCCAGGCAAACTCGGAGCCGCGCCGAGTTGCCGAGCGATGATTCCGGCCACCTCGCGCAGGCCGTGGGCATTGAGATGCACTCCGTTGTCCGTGAGCCGCGGCGCGCTTGCAGGCCGTTGGGAAAGCGGGGTAAACAAGTCCACGTACAACAGCCCACGTTGCTGCGCGACGGTGCGAACGGCCTCGGCGTATGCCCTAGCGTCGGTATTCCGCAGGGTAAGGTCAGGCGAATGAGACGCCTTTGAGCGCTCAAATGGCATCGGCGATAGCAGGACCAGACGCGGCGTGCATGCCGTAAACTGGTCGAGCAAACGGTGATACGCCGCGGTGAATTGGGGCAGCTTTGGTATTCCATCAAATGCCTCCATTTGACCAAATTGCAGGAAAACCGTCCCGGCACCCACTGCGTCCAACTGGCCCTTCCAAGGCCCGAAATTCAAGTCACGCCACTGTTCGTAAACAGTGTCCCCCTCCCACGCCATCGAACGAAAACGGGGCCTTTGACTCACAAACCCAGAGACAAGCTGCGATTCTAACTCCCCTGACTTCTGCTCCCGGACCAGATTAGTTTGTCCCACAAATACGATCACCTCATCCGTGTCAGGAGCAAAACGGCCATTCTTAAAAGGTGCCAGCGCCGATACCCGAGTTGACTCCCCTCCGCCAAAACGTTCCAACACCTGCTTTTCATCAGGCACCAAAGCATCGGGAAGCGCCTCGATGAGGATGTTGCGGAAGCTCACCTGCGCCTTACATTTTCCATGAATCTGGAGCGCTATGACCCCAGTCATTTCCATTCCAGGCTCGCGCTCCGTAAAATCCACCGTTCGCGTCCCATTGAGGAAAAGCTGAATGCGCTGCTCCTCCGCGCGGATTTCGTACCGATTCCATTCCCCCGGTTTTTCGAGGGACTCGACGAGCTCCTTTTCGGGTTTAGCGAGCATTGTTTTGCGTCGGGATTCGTCATAAAGGCAGCCTGAATAACCGGCGCCAATGTCCGCTTGATAGCCGCTAATTTCGTTGGGTGGATTCGGGATACGTTTACTGCGAAACTGCACTCCGCTATTCACAAAACCTTCGTTTCCAACAAGTTTATACTCGAGCTTGAGGATAAAGTTGCGATACTTCTTCTTTGTCGCCAGAAACTCGTTTTGCGGGTTCCCCTCCAACGACCCGCCTACAATCATCCCGTCTATGACTCTCCATACCTTGGCCGTCTCCCCCTCCCAACCTTCTAGACTTTGACCATCAAAAAGTGGCGCGGGCGCGGCGTCGCAAAGGCGGCAAAGACTGAGCAATACGAGGAGGGTGGTAAAAAGGTTTTTCACAAGAAAGAGGGGGAAGGCTTCCCTTACTTTGACTCCACTCAGTTACGGTGACACCAAAATTTGTCACCGAATTTACCCCGCATGGGGCGCACAAAACATAAAAACGGCACCCTCATTTCTAAAGGTGCCGTTTTTCTTCCAGCCAAACACATGAAGCGTTATTCACTTACATGCAACTGGATGCCGCATAGCGGCCTGAGCGTTTGAGCGCGTCAAAAAATACTAAGCCGCACGACGCGCATTTCGATACACGGCCATGTGCCGGGTTTTGAATTTGCGCATCTGCTGCGCAATTTTGAGGGCTGCCGAATCAATGGAAACGTAAATGTCCGTCGTCGTGGCGGAGGATTCCAGGGTGATGTGATCCGCGCAGTGCAGAATGATCTCTGCGAAATGCCGGTTACCATGCTTTTGAATATCGAGGATGACGTGCGCCTCGATGATTCGGGGATAGTCCAGATGCAACTGGTCTATTTTGTGTACGGTATGCAGTCGAATCGCCTCAGTGAGGGCGAAATGACGGGCATCCACTCGAACAGGAACGTTAACATTTGCGGTCTGCATGGTCTTTTTTTCCTTGTCGGTGGGCACAAACTCCTTTCCGGTCGGAGGCTGTGTCCTTTGTTGTTTTGGGGTTTAACACTACAACTACATACGGAAGCCCTCTCCAAGATACACTCGGCGAGCCACCGGATCGTTGACCAGAAATTCTTTGGTGCCATGGGTTTCCACACGCCCCTCAAAAATGAGGTAGGCCCGGTCCACAATGGCAAGTGTCTCGCGCACATTGTGATCGGTAATGAGGATGCCCAAGCCGTCGTCGCGCAGCTTGGCGATGATCTGCTGGACGTCCGCCACGGCGATGGGATCCACCCCGCTAAAGGGCTCGTCCAACATCAGTAATGAGGGACATGTGACCAGCGAACGTGCGATCGTGAGACGCCGTTTTTCACCGCCAGACAAGGTCAGTGCGAGCTGTTTAGCCACGGATGCTATTCCAAACTGATTTAGCAGTTCTTCGCAACGATTTTTACGTTCTTTTTTCGTTAGAGGCTGCATCTCCAAAATCGCCATCAGATTGTCTTCCACTGACAACTTCCGAAACACCGATTCTTCCTGCGGTAAATACCCCATGCCCATGCGAGCCCTGCGGTGCATAGGCAATTGAGTAACATCTTCTCCCAGAAACTCTACTGTCCCACCGTCGGGCTGCACCAAACCGGCAATCATATAGAAACTCGTCGTCTTCCCCGCCCCGTTGGGCCCGAGCAACCCCACAATCTCCCCCTTGGATAATTCGATATCCACGCCATTCACAACCGCACGACGCCCATAGATCTTTAACAACCGTTGCGTTCGTAACAGTGGATTCCCCATAGCTGTATTGCTGGAAAAAGCAGCGCTAGATATCCCTTCAGATATCACTCCGGATGAATGTTCAATGGCCATCGTTCATGCTGGCATTACGCAAGATAGACTTCGAATGCCCAAGTACTTCCAACTTCCCTTTTCGGTTTAAAATTATAACAGTACTCTCCTCGGCGGCCATTGTAACGTTTTGCTTCTGCTCTACTTGTGGCCACCCGGACAACGTAATGTTTCCCGTCTGGGAGTCGTACACCGCTTTTTGTGCCCGGGCCAGACTCCTCTCCACCTCTCCTTTATCCCCAACTTTGTCTTGGATGATAATCACATCCCCTTCCGCCTCAGCTTTATCCAAGCCACTGCGCCCGCTCTCCGCCTTTACTTCCCCAGCTGATTCCACGCTGGGGCGCACAAAAAAGGCGGTCAGCTTATCGCATGTGAGCGAGAAACGAGCATCCACGACACTAACGCTTCCGTTAAAAGTCGCCATATAAGCCTTGGAATCCAGATAAGCCCCTTTCTTGGAGCTTATGGTGGTTACCGTTTGTACAGACGTCCCAGCTCCTACCGCAGTCTGCGAACCGGTATTTTCATTAGCGGCCACTTGGGGAACTGAAGAAACTGGGGAAACTGGGGAAACCGCGGCCACTTGGACTTGGGAAACACCCGAAGCTTGCGAGGAAGTTTTAAGCGCGCGACTGCCCTGAGCACCGCTTAATTCCCCTCGCAAATCCTGACACCACGCAGTCGCAACCCAAAGGGGCTGTCCTACAAGCGCCGACAACAACGGAATCAGAAAGCGAGAATAAGTTCGAAAATGCTTCATAGTTCTATCCAAATCAACACCTCCAAAGACAGGCACTTGCTTTGTTCTCAATACCAATTCTGTGACCAAAACAAAGCAGCGCTGAGAAACTTCCCCAAAGAGAACTCCAATCGCAAGAGAATCCGTTTATCAAAACGAATTCCAATGGAACGAATCCCGACTGAATTTCAAAAAAAACAACCCTAACCGCATGACGTCCCCCTGTTTCCAGTCGTCCAAAAAGCCCCCCATGTCCACTAGCGTTTTTGTTTTTTTTCAACTGGGGCCTCCACCTCAGGCGCCACGCTAACCCCGTTGTAAATCACCATCTCCACCGCCCCACCCAGCCCGCCTTCGCGCGTCAGCGTGTTAAACTCCATCGTGGCCCCCTTGAGCTCGAACTCCTCGCGCCGGATCACTACAGGCGTTTTAGAAGCAAGCACCCGAGTAAAACGGTCCAGCTTCGCCTTGGGCATCTCAATGGATAGATCAAGCCCTCCATTCTCCCGGTAAGTCTCCAAAAAACTATCCCGTATCTCCACAGTACGGTCGTCCACTCTAGAAATTGCGCCGA